>NZ_JAERQZ010000001.1:3084965-3414372 GCF_016735515.1 Piscinibacter sp. HJYY11 | reverse complement strand
GAGTGCCGTTTGCGTGTGTCGACGCGTCGACCAACCACCCGCTCTACCGTGCCTTCGCCTTCCTGCCCGAGCCCGGCTTCCTGGTGCTGCCGCCCGAGGCCTTTTCTGCGACGGCGAGCTCGCTCGACGTGTTCAACCAGGGGATGATGAGTGCGCGCGCCTGCCGGCTGCTGTTCCAGCGGCTCTTCGACATCGCGCAGGAGCTGCTGCCCCGCCCGCCGCTGCTCGACGCCCGCATCCAGCGCGTGATCGACCTGCTCGAAGACGACCACAGCCTGGGCGTCGCCGAGTTGGCGACGGCGGTGCACCTGTCGCGCGACCGCCTGTCGCACCTCTTCACGCAGGAGATGGGGCTGCCGTTGCGCAAGTATTCGCAGTCGCTCAAGATCCGCGCCGCCGCACGCCTGCTCGGCTCGGGCCTGAACTTCACGCAGATCGCCGCCGCCGCCGGCTTCACCGACTCGGCGCACTTCTCGAAGATCTGGTCGCAGGCCTACGGCGCCTCGCCGACGTTCTTCTACACGAGCGGCAGGGTCAGCTTCTACCCGCCTTCGGCCGTGCGCATCGAAGGCAGCAGCGGCGTGTCGTCGCGCTTCAGGTCGCGGAACGCGGCAAACAGCCACGACCTCATGCCGACCACCAAGGTGTAGGGCCGCTTCTGGTCGGGCGGCAGGCGCTGGTCGGCCAGGTGCTGCTGCGCGAAGTCCTGTCCCACCCGCTGCAGGCGTTCGATGAAGGTGGCCGCGAGGCTGCGGCCCACCTGGCCGTGCACCAGCATCAGCATCTCGCCTTCGCCATCGAAGCCGCCGCTGAAGTAGTCGTCGACGACGTGCTCGCGGAAGAAGGCCATCACCGGCCCGTGCGGCCGCCAGCGGAAGGTCTTGGCCAGCTGCAGGCGGTAGCGGTTGAGCGGCCGCAGCTCGATGATGCCGATCCGGTCGAGCTGGGTCAGGTACTTCACGCACTCGGCTTCGGTGAAGGTGTAGGTGGCGATCACCTGCTCGTAGGTCCACTGGCTCATGCAGCAGATGGCCATCAGCAGCAGGCGCCGATCGGCGACGACCGCCTTTTCCTGCTCGAGCGTGAGCTCGCGGCGCAGCGGCTGGGCATCGGCGACCTTGCGGGCGAGCTCGGCGAAATCCATCTTCAGCACGCGCAGCACGTCGTCGATGCGTGAGAGCGGCATGTCGGCCTTCGCAAAGATGCGCTTGATGCTCGACTCCGACATCTCCAGGTGCTCGGCCAGCTCGGCGTAGGTGATGCCGGCGGCCTTGAGCTCGGCCTTGAGCGCGGTGACGAGGTCCTGTGTTGTGCTCATCGGGGACCCCCTGAAAGTATCGGCAAACGATACCAGCCAGCCGGCCAATCGCAACCTCTCCTGGAACGCTTGAGCTCGACCGGCCGCGTGCAGATCATCCGCCCCGTGTTCAACCACCCGAGGATTTCATGCACACCCCCACCGTCCCCCGCCAAGACACCAAGGCCTGGAAGCTCCAGGTGTGGGTCTCGTTCGGCGTCGCCGCCACGCTGTGCGGCACCGGCCTGGCCTACCTGCCCGGCGCCGACCTCGACCGCGCGTTCATGGTGATGGGCTACGTGTTCTGCCTGTCCACCGCCTTCGCACTCGCCAAGTACGTGCGCGACAACGAAGGCCGGCGCATCGACACGCCGATGTGGGGCCTGGTGGTCTGGGGCGGCTTCGCGCTCGCAATGGCGCTCACCGGCTGGGGCCTGTACCGCATGGAGATCAACCCGACCTACAAGGCCTACCTCGGCGTGTGCTGGCTGTTCCTGATCTCGAGCGTGTTCACGCTCGCCAAGACGCTGCGCGACGCGCACGACGTGCTGATCGCCCAGGCCCGCCGCGACGGCATGGCGATGCGCGGCCAGGCGGAATGAGGAGGGCGGCCATGAAACGACTCGTCCTGCCCCTGATGCTCTCGGCCGCGCTGGCTGTCAGCGCCCCGGCGCGCGCCCACGGTCCCAACGCATCGGACGCGAGCGCCTTGTCGATGCTGCCCATCGCGGTGTCGGTCGCCGCGCCGGCGATGTTCCTCTCGGCGGGCGCGATGCTCACCGTCGTCGCCGTCGAAGCCTCGGCCACCGGCGTCGTGTGCATCCTGGAACGCGCGTCCGACGGCGCGCGCGCCAGCATCACGCTCAGCACGCAGGGTGCGGCGGCGCTGTCGATCGGCGTCGGCACGGTGGTGACGGTCAGCGCCTTCAGCGCCGGCTGGGTGCTCTCGGCCGCGGGCCGTGCGATCGCCTACATCCCCAACGAGATCGGCGCCGCGCTGCTCTACAACGAACGGGTGACACGATGAAGCGCACCTGGGCGGCCGCCCTGCTGCTGGCCGTCGCACCGCTGGCCCACGCGGGCCGCGCCTGCGAGCCCAAGCCGCCCGAGGCGCGCAACATCGAGCGCGCCATGGTCCTCGCCGAGCGCACCGCCCGCACGCTCGACGCGACCGGCGCGCAGGTGGTGGTGCTGGCCCGCGCGGGGCAGGACCTCAGCGAGTACGGCCTGCGCTACTCGCACCTGGGACTGGCCTACCGCGACGGGGCCAGATGGCGCGTGGCCCACAAGCTCAACCAGTGCGGCACGGCCCACGCCGCCGTCTACCGCCAGGGCCTCGGCGAGTTCTTCCTGGACGACCTGCACGACTACCAGGCCGGCGTGGTGGTGCTGCGCCCCGACGTGCAGGCCCGCCTGCTGCCGGCGCTGAAGGACAACCAGCAGCTCGCGCACCTGCACACCCCGCGCTACAACATGGTCGCGTACCCGTGGGCGCAGCGTTACCAGCAGTCGAACCAGTGGGCGGTGGAAACGCTCGCCATGGCGATGGACCCGGGCGCCACCACGCGCGAGCGCTCCCAGATCTGGCTGCAGCGCGAGGGCTACCAGCCGACGACGCTGCGCCTGTCGGCCTTCAAGCGACTCGGCGCGCGCGTGACGGCTGCCAACGTGGCCTTCGACGACCACCCGGATGAGAAGCGCTTCCGTGACCGCATCGAGACGGTCACCGTCGACTCGGTCTTCACGTGGCTCACGAGAACTGGCATGGGAAACCCCGTGCAAGTCATACGCTGAGCCGCGGGACACGCCTGCACAATCGCCCCCCATGTCTGTTGTCCGCTCCCCTCTCTTCATCGCCGTCACCACGTCGGCGCTCGTTCTCGGCGCCGCCGCGCTGATGGCCCGCCCGGCACGCACCGACGCCCCGCTCGCCCGCGTGAAAGACGTCTGCGCATCGAAGGACGTCAGGCTGCGCGGCGAGCCGCACCGTCTGCTGGCGATGTGCACCCGCAGCGCCCGCGAGTCGGCCTCCAACGACCCGGGCCGCATCGATCTCTACCTGCTCAAGCGCGACGCCGAGGGCTGGCAGCCCGTCGCGCAGAAGCTCGGCCTGGAAAGCGGCCGGATGGGCCAGCCGGGCGAGGTGAGCGTGCTGCAGCTGGGGCCGAGCCTCTATGGCTTCGAGATCAGCGAGACCTCGGTGAGCCAGGGCTACCTGCTCGGCGGCACGCGCCTGTACGTGCCGCGCGAGACGGGCTTCCAGGTGGCGCTCGACGTCACCTCGACCGTGCGCAACACCGGCACGCACGAGTGCGCCCACGCCACGCCGGCGGTGTGCAGCGACTTCTCGCGCCGACTGAAGGTCGAGGTGCGCGAAGGCGTGGCAGCCTACCCGCTGCGCATCACGAGCCTCGGCCACTTCCGCGGTGAGCCGGTGTCGGCCACGCACGTGCTGAGCTTCGATGCCAAACGCGCGCAATACCGCCTGCCGGCGGGCTTCGAAGCGCAAGTCGAATAAGACAACGGAGGGAGTTTTCTTGAGCAGCCACCACGACCACCCCAACCAGTTCGCGCTGCTCCAGCAGCGCCGCTTCGCGCCCTTCTTCTGGACGCAGTTCCTCGGCGCGGGCAACGACAACCTGTTCAAGTTCGCGCTCACCGTGATGGTGACCTACCAGATCCAGGTGAGCTGGCTGCCGGCATCGCTGGCGGGCCTGGTGATCGGGGCGCTGTTCATCCTGCCCTTCCTCTTGTTTTCAGCGACCAGCGGCCAGCTGACGGACAAGCACGACAAGACGGCCATGATCCGCTTCGTGAAGTGGTTCGAGATCGTCGTGATGGCAATAGCGGCCTGGGGCTTCATGACGGTCAACATCCCGGTGCTGCTTGCGTGCGTGTTCCTGATGGGGCTGCACTCCACGCTCTTCGGTCCGGTGAAGTTCGCCTACATGCCGCAGCACCTCAACGAGCGCGAGTTGACCGGCGGCAACGGCATGGTGGAGATGGGCACCTTCGTCGCCATCCTGATCGGCAACGTGGTGGGCGGGCTGCTTGTCGCCGTGCCGCAGGTCGGGCCGACCTACATCGCCTGGACCTGCGTCGGCCTCGCCGTGCTCGGCCGTGTGCTGGCCCAGGCCGTGCCGCCCACGCCCGCCACCGACCCGGGCCTCAAGATCAACTGGAACCCGTTCACCGAGACCTGGCGCAACCTCAGGCTCGCGCACGAGAACGTGGCCGTCTTCCGCTCGCTGCTGGGCATCTCGTGGATGTGGTTCTTCGGCGCGGTGTTCCTCGCGCAATTCCCGTCGTTCGCGAAGGAGGTGCTGCACGGCGACGAGCACGTGGCCTCGATGCTGCTCGTCGTGTTCTCGGTGGGCATCGGCATCGGCTCGCTGATGTGCGAGATGCTGTCGCGCCGCCATGTGGAGATCGGCCTGGTGCCGCTGGGGGCGATCGGCATGAGCGTGTTCGCGATCGACCTCTACTTCGCCTCGCGTGGCCTGCCGCCGAGCGCGCCGCAGACCGTGGCCGCGTTCGTCGCTCAGCCGGCCCACTGGCGGGTGATGGCCGACCTGCTGCTGCTGTCGCTCTTCGCCGGCATCTACAGCGTGCCCATGTACGCGCTGATCCAGCTGCGCTCCAAGCCGACGCACCGCGCCCGCATCATCGCGGCCAACAACATCCTGAACGCACTGTTCATGATCGTCAGTTCGGTGATGGTGGGCGCGCTGCTGGCGCTCAAGTTCACCATCCCGCAGGTCTTCCTCATCGTCGGCCTGCTCAACGCGGTGGTCGCGTTCTACATCTTCATGCTGGTGCCGGAGTACCTGCTGCGCTTCGTGGCCTTTCTCGCCACGCGCCTGGCCTACCGCTTCCGCGTGAAGGGCGACGAGCACATCCCGACCGAAGGCCCGGCCATCCTCGTCTGCAACCACGTGAGCTTCGTCGACGCGGTGCTTTTGATGGCGGCAAGCCCACGCCCCATCGCCTTCATCATGGACCACCGCATCTTCCAGATCCCGGTGCTCGGCTGGATGTTCAGGCTGGCGAAGGCGATCCCGATCGCGTCGCAGAAGGAAGACCCCGCCACCTACGAGCAGGCCTTCGTGCGCGCCCGCCAGGTGCTCGACAACGGCGACCTGCTCTGCATCTTCCCCGAGGGGGCGATCACCCGCGACGGCCAGTTGGGTGAGTTCAAGGGCGGCATCATGAAGATCCTCGAGACCCACCCGGTGCCCGTGGTGCCGATGGCGCTGCAGAACCTGTGGGGTTCCTTCTTCTCGCGCATCGGCGGCCATGCGATGACCCAGCCCTTCCGCCGCGGCTTCTGCAGCCGCGTGGGCCTGCTGGCCGGCCCGCCGGTGCCGGCGGCCGAGGTGTCGCCCGCGCTGCTGAAGGCGCGTGTCGCGGCGCTGCTGGCCGAGCCGCTTCCGGGTGTGCCGGCCGGCGTACCCCGCCCGGCCTAAAATCGCCGGCTCCCCCAAGCCCACCAGCGAGTACCCCGTGGCCGCCACCATCCTCCAGAAACTCCCCGCCGGCGAACGTGTCGGCATCGCCTTCTCGGGCGGCCTCGACACCAGCGCCGCCGTGCACTGGATGCGCAAGAAGGGCGCCACGCCCTGCGCCTACACCGCCAACCTCGGCCAGCCCGACGAGACCGACTACGAGGACATCCCGCGCAAGGCCAAGGCGTATGGCGCCGACATCGCCCGCCTGGTCGACTGCCGCTCGCAACTCGTCGCCGAAGGCATCGCCGCCATCCAGGCCGGCGCCTTCCACATCAGCACCGGTGGCGCGACCTACTTCAACACCACCCCGCTCGGCCGCGCCGTCACCGGCACCGCGCTCGTGGTGGCGATGAAGGAAGACAACGTCCACATCTGGGGCGACGGCAGCACCTACAAGGGCAACGACATCGAGCGCTTCTACCGCTACGGCCTGCTCGCCAACCCGGCCCTGCGCATCTACAAGCCCTGGCTCGACCAGACCTTCATCGACGAACTCGGCGGCCGCAAGGAGATGAGCGAGTTCCTCATCGCCAACGGCTTCGACTACAAGATGAGCGTGGAGAAGGCCTACTCCACCGACTCCAACATGCTGGGTGCCACGCACGAAGCGAAGGACCTGGAGTTCCTCGACAAGGGCATGCACATCGTCAACCCGATCATGGGCGTGGCCTTCTGGAAAGACGATGTCGTGGTCAAGGCCGAGCGCGTGTCGGTCGCCTTCGAGGAAGGCCGCCCGGTGTCGATCAACGGCGTGCGCTTCGGCAGCGCCGTCGCGCTGTTCGAAGAAGCCAACAAGATCGGCGGCCGCCATGGCTTGGGCATGAGCGACCAAATCGAGAACCGCATCATCGAAGCCAAGAGCCGCGGCGTGTACGAAGGCCCGGGCATGGCGCTTCTGCACATCGCCTACGAACGCCTGGTGACCGGCATCCACAACGAAGACACCATCGAGCAGTACCGCACCAACGGCCGCAAGCTCGGCCGCCTGCTGTACCAGGGCCGCTGGTTCGACTCGCAGGCCATGATGCTGCGCGAGAGCGCCCAGCGCTGGATCGCCAAGGCCATCACCGGCGAGGTCACGCTGGAGCTGCGGCGCGGCAACGACTACTCCATCATGAACACCGTGAGCCCCAACCTCACCTACGCGCCCGAGCGGCTCTCGATGGAGAAGGTGGAAGGCGCCTTCCAGCCGGTCGACCGCATCGGCCAGCTCACGATGCGCAACCTCGACATCGCCGACACGCGCCAGAAGCTGGGCATCTACAGCGCCGCCGGCCTGCTGGGCGACCAGAGCGAAGGCAGCCTGCCGCTGCTGACGGGCGACAAGCCGAAAACTTGAGCCCTCAGCGCTGACACCCTGGCGACGGCCCCTCTGGGGCCGTTTGCACAAGAATCGTCACCTCACCATGAGGAGACGACCGTGAGCAACAACGCAGGCAGCAACGAAGAACGGGTTCGCATCAGCATAGACGAGCGCGGCGTGGCCGAAGTGGCCCTGACCCGCGCCGACAAGATGAACGCCATCGACGCGGCCATGTTCCGCGCGATCAACGATGCGATCGAGCAGCTGAAGACCGATGCGCGCGTGCGTGTCGTCGTGGTCCACGGCGAAGGGCGCGCCTTTTGCGCCGGCCTCGACATGGGCCGCTTCGCGCAGATGGGCCAGGGCCAGACCAGCGGCACCATGGGCACCGACCTGCTCACCCGCACGCGTGGCCTCGCCAACGATGCGCAGCACGTCGCCTGGGGCTGGCGAACGCTGCCGGTGCCGGTGATCGCCGCGGTGCACGGCGTGGCCTTCGGTGGCGGCCTGCAGATCGCCCTCGGCGCCGACATCCGTCTCGTGCACCCCGAGGCCAAGCTTGCGGTGATGGAAGTGAAGTGGGGCCTGGTGCCCGACATGGCCGGCATCGTGCTGATGACCGAGCTGATGCGACCCGACGTCGTGCGCGAGCTGACCTACACCGGCCGCATCGTCTCGGGCGTGGAAGCGCAAGCGATCGGCCTCGCCACGCGCGTGAGCGACGACCCGCTGGCCGATGCCCGGGCGCTGGCCGCGCAGATCGCGGCGCAGAGCCCCGACTCGATTCGCGCCAGCAAGCGCCTGCTCAACGGCGCGTCGCCAGTCGCGGCCGGGCCGGTGCTGATGGCTGAATCGGTGGAGCAGAGAGCGCTGATCGGCAGCCCCAACCAGCGCGAGGCGGCGCTGGCCGGTCTGGAGAAACGGGCGCCGGTGTTCCGCTAGGAAACGCCTCTCAGCCGATCCGCCTTGAACGCCGCGCGGAAGCTCTCGAAGCGCCCTTCATCCAGCGCCAAGCGAACTTCGCGCATCAGGTTCACGTAGTAGTGCAGGTTGTGGATGCTGGTGAGCATGGGCCCCAGCATCTCGCCGCAGCGGTCGAGGTGGTGCAGGTAGGCGCGGCTGAAGTTCTTGCAGCAGTGGCAACTGCAGGTCTCGTCGACCGGGCGTTCGTCGGTCTTGTAGCGGGCGTTGCGCAGGCGCAGGTCGCCGAAGCGGGTGAAGAGGTGGCCGTTGCGTGCGTTGCGGGTGGGCATCACGCAGTCGAACATGTCGACGCCGCAGGCCACGCCATCCACCAGGTCTTCCGGCGTGCCCACGCCCATCAGGTAGCGCGGCTTGTGCGACGGCAGGCGGTGCGGCGTGTGCGCCATGATGCGCAGCATGTCCTCCTTCGGCTCGCCGACGCTCACGCCGCCGATCGCATAACCCGGCAGGTCGAGCTCGACGAGCGAGTTCAGCGACTCCTCGCGCAGGTGCTCGAACATCCCGCCCTGCACTATGCCGAACAAGGCGTTCGGGTTCTGCAGCTTCTGGAACTCGGTGAGGCAGCGCCGCGCCCAGCGCAGGCTCAGCTCCATCGAGATGCGCGCTTCCTTCTCGGTCGTGATGTGGCCCTTGGTTTCGTAGGGCGTGCACTCGTCGAACTGCATGACGACGTCGCTGTTGAGCACCGTCTGCACCTGCATGCTCACCTCGGGCGTGAGGAAGAGCTTGTCGCCGTTGACCGGTGACGCGAACTTCACGCCCTCCTCGCTGATCTTGCGCATCTCGCCCAGGCTCCACACCTGGAAGCCGCCGCTGTCGGTGAGGATGGGCTTCGTCCACGCCTCGAAGCGATGCAGCCCGCCGAACTGCTTCAGGATGTCGAGCCCCGGCCGCAGCCACAGGTGGAAGGTGTTGCCGAGGATGATCTGCGCGCCCATCTCTTCCAGCGACGAGGGCATCACGCCCTTCACCGTGCCGTAGGTGCCCACGGGCATGAAGACCGGCGTCTCGACGACGCCGTGGTTGAGGGTGAGGCGGCCGCGACGGGCATGGCCTTCGGTCTTGAGGAGGTCGAACTGCAGCATAGGCCGCAATTGTCGCTGCCCATGACAAAGGCCCGCCGGGGCGGGCGGGCCTTGTCGTCGTGTCGCGTGACTTACTGGCGCATCGTCACTGGCGAATCGACAGGGCCAGGCGTGCGTTGTTGGATGGGGCGACGACAGTGCTCGGCATGTAGATCGCCGTCAGGCCGAAGCCGGGCATCGCGAGGCCGGCGAACGGGCGCACGCCGGTGCCTTCAGCACGCGCGAGGTAACCCGCACGGGCCGAGTTGTAGGTCAGCGTCTGCTGGACCGTCGAGCCGTTCTCGGTGGTGTTGCGCACCACGGTGTTGCCGTTGACGCTCGAGATTTCGTGGCTCGTGCTCGAGACCGTCGACAGGGCCACCAGGTTGCCATCGGCCATGACGCTCCAGTTGGCGCTCGTCTGGCCCACCGTCGGCAGGGTAAGCGTGCGGCGCTTGACGCCGAAGGTCGGTTCGCCCGAGTGGGTCAGCGCCACCAGCAGCGTGTCGCCATTGCCCGCGCGGTAGGCGAACAGGGTGTCGGTCCACTGGTCGTCGTCGTTCGGGCTGGACGACCAGCTGAAGCTCCCGTCGTTGTTGCGGCTCAGCACCTCGGCGTAGCTGCTGTCGAGCGGCGTGCAGCTCGCCTCGGCCACGCTCAGGTCGTCGTCCCAGCAGCTGAAGCCGTTCACCGCGCCGTTGGCCGTGATGGTGGCGTAGCCGCCATAGGGCTGCAGCGGGTTGCGATCGAGGCCGAGGAAGGCATATTCGCCGGCCAGGTCGGCCAGCGCGAGGTCCTGCACCGGCAGGCCGATCATGACGCGCGCCACGCCGCGGTCGCCGCTGCCCACCGTGTCGTCGTCGTTGCCGACCAGGTGGCGCAGCACGATCACGCCGGCGGGCGACACGAAGGCCTCGCCCTCGGGCAGCGTGTAGCGGCAGGTGCCGTTGGGCGTGAAGGCCAGCGTGTCGTTTGCGCCGAAGGTGGCGGTGAGCGTCTGGGCGTTGAAGCTGAAAGTCTCGACCGCAGTGGTCGGCACGTTGCTGGCGCCGTTCGACGCCGCGACCTTGATGAGCCGGTAGCTGGTGCTGCGCAGCGCATCGCAGTTCGAGGCCTTGGCGCGCAGCAGCAGGTCGGCCGGCAGCGCAGAGCTCGGCGCGCTGGTCTCGGTGCCCGGGGTGCTGCCGGTTGCGGTGTTGACGACGGTCGTCGTGAGTTGGGCCAGCGTGGTGCCGCTGTCGGTGAGGGCCACGCCCAGCGCATCCAGCACACCGTCGTAGCCCGCGCCGGTGCCGGCGGCCAGCGTGCCGCTGACCATGTCGGCGCTCGCGAGCGCGGTGGTGTCGAGGCCGGCGGCGGCGAGCGTGGCGATCACTTCCGTCTTGGCGGCGTTGAGGTTGGTGGTGGTGACGGTGCTGTTGAGCGACGTGGCATCGGCCGCCGTCATGAAGGCCGCCGGGTCCTGGCCGGTGAGTTGCGCGACGAGCAGCTCGGTCACCGGCGTGATGTTCGACGTGGCGCTGCTGCCGCTGCCGGTGGCCACCGAGTGCAGCACGAGGCCGGCATCGGCACCGGTGCCGGTGGCTTCGAGCACGCAGGGCAAAGCGCCGCCGCTGATGGTGAGGGTATAGGCGCCGGTGCCGTCGGCGGTGACCGGCGTTGCCGTGCCGGCCGCGCACTTGGCAGTGACGCTGGCGCCGGCCAGCGCGGCGCCCTTGGCGACCACGCCGCTCAAGGACAGCGAGCTGCTGCCGCCGGTGACCGGGGTCGATTCGCTGGGCGAGCCGCCGCAGGCGACGAGCAGGCCGGCCGTGGCAAGGGCGGTGACAAGACTGAGGTGCCGCATGTGCATGTGCTCCGTTGGATGAAGGGCTGAGACGAGTGGCGGCAGCTTGCCGGCCGAGGCCCTGGCGAGACTTCAACCAAACGGCCGATGGGCGCTGCCATCGTGCGCAACAGATCACGCTCGCACTTCATTTGTGGGCGATGAGGCCGCGCAGGCGCGGGGCAGAATCGTCCGGCTCCCTGCAGTACCCCATGAAGACGCTTCTCATCGACGACCACCCCCTCTTCCGCGAAGGCCTCGCGCTCCTGATGGCCAACGCATTCCCCCATCTGGACATCCGGCAGGTCGACAGCATCGGCCAGGCGATCGAGCGGCTGCGCAGCGAGGCCGACATCCGCCTCGCGCTGCTCGACCTGGGCCTGCCCGACAGCAGCGGCACGCTGAGCCTGCGCCGCCTGCGCGATGCGGCGCCCGAGGTGACGGTGGTGGTGCTCTCGGCCGACGAGACGCCCGAGACCGTGCTCGGCGCCATCGACGAAGGTGCGGCCGGCTTCATCCCCAAGACCTCACAGCCGGGTGCGATGCGCTCGGCGCTGGAGACGGTGTTCGCAGGCGGCGTCTACCTGCCGCCAGGCGTGCTCGGGCTGCGCGCCGATGCACCGCCCGCAGAGACGGTGCTCGGCCTCTCGCCCCGCCAGCTCGACGTGCTCAAGCTGCTCATCCACGGCAAGTCGAACAAGGTGATCTGTCGCGAACTGGAGCTGTCGGAGTCGACCGTGAAGACGCACCTCGGCGCCATCTTCCGCAAGCTCGACGCGAACTCGCGCACGCAGGCCGTGGTGGCCGCCGCGCGCCTGGGGCTGCGGCTCAGCTGAGCTGGCCCAGCGCTTGTTCGACGGCCGCCAGCAGGGCTTCGGCCCGGAAGGGCTTGTGCAGCACCTGCACGCCGCTCGCTTCCAGCAAGGACAGGTCGGCCGGCGAGGTGTCGCCCGTCGCCACCAGCACGGGCAGCGGGCCGCAGCGCTGGCGCACGAGCTCGATCACCAGCAGGCCGCTGCCGCCCGGCAGGCGCTGGTCGGTGATCAGCAGGTCGGCGTAGCAGTCCCCCTCGTCGGGTGATGGCGGCAGGCTCGCACGCAGCGCGGGCAGGCCATCGAGAGCCCGCACCTCGGCACCCCAGGCGCGCAGGCGCTCGGCCATCGACTCGAGCACCGCGGGCTCGTCGTCCACCACGGTGATACGGCGGCCCGCCAGTGGCTGTGCGGGCCCGGTGGCCACGGGCGGCAAGGGCTGCACATCGTCGGCTCGCGGCACGAGCAGGGAGAAGCAGCTGCCATGGCCCACGCGCGAGCGCAGCTGCAGCGGGTGCCCGAGCACCGCGGCGCTGCGTTTCACGATCGACAGGCCGAGCCCCAGGCCTTTCGCGCTTTCGCGCGCGGGGTTGCCGACCTGCACGAACTCGTCGAAGACGATGGCCTGGTCGGCCTCGCTGATGCCGATGCCGGTGTCCCACACCTGCAGCAGCACCTGGCCGCCACGCGGGCGCGCCGCGACGAGCACCGTGCCCTGCTCGCTGTAGCGCACGGCATTGGTGACGAGGTTGCGCAGGATCTGCTCGAGCAGCACCGGATCGGACCGCACCGCGAGCGCCGTCGGGCGGAAACGCAGGCGCAGCCCCTTGCGCGCCGCGGCCTCGGTCTCGTGCACCGCGATCGCATCGAAGAGCGCCTGCAGCGGCACCCGCTCCAATCGCACCCGCGCCGCGCCCGACTCCAGGCGCGACAGGTCGAGCAGGCCCTTGAGCAGCGTCTCCATCGAGGCCAGGGCTTCGTCGACGCGGTCGATCATCCTGCGCAGCGCCGGCGCCACCACCTGCTCGCGCATCAGGCTCACCATCAGGCCGATGGCGGCCACCGGCTGGCGCAGGTCGTGGCTGGCCGCGGCGAGAAAACGTGTCTTCGCCGCGTTGGCCGACTGCAGTGCGCGCGTGCGTTGTGCCACGCGCTGCTCCAGCTCGAGGTTGAGCGCCTCCACCTCGTTGACGGCACGCACGAAGCGGTTGAGCTGCATCAGCGCATAGACACCGAAGGCGAGCGGCATGGTGATCGGGATGAGGAACTGGCCCGTCACCGGCAGCACGCCCTGCTGGAACAGGTAGTCGTGCACGCCCGAGAGCATCAGCACCGCAAAGCCGATGACGAGCGAGACGTTCATCGCCGAGCGGTCGTGCCGCATCGCCCGCCACAGCATCGCCAGCGAGGCGATGCCGCCCAGCAGCAGGAAGGGATAGACCACCATGCGCATCGGCGTGAGCCCGCCGAAGGGCGAGGTGATCGCGGCGAGCACCGGTAGCACCAACGCGGCCACGAGGATCGCGCGTTCGACCCGCGGCCGACGCCCATCGGGCTGCAGGCTGAGCGCGAAGGCAGCGAAGAGCGAGAGCGTCCACACCTGGGCGCTGAAGTAGATCCAGTCGCCCACCGCCACCGGCAACAGCTTCACCTCCATGAAATAGCTGTAGTTGCGCACCGAGCCGAGCAGCGCGAGGCCGCCGAAGAGCCCCATCGCCTGCTCGCTCGGGCGGCGCCAGCGCACCAGCAGCATCAAGAGGGCCAGCAGCCCGGTGGCCAGGTTGAGCCCGCGCGGCAGCTCGTCGGTGCGGAAGGCAAGGTGCGCTTCTTCGGTGGTGATCGCCGACATGGGCCCGAGCCTGGCCGCCGACAAGCCGCCCTGGATGCGGTGCTCCACGTCGAAGGCGATTTCGTTGTCGCCCTCGCGAAGCAGCAGCGGCGGCAAGGGGATCACCGCGCGCACCGGGTGGCCGTAGCCGAGCGCGTGGGTGTCTTCGATCAGCCGGCCGTTGAGAAAGACGCGGCGGGTGGAGCTGATGCGCGTGAGCGACAGGCCGTAGGGTCGCTGCGGCAAGGCGTCGAGTTTGAACTCCACGCGGTAGTGCGCCTTGCCCGTGGTGCCCAGGCCGCGCTGGCGCCAGGTGTCGGGCAGGCTCACCACCACCTCGGGCGTGGGCGCACCGTCGGGCGAGGTGTCGTCGAGGGTGGAGAAATGGGCCTGCCGCAACTCGACGACAGCGTCCGCCGCCGCGGCGGGCCCGGCGGCCAGCGACAGCCACAGGCCCACGAGGGCCAACAGGAACTTCATGCGACGAGCCTACCGTGCAGCCCGGGCCGCCAGGCGGCGCAGGGCCTCGTCCATTCGGCCGAAGTCGTGCGAAATATCAAGCAGTTGGGTCAAGCGCGTGCGCGGGCGAGCAGCATCGCATCGCCGTAGCTGAAGAAGCGGTAGCGAGCGGCGACCGCATGGCGGTAGAGCGCCATCACGGGTTCGTACCCTGCGAAGGCGCTGACCAGCATCAGCAGCGTGCTCTTGGGCAGGTGGAAGTTGGTGACGAGCACGTCGACCACGCGGAAGTCGAAACCCGGCGTGATGAAGATGTCGGTGTCGCGGCTGCCAGCCTGCAGCGTGCCGCCGAGGGCCGCAGATTCGAGCGCGCGCAAGGTGGTGGTGCCGACCGAGACGACGCGGCCGCCCGCGGCCTTCGTTGCGGCGATCGCCTCCACCGTGGCCTGCGGCGCCTCGAACCACTCGCTGTGCATCTTGTGCTCGGCGATGTTGTCCACGCGTACCGGCTGGAAGGTGCCGGCGCCGACGTGCAACGTGACGCTGGCGCTGCCGACACCCCGCGCCCGCAGCGCGGCCAGCACGCCTTCGTCGAAGTGGAGCGCGGCGGTCGGGGCGGCCGCAGCGCCCGGCTTGGCGGCAAACACGGTCTGGTAGCGGCGCTCGTCTTCCGCGTCGTCGGCGTGCGTGATGTACGGGGGCAGCGGCACGTGGCCGTGGCGCTCGATCAACGCGAAGGGCTCGCTCGGGAAGCGCAGGTGGAACAGCGAATCCTCCGGCCCGCCGCGGCCCAGCATCTCGGCCTCGAAGTGGCTGGCGCCATCGCCACTCGTGAAGCGCACGAGCGCGCCGGCCTTGGGCGACTTGCTCGCGCGCAGGTGCACGAGCACCTCGTGGTTCGGCAACACCCGCTCGACCAGCGCCTCGACCGCCCCGCCGGTGGCCTTGGCGCCGAGCAGGCGGGCCTTGATGACCCGGGTGTCGTTGAAGACCAGCAGGTCGCCCGCCTGCAGCAGCGTGGGCAGCTCGCGAAAGATGCGGTCGACGGGCGGCGTGTGCGTGCCGTCCAGCAGGCGCGACGCACTGCGCTCGGGCGCAGGGTGCTGCGCGATCAGCTCGGGTGGCAGGTCGAAGTCGAAATCGGCGAGGGTGAAGGCAGCGCGGGCAGACATGATCGGAGGCTTGACCGGCCTCGATGGCGAGCGGGGCGACATTGTTCCACGCGCCCCCCGCGCAGTCAGCGCGCAGCGTCCGGCAGCAGCACGAGCACGGTGCGGTTGCGGTCCTCGACGACCCAGAGGTGGCCTTGCGCGTCGAGCGCGACACCCGCCGGCGTGGCCACCGGCGCCTGGCCCGGCACCGCCTCGCGCCCCGCCAGCCACTCGGTCGGCCTGGCGGCCACGCGGCCTTGGCCGTCCACCGCAAAGCCCACCACCCGCCGGCCGGTCGGGCGATGGCCGTGCCACGCCACGATGAGCTGTCCCTTCAAGGGCCCATGCGTGGCGAAGAGCATCGACAAGGGCGCTGCATGGGCCGGCCACAGCTGCAGGGGCGCGCTCGTGCGCTTGCAGTCGACTCTGCCTTCGTAGCCCTTCGCCGGCAGGCGGGCACCCACGCAGTACGGCCAGCCGTGGTCGCTGCCTTCGCGCAGCAGGTTCAGCTCTTCGGCCGGCGTTTGTGCCTCCGGGTAGTCGATCGAGTTCTCGCCCTGCAGCAACCCGAGGCCCGGCACATGGGCCAGCGCGATCGAATTGCGCAGGCCGGTGGCGAAGGGCCGCAGGCGCTGCAGCGTGCGCCCCGGCCCCCCGAGCACCGCCTCGTACACCGCACCGCGCGGGCGCTCGCCGTCGCGCTCGGGGCAGGGCATGGGCTGCTGCTGCGCATCGTTGCGGCAGGCGTCGCTCGGGGCGCCCACGTTGAGGTAGAGGCGTCCCTCCGGCGAGAAAGCCAGCTCGATCAGCGGATGCGCGCCATCGGCCGGCAGGCCGGTGATCACGTCTTCGCGTGCGGGCATGCCGCCGGGTGCCGGCACCCGCGTGCGCCACACCGTGCCGACCTCGCCGATGTAGACGAGGCCATCGGGGCCGCGCACGAGCGCGAGCGGTCGGTCGAGCTTGTCGGCCAAGGTGCGCACCTGCGGTCGCTCGCCCGGGCGGCCGAGCGTCAGCTCCAGCAGGCGCCCGCGGCGTGGGTCCCAGCTGCCCATGTCGATGACCCAGAAGCGGCCGGGGGCCACTTCGAGCAGGCGGCGCGGCAGGCGCAGGCCTTCGCGCTCGTCGGCCACCAGGCCCGCGCACCAGCCCTTGGGCGTGGCGAGCGCCACGCGGGGCCATCCGCCGCATTCGCCCTGGGGCGTGTAGCCGCGGGCGTGGCTCACGCCCACCAGGCACAGCAGGGAACAGGCAAGCAGGAGGCGGCGCAGGCGCATCGTCGGGGCAGCAGAAGCGAGCAGGCAGAAGGGAGCGGGCAGAATCATTGCATGCCCTCACCCGCCTCCAAGCCGGTCGCCGCTGCCGCGCCAGGCGCCAAGTCAGCGCCGAAGAAGGCCATGGAGAAGCTGGGCCTGGTGCGCGACATCGACCTCGCGCTGCACCTGCCGCTGCGCTACGAAGACGAGACCAGGCTCACGCCGATCAGCGAGCTTCGCGACGGCCTCACGGCGCAGGTGGAAGGCGTGGTCACCGATTGCCAGATCCAGTTCCGCCCGCGGCGGCAGCTGGTCGTGAAGCTGAGCGACGGGACGGACGAGCTCTTCCTGCGCTTCCTGCACTTCTATCCCAACCACCAGAAGACGCTGGCCGCCGGCAACCGGGTGCGCGTGCGCGGCGAGGCGCGCGGGGGCTTCTTCGGGCTGGAGATGGTGCACCCCGGCTTCAAGGGCGTGGACGAGGACACGCCGCTCGCCACCGCGCTGACACCGGTCTACCCGACCAGCGCCACGCTGCCGCAGGCCTACCTGCGCAAGGCGGTCGCCTCAGGCCTGAAACGGGCCGACCTCTCGGAGCTGGTGCCGCCGGCGATGCTGCCGCGCGGCAGCTGGGCGCTGAAGGAGGCGCTGAACTTCCTGCACCACCCCGCCCCCGACGTGAGCCTGGCCACGCTCGAAGACAAGACACACCCGGCCTGGCAGCGGCTCAAGTTCGAGGAGCTGCTGGCGCAGCAGATCTCGCAGCTCGAAGCGAAGAACGAGCGCGCCCTGCAACGTGCACCGCGCTTCGCCGTCACCCGCGGCGGCCTGCAGGAAAAGCTGCTCGCCGCCCTGCCCTTCGCGCTGACGGGCGCGCAGCACCGCGTGGTTGAGGAGATCGCGCAGGACCTGCAGCGCGAGATCCCGATGCACCGGCTGCTGCAGGGCGACGTGGGCGCCGGCAAGACGGTGGTGGCCGCACTCGCCGCCGCGATCGCGATGCACAACGGCTGGCAGTGCGCGCTGATGGCGCCGACCGAGATCCTCGCCGAGCAGCACTTCCGCAAGCTGGTGCAGTGGCTGGAGCCATTGGGCATCCAGACCGCGTGGCTCACCGGCAGCCGAAAAGGCAAGGCACGCAAGGAGATGCTGGCGCGCGTGGCCTCGGGCGAGGCGCAGCTGGTGGTGGGCACGCACGCCGTCATCCAGGACGAGGTGCAGTTCGCAAAGCTCGGCCTGGCCATCATCGACGAGCAGCACCGCTTCGGCGTGGCACAGCGGCTGGCGCTGCGGGACAAGCTGCAGGCGCAAACGCTCGAGCCGCACCTCCTGATGATGAGCGCCACGCCCATCCCGCGCACGCTGGCGATGACGCTCTTCGCCGACCTCGACATCAGCACCATCGACGAGCTGCCGCCCGGCCGCACGCCCATCGTCACCAAGGTGTTCAGCGACGCGAAGCGCGACAACGTGATCGCCACCATCGCCGAGGAAGCGGCCCGCGGCAAGCAGGTCTACTGGGTCTGCCCGCTGATCGAAGAAAGCGAGAAGCTTGACCTGCAGAACGCCACCGCCACGCACGAGCAGCTGAGCGCGGCGCTGGCCGGCCTCCGCGTGGGCTTGCTGCACGGTCGCATGCCCGCCGCCGACAAGGCCGCGGTGATGGACCAGTTCAAGGCGGGCACGATGCAGGTGCTGGTGAGCACCACCGTGATCGAAGTGGGTGTCGATGTGCCCAACGCCAGCCTGATGGTGATCGAGCATGCCGAACGTTTCGGCCTCTCGCAGCTGCACCAGCTGCGCGGGCGGGTGGGCCGCGGCTCGATCGCGAGCGTGTGCGTGCTGCTCTACACCTCGCCCCTGTCGGACACCGGCAAGTCGCGGCTGAAGGCGATGGCCGAGACGCAGGACGGCTTCGAGATCGCCCGCCGCGACCTCGAGATCCGCGGGCCGGGCGAGTTCCTCGGCGCGCGCCAGTCGGGCGCGCCGCTGCTGCGCTTTGCCGACCTCAACGAAGACGCGCACCTCGTGCCCGCGGCCCGCGCCGCCGCCGAGCGCTGGCTCGCCTCGCAGCCCGAGCGGGCGCGCCAGCACGTCGTGCGCTGGCTGGGCAGCAAGGCTGAATACCTCAAGGCCTAGAGGGGCTTGTCCACGTCGATGTGACGTTGGTCCTTAGGCAAGCGGGCGCACGACGACTAGATTCCCGCTCGCGCCGCGATGCGCCTTGCATCGCGCCTTCTGGAGTACCGCATGAACCTCATCCAACGTGTGCAGGACATCCTGCTGCGCCCCGCCGCCACCTGGCCCGCCATCGAGCAGGAGACGGGCGACGTCGCATCGATCTACAAGAACTACGTGCTGATCCTCGCCGCGATCCCGGCGGTCGCCGGCTTCATCGGCATGACGCTCATCGGCGTCGGCGGCTTCGGCATGCACATCCGCATGCCCTTTGTCTGGGGCTTCACCAACATGGTGGTGAGCTATGCGCTCTCGCTCGTGATGGTGTTCGTGCTGGCGCTGATCGTCGATGCGCTCGCGCCCACGTTCAAGGGCCACAAGAACCAGTTCAACGCGTTGAAGCTCGTGGCCTATGCCATGACCGCTGCGTTCGTCGGCGGGATCTTCGCCTTGATCCCGTCGCTGTCGGTGCTCGGCCTGTTGGCTTCGCTCTATTCGATCTACCTCGTCTACACCGGGCTGCCGGTGCTGATGAAGTGCCCGCCCGACAAGGCGGCGGGGTACACCGCCGTGGTGGTGGTGTGCGGCATCGTCGCGGCCATCGTGATCGGAACGCTCTCGAGGGCGGTCACGCCCACGCCCCGACTCACCGGCCTGGGCACCCCGCACATCGAAGCCGCCCAGGGGCCGACCCGGTCGTGAGCGACCGGGTGGCGTCAGCCGCCGAAGTGCATCTGGTACTTCGCGCCGTCGGAGAAGAGGCAGGCACCGGTGCCCATGGTCGGGCCGGTGATCAGGTACTCGCACTGCACGTTGACCCCCTTGACGCCATAGGCGTTGGCGATGCCGCGGCGGCCGCTGAAGCTGCGCTGGGGGTTGGCGCCCAGCACCTCGGTGTGGATCCTGCCGAAGGCGGCATAACCGGCCTCGACGCGGGAGGCCTCTCCCTGCAGCGCATCGCCCTGGTAGCTGAGGGTGAAGGTGCCGCGGCCGGTGTGGTTGTCCATCACCACGGCGGTCAGCATGCCGCCCTTGTTGGCCTGAGGGTTGAGGGGGTACAGCCGTGCGCTCAGCACGGTGGGCTGGGGTGGCGCCGGTGAGGCCGGCGGGGTGATGATGGCGACGCTCGACGGCTGCGACCCCTCCCTCGCAGGCGGGTAGGGCTGGCCGGTGCGCGGGTCGATCGGCACCACGTAGCAGGCCGACAGGGTGGCAGCGGCCAGGGCGGCCACGGTGGCGGACACGAGAAAGCGCGGTTGACTCATACGGTTTTTCGAGGCGCGGCACATGCCGCGGCGGGAGAATCGGCGAAGCGCTTCCGTGCCTCAAGCGCGAAGTCATCCGGTATCGCATGGCGATGCCAAGGGGCGCATGACGCGGGACACCCGCTCCGTTATCCTGCGCAACATGACCCTCACCGAGCTTCGCTACATCGTGGCCGTCGCCAGAGAAAAGCACTTCGGCCGCGCCGCCGAAGCCTGCTTCGTGTCGCAGCCCACGCTCAGCGTGGCGATCAAGAAGCTGGAAGAAGAGCTCGACGTGAAGCTCTTCGAGCGCGGGGCCAACGAGGTGAGCGTGACGCCGCTGGGCGAAGAGATCGTGCGGCAGGCGCAGTCGGTCATCGAGCAGGCCGCGAGCATCAAGGAGATCGCCAAGCGCGGCAAGGACCCGGTCTCCGGCCCGCTGCGGCTGGGCGTCATCTACACCATCGGCCCCTATCTGTTGCCCGACCTGGTGAAGGCGGCGATCGAGCGTGTGCCGCAGATGCCCCTCGTGCTGCAGGAGAACTTCACCGTCAAGCTGCTCGACATGCTGCGCACCGGCGAGCTCGACTGCGCCATCATCGCCGAGCCCTTCCCGGATGCCGGGCTCGCCGTGGCGCCGCTCTACGACGAGCCGTTCATGGTGGCCGTGCCGGTGAACCACCCGCTCGCCAAGCGCCAGCAGATCGCCGCCGAAGAGCTGAAGAAGGAGACGATGCTGCTGCTCGGCACCGGCCACTGCTTCCGCGACCATGTGCTCGAGGTCTGCCCCGAGTACGCGCGCTTCTCGAGCAATGCAGAGGGCATCCGCAAGAGCTTCGAGGGCTCGTCGCTGGAGACCATCAAGTACATGGTGGCCTCGGGCATGGGCGTGACGGTGGTGCCGCAGCTCAGCGTGCCGAAAGACCCGCAGCCGCATGTGCACTACGTGCCCTTCAGCGAACCGGTGCCCACCCGCCGTGTGGTGCTCGCCTGGCGGCGCACCTTCACGCGCTACGAGGCCATCGCCGCACTGCGCAACGCCATCTACGCCTGCCCGCTGGAAGGCGTGCAGCGCGTGTCCTGAAACCTCTCCCCCCACCACCCTCACACCATGGCCAAGAAGAGCAAGACCCCCGCCCCCGCTGCCGCATCCGCCCCGCAGATCAACATCGGCATCAGCGAGAAAGACCGCAAGGCCATCGCCGACGGCCTCTCGAAGCTGCTCGCCGACACCTACACGCTCTACCTCACCACGCACAACTTCCACTGGAACGTGACGGGGCCGATGTTCAACACGCTGCACCAGATGTTCATGCTGCAGTACACCGAGCTGTGGAACGCGGTCGACCCGATCGCCGAGCGCATCCGCTCGCTGGGCCATGCGGCGCCGGGCTCGTATGGCCAGTTCGGCGCGCTCGCCTCGATCCAGGACGCCCCGGCCACGCCGCCCAAGGCGCTCGACATGGTGCGCATCCTCGTCACCGGCCATGAGGCCGTGGCGCGCACCGCGCGCGGCATCTTCCCGCTGGCCGACAAGGCGGGCGACGAGCCCACGGCCGACCTGCTGACGCAGCGCCTGACGGTGCACGAGCAGACGGCGTGGATGCTGCGCAGCCTGCTGGAGGAATGAGCGGCATGGCTGCCGCGGTGCCCGAAACGACGAGGGTGGCCATCGTCACCTTCGATGGGTTCAACGAGCTCGACTCGTTCATTGCGCTCGGCCTGCTCAACCGCCTACGGCCGCACGGCTTCACCGCCGAGATCACCGGCCCCGGGCTCAAGCTCACCTCGATGAACGGCGTGAGCGTCGACGTGCAGCAGCCGCTGGAGTTCGCCAACGAGGCCGAGGTGGTGCTCTTCGGCAGCGGCATCTACACCCGCGCCATCGCCGAGAACGCCGCGCTGATGGACCGCCTCACGCTCGACCCGCTGCGCCAGCTGATCGGCGCGCAGTGTTCGGGCACGCTGTTGCTCGCGCGCCTGGGCCTCATCGGCAACATGCCGGCCTGCACCGACCTCACCACCAAGCCCTGGGTGGTGCAGGCGGGCGTGCGCGTGGTCGACGAGCCCTTCCACGCGCGCGGGCCCGTCGCCACGGCCGGCGGCTGCATGGCCTCGCAATACCTCGCGACCTGGGTCATGCTGCTGCGCGCGGGCCGGCAGGCCACCGAACAGGCGCTGCACTACGTCGCGCCCGTCGGTGAGAAAGAGGCCTACGTGCAGAAGCTGATCGGCGTGGTGCAGCCCTTCGTCGCCGAGCCGCTGCGGCCCGATGCGCCCTAGCCCCCTAGAACACGCGTTCCCCCTAGAACCGCGTGATCCCCCTAAGACACACGAGTCTTGGCGGTTAGGAACTTCCTAGACTGACTTCACCGTGCCCTGCCGCGAAGGTGGTGCCGGTGAACCAGCCCCAGGGAGACTCCATGACCACCTTCACCCCTTCATTGGCCGGCCTGCTGTCGGTCGTCGCCATCACTGCGGCCCAGGCCCAGGTGGTGATCAAGCAACCGCCCAGCTTCACGCCCCTACCCGCCGAGCTCGTCGGCGTGAGCCCGAGCGACCCGAGGCTCACGCCGGTCCAGCGCGACAACGTGCTGCGCTTCCAGATCGTCGACAAGCTCGACCTGCTCGACCGCGACTTCACGCAGCGGGTGTGCCTGCCCTCGCCGCCCACCTCGCCGGCCGACATCGACCCGCACCGCTCGCTGATGGTCCACGACGTGTCGACGCTGACGTCGCGCGACTTCTCGCTCAGGCGCACGATGGACCAGCTCGCTTCGCAGGTGGTGGCGCAGGTGCCGGGCACCACGGCCGCGTCGATCTTCCGCCAGTTCTGGGACACGCAGAACCCTGCGGCCCAGGCCCTCGCCACCGGCCCGCGCTGCAGCGACGCCGGCGGCACGCTCAACGGGCTGCCGCACGCCTGCCGGCCGCGCAATTCGTCGGAAGAAGGCCGAGAAGCCGTCGGCACCGACGCGCAGATCAACGCCCGCATGAGCGGCTCCTTCGACAGCTTCAGCGGCTATGTGCCGCTTGCGCTCGTCAACCGCCTCGACCTCGCGCACGAAGGCTGGCGCAACTGCGGCGAGTACCGCATCGTCTACGGCGAGCTGCAGGCCTTGCCCAACGCGCGCAACCTCATCATCTTCGAAGGCGTGCTGCCCAACCCCACGCCAGGCTGCCGCAGCGGCTGCAAGCCGGTGATGCAGATGTGGAAGTCGCTGTCGGCCATGAACTCGGCCACCGACCGCGCCGCCAAGCTCGAGGAGTTCTTCTACACCGGCCTGCCCGGCTTCCGGCCGGTGGTGCATGTGGACCACTACAGCAGCAAGGGCGTGACCGGCACCTACGGCGGCTCGGGCAGCGGGCAGATCCGCACCAACCAGTTCGTGCAGACGACGCGCTGGATGCTCAAGGAATTCAAGACCGTGCTCAACTGCAGCAGCACGCCGTGCAAGTTCGAGATCGTGCCGATCCCGGTCAAGGTCAACCCGTGGGGCACGCTGTGGAACGAGGACGTCGCCAACACGGCCAACCCCTTGAGCCTGACGGCACAGGCCTTCCAGACGAGCGTGCTCGGGCAGACCGCCCTGCTCGGCGACCCGACGCTCATGCGCATCGGCTATTCCGTCTCGCCGACGCACAACGCGCCGCAGAGCTTCTCGCAGGCGCCCATCGCACCACCCTTCAACACCATGCCCTCCTCGCAGGCGCCGTTCGACGTGTGGCATGACCAGTACCTGGCGCAGTTCAACGCCGCGGGAGGGTCGACCAACACCTTCCGCACCGGGCTCCAGTCGGAAGCTGCGCTGCAAGGCCTGACGGCCACGCAGATCCTCAAGCGCGCCACCACGCAGACCTGTGCCGGCTGCCACCAGCCCGACAACTTCGGCCTGCGCCTCGCCAACGCGATCGGCCCGGCCGTCACACCGACTGGCACCACCGTCACCAGCTGGCCGAATTCGCTGGGCAATTTCGTGCACGTGGAGACCCAGCCCGCGGCCCTGGTCGAGCTGTCGAACCCTGCCTTCGCGAGCAACCTGGGTCACGCGCTCTCGCCGGCCCTGCACGACGTCTTCCTGCCCGATCGACGCAATTTCCTGGTCGACCAGCTGAACGCGATCACCTGCCCGTGCACCCACCGATTCACGACCCTCACGGCCGAGATGCGCGAGCCCGCCTTCAAGCGGCAGGACGGGGTGCTGGCGCAGCTCGTGCCGCAGGCGAGCGCATGGCAGCGCCTCCTCGCGGAGCGCCTGGCGAGCACACGCCCGCTGACGCTCGCGGAGTCGCTGAAGCTTGATGCGCAGCGGGCATCGATCAGCGCGCAGCAGGAGAAATCATTGGCCGAGATGCGGCGGGCGCTGGGCATGCCCCCGATCGCCATCGGGCCCAGCCCGCAGCCAGTGACACGCGACGTGACGCAAGAGCCGGCGCGGCGCACGACCTCGGGGTCGTTCCGCACCCACTGAGGGTCCCGCCGGTGATGCCGTCGTTACTGCGGCGGCGTGACCGACCAGCGGCGCTGCACTTCGCCGGCGCCGTTGACGCTCTCCAGGTGGACGCCAAAGCCCCACAGGCGCGCCACATGCTTGAGCACTTCGTTCGCGCCTTCGTGCAGGGGCCGGTCGTTGTGCTGCGCGTGGCGCAGCGTGAGCGAACGGTCGCCGCGCAGGTTCACGTTCCACACCTGGATGTTGGGCTCACGCGCGCCCAGGTCGTACTGGTGCGACAGCGCCTCACGCACGCGGCGGTAGCCGCTCTCGTCGTGGATGGCCGAGACCTCGAGCTCTTCTTCCTTCTCGTCGTCGTTGATGGCGAAGAAGCGGAACTCGCGCATCAGGTTGGGCGACAGGTACTGGCCGACGAAGCTCTCGTCCTTGAAGTTGCGCATCGCGTGGTCGAGCGTTTCCAGCCAGTCCTTGCCCGCGATGTCGGGGAACCAGTGGCGGTCTTCGTCGGTCGGGTTCTCGCAGATGCGCTTGATGTCGGTGTACATCGCGAAGCCCAGCGCATAGGGGTTGATGCCGCTGTAGTGCCGGTCGGTCACCTTGGGCTGGTACACGACGTTGGTGTGCGACTTCAGCCACTCGATCATCATGCCGTCGGACAGGTGGCCGTCGTCGTACATGGTGTTGAGCAGCTTGTGGTGCCAGAAGGTGGCCCAGCCCTCGTTCATCACCTGCGTCTGGCGCTGCGGGTAGAAGTACTGCGCGATTTTGCGCACGATGCGCACGATCTCGCGCTGCCAGGGCTCGAGCAGCGGGGCGTTCTTCTCGATGAAGTACAGCAAGTTCTCCTGCGGCTCTTCGGGGAAGCGCTTGGCCTGCGCCTCTTCGGCCGTCTTCTCGGCCTTCCTGGGCAGCGTGCGCCACATCTCGTTGACCTGCTGCTGCGCATAGGCCTCGCGGTCCTTGCGGTCGGCCAGCTCCTGCGCGAGCGACTTGCGGCTCGGGCGGCGATAGCGGTCGACGCCGTGGTTCATCAGCGCGTGGCAGCTGTCGAGCAGCTCTTCCACCGCATCGAGTCCGTGGCGCTCCTCGCATTCGGCGACGTAGTTCTTCGCGTAGACCAGGTAGTCGATGATCGACGCCGCATCGGTCCACATGCGGAAGAGGTAGTTGCCCTTGAAGAAGCTGTTGTGGCCGTAGGCGGCGTGTGCGATCACGAGGGCCTGCATGGCCATCGTGTTCTCTTCCATCAGGTAGCTGATGCAAGGGTTGCTGTTGATGACGATCTCGTAGGCGAGGCCCATGTGGCCGCGCTTGTAGTTCTTCTCGGTGGAGATGAACTCCTTGCCGTAGCTCCAGTGGCGGTAGTTGACCGGCATGCCCACCGACGCATACGCATCCATCATCTGCTCGGCGGTGATGATCTCGAGCTGGTTGGGGTAGGTGTCGAGGCCGTAGCGCGCGGCGGTGGCCTTGATGACCTCGTGGTACTGCTCGATCAGCTCGAACGACCAGTCGCTCGGCGAAGGCAGCGGCTCGTGGGTGCGCTTGGGCGCGACGAGATCGCTCGCCCGGCGGCGCGGCGACACCGACCACTGCTCCTTGCGACGTTCCTCACCCCACGGGGCATCGATCGGACTGCTCATGTGGCGGCCCCCTCCTTCTTGAACAACTGACGGAAGACGGGATAGATCTGCGAGGCCTCGGTCACCTTGCGGATGGCGAAGTCCTTCGCATCGGCCGCGAGCGTCGCGTACTCGTCCCACAGGTTCTGTTCTTCCTCGGCCACCTGCACGTAGGCGAAGTACCGGCACAGCGGCAGGATGTTGTTGGCGAGCAGCTCGCGGCAGCGGCCGCTGTCGTGGTGCCAGTTGTCGCCGTCGCTCGCCTGCGCGCCGTAGATGTTCCACTCGCTGGTGGGGTAGCGGGCCTTGGCGATCTCTTCCATCAGCACCAGCGCGCTCGACACCACGGTGCCGCCGGTCTCGGTGGAGTGGAAGAAGTTGTGCTCGTCGACTTCCTGCGCCTGCGTGTGGTGGCGGATGAAGACGATGTCGATCTTCTCGTAGTGCCGGGTCAGGAAGAGGTACAGCAGGATGAAGAAGCGTTTCGCCAGGTCCTTGCGCGCTTCGTCCATCGAGCCCGAGACGTCCATCAAGCAGAACATCACCGCCTTGCTGGTCGGCACCGGCACGCGCACGCGGCTGCGGTAGCGCAGGTCGATCGGGTCGAGGTAGGGGATGCGCGCGAGGCGTGCCCTGAGCGCTTCGATCCTTTCCTTCAGCTCGGCCACCTTGGCATCGAAGCCGGGCTTGGCCTTCAGCTCCTCGAGCTCGGCTTCGAGCTCCTTCAGCTCGCGGCGCGACTCGTTGCCGAGCGCAATGCGCCGGCCGATGGCGCCGCGCATGGAGCGCACCACATGCAGGTTGTTGGGCGTGCCGTCGCTGCTGTAGCCCGCGCGGTGCGTCTTGTACTCGGGCGTCTCGGCGAGCACGGTGCGCGTGAGGTTGGGCAGGGCCAGGTCGTCGAAGAAGACCTGCATGAACTCTTCCTTGCTGAGGTGGAAGACGAAGTCGTCGTCCCCCTCGCCGGAGTCGCTCGCCTGCCCGCCGCCGCCTCCACCGCCGCCGCCTTTCGGCCGCTCGATGCGGTCGCCGCGCACGTAGTCCTTGTTGCCGGGGTGGACCATCTCGCGCTTGCCGCCCTGGCCATGGCCGAACACCGGCTCGGCGATGTCGCGCTTGGGGATGTGGATGTCTTCCCCTTGCGCGAGATCGCGGATGCCCCGTCCATCGACCGCGCGCTTGACCGCCTCGCGGATCTGCTCCTTGTGACGGCGCAGGAAGCGCTCACGGTTGCCGATGGACTTGTTCTTCCCAGCGAGCCGTCTGTCGATGATCTGCTGGAGCATGCTGGCCTTTCCGGAGCTAGCCAATCAGGGACCTCGCTGTCAGGAGCTCTTGCGAACCCGGAGATACCACTCGCACAGCAGGCGCACCTGCTTCGGCGTGTAGCCCTTCGCGACCATGCGGGTGACGAAGTCCTCGTGCTTCTTGGCTTCGTCGGCACTCGCCTTGGCGTTGAAGCTGATGACCGGCAGCAGCTCCTCGGTGTTCGAGAACATCTTCTTCTCGATCACCGTGCGCAGCTTCTCGTAGCTCGTCCACAGCGGGTTGTTGCCCGAGTTGTTGGCCCGCGCCCGCAGCACGAAGTTGACGATCTCGTTGCGGAAGTCCTTCGGGTTGCTGATGCCGGCCGGCTTCTCGATCTTCTCGAGCTCGGCGTTCAGCGACGCGCGGTCGAAGACTTCGCCGGTGTCGGTGTCGCGGTACTCGTGGTCCTGGATCCAGTAGTCGGCGTAGGTGACGTAGCGGTCGAAGATGTTCTGGCCGTACTCGCTGTAGCTCTCGAGGTACGCAGTCTGGATCTCCTTGCCGATGAACTCGGCGTACTTGACCGCCAGGTGTTCCTTGATGAACGCCAGGTACTTCTGCTCCGTCTCGGCCGGGAACTGCTCGCGCTCGATCTGCTGCTCGAGCACATACATCAGGTGCACCGGGTTCGCGGCGACTTCAGTCGAATCGAAGTTGAAGACCTTGGAGAGGATCTTGAACGCGAAGCGCGTCGAGATGCCGCTCATGCCTTCGTCGACACCGGCGTAGTCGCGGTACTCCTGGAAGCTCTTCGCGCGCGGGTCGGTGTCCTTCAGGTTCTCACCGTCGTACACCAGCATCTTGGAATAGAGGCTGGAGTTCTCAGGCTCCTTCAGGCGCGTGAGCACGGCGAACTGGCTCATCATCTTGAGCGTGCCCGGCGCGCAGGTCGCCTGCGAGAGCGACGAGCCGCGCAGCAGCTTCTCGTAGATGCGCACTTCCTCGCTCACGCGCAGGCAGTACGGCACCTTCACGATGTAGATGCGGTCGAGGAAGGCCTCGTTGTTCTTGTTGTTGCGGAAGGTCTTCCATTCGCTCTCGTTCGAGTGCGCCAGCACCACGCCATCGAACGGGATCGCGCCGAAACCTTCAGTGCCCTTGTAGTTGCCTTCCTGAGTGGCAGTGAGCAAGGGGTGCAGCACCTTGATCGGTGCCTTGAACATTTCGACGAATTCCAGCAGGCCCTGGTTGGCGAGGCACAGGCCGCCGGAGTAGCTGTAGGCATCGGGGTCGTCTTGCGCGTAGGTCTCGAGCTTGCGGATGTCGACCTTGCCCACCAGCGATGAGATGTCCTGGTTGTTCTCGTCACCCGGCTCGGTCTTGGCGATGCCGACCTGCTTGAGCACCGAGGGGTAGCGCTTCACGACCTTGAACTTGCGGATGTCGCCGCCGTATTCCTCGAGCCGCTTCACGGCCCAGGGCGACAGGATGCGGTTCAGGTAGCGACGCGGAATGCCGTATTCCTTCTCGAGGATCGGCCCGTCTTCAGTCAAATCGAAGAGGCCGAGCGGCGACTCGTTCACCGGCGACCCCTTGATCGCGTAGAAGGGCACCTCCTGCATCAGCGCCTTCAGGCGCTCGGCGATCGACGACTTGCCGCCGCCCACCGGGCCCAGCAGATAGAGGATCTGCTTCTTTTCTTCCAGGCCCTGCGCGGCATGCCGGAAGTACGACACGACCTGCTCGATCGCGTCTTCCATGCCGTAAAACTCGGCAAAGGCCGGGTAGATCTTGATGACCTTGTTGGCAAAGAGACGCGACAGCCGCGGGTCGTTTCGCGTGTCGATGGTCTGGGGCTCACCGATGGCCTTGAGCATGCGCTCGGCAGCGGTGGCATACGCAATCGGGTTGCGCTTGCACTCGTTGAGGTACTCCTCGAGTGAGAGTTCCTCTTCACGCGTGCGCTCGTATCGCGCGGCGAAATGGCTGATCACATCCATGCTGACCTCCTGGTTCAGGAAGACACCACCGAGGGGCCACCTCGGTGACGTCTGGGGAAGTTCTGATGAAACCCGCTTCAAGGCTCCATCAGAGCTTTCCTGTTCGTCAGCCTCGAACTGTCTCGAGCCTTGCGATCAAGCTTGATTCATTGTGTGCACAACCATGTGTCGAGAAGAAGCGAAATATCACCGCAGTTCAAGCTTTGCAAGGAGTGTGCCGTTGCCGCCCCTCGCACTTCATCAATGAAAACACTTCCTTCTCACACAGAGCGTCCTGCGACATTCAGAGTTCCTCATGGATTCCGACGTCAACCGGCCTCGCCGCCCCCAAGATACGCCTAAGCGTCGGAAAGCCCAAGCTTTTGAAGCAGGCCGTTGAGTTCGTCCAACGAACCGAACTGGATGGCCACTTCGCCTTGCTCGCCGCGCTTGGTGCGCTTCTTCACACGGATCTCGACCTGCGCCGTCAGGGCATCCGACAGCTCTTCCTCGATGCGTGAAATATCGCGTGATTTCTCTTTCGCGATGCGCAGCAGGGGCTTTTGGCGCGTCGATGCGGTCTTGGCCACGAGCTTCTCCGCCTCGCGCACACTGAGTTTCTTGCCGACGACTTCGGCGGCCACCAGTATTTGTTGCGCGCCGTCGAGCGGCAGCAATGCGCGCGCATGGCCCATGTCGATGTCACCGGCCATCAGCATCTGCTGCACCGGCTCGGCCAGGTTCAGCAAACGCAGAAGGTTGCTCGCGGCGCTTCTGGAGCGACCGACCGCCTGCGCAGCCTGCTCGTGCGTGAGCTGGAATTCGTTGACAAGGCGGGCGATGCCTTGTGCTTCTTCGAGCGGGTTGAGGTCTTCGCGCTGGATGTTCTCGATCAGCGCCATCGCGGCGGCGGCCTCGTCGGGCACGTCCTTCACGAGCACCGGCACGTCGTCGAGACCGGCGAGCTTGGCAGCGCGCGTGCGGCGTTCGCCCGCGATGATTTCGTAACGGCCCTCGCCCACCGGCCGCACCAGGATGGGCTGCATGATGCCCTGCGCCTTGATGCTCTCGGCCAGCTCGTAGAGCGAGCCTTCGTCCATGCGCGTGCGCGGCTGGTACTTGCCGGGCTGCAGCAGCGACAGCTTCAGGTTGCGCGGGGCGCCTTCGTTGGCGGGCGCAGGGGTGTCGCTGACTTTCGGGCCGAGCAGCGCTTCGAGGCCCAGGCCTAAGCCCTTGGGTTTCTTGGTGACCATGGGCGCATTCTGTCCGATCGACAGGGGTGGCCCGTCGTGGCCACGCTCAGGTGCGCGCCAGCAGGGCGTTCAGGATCTCGCGCCCCTGCGGCCAGTCGGCCAGGCCCGATTCGCCGTTGATGTGGCCACGCTCGCCCACCGAGACCAGCTCGCTGCCCCACTGCGCGGCCATCTCGGCGGCGCGCACGGGTGCGCAATACGGGTCGTCGCTGCTGACGACGGCCGTGCTCGGAAATGGAAGACGCGCCCGCACGATGGGCCGCCACGGCGCGAGTTGCGGCGGCATGTCATCGCGCTCCACGTCGGGCGGCGCTACGAGCAGGGCCGCGACCACACGGCCGGTGTGCCGCGAATGCGCTGCCCAGGCCGCCACCAGCTGGCAGCCCAGGCTGTGGGCCACCAGCACCGCGGGCCTGTCGTCCTGCAGCAGCACCTCCTCCAGCCGCGCCATCCAGTCACCGCGCTTGGGCCATTGCCAGTCGTCCTGCGTGACACGGCGGTCACCGTGCTGCTGCTCCCACCGCGATTGCCAATGCGCCGCGTCGGAGTCGAGCCAGCCGGGCAGCAACAGCACGCGCAATGCCGACGTGGGCGAAGCGGGCAAGGGGTTGGGTTGGCGTGTCGTCATGCGGGTGCCGTATCCTGCGGTTTTCGCGAATCAGAGGTGATGAAGATGAAGTACAAGGTGTTCGTCGACGGCCAGGAAGGAACCACCGGCCTGCGCATCAACGAGTATCTGGCGAACCGCAGCGACATCGACGTGCTGCGCATCGCGCCCGAGCGCCGCAAGGACACCGACGAACGCGCTCGCCTGCTCAACGCGGCCGACATCGCCTTCCTCTGCCTGCCCGACGCGGCCGCGAAGGAAGCGGTGGCGCTGGTCAACAACCCCCGCACCTGCATCATCGATGCGAGCACCGCGCACCGCGTGGCGCCGGACTGGGTGTTCGGCCTGCCGGAGCTGGCACCCGACCAGCGCGATCGCATCCGCGCCGCCAAGCGCATCTCCAATCCCGGCTGCCACTCCACCGCTTTCATCCTCTTGCTGCGCCCGCTGGTCGATGCGGGCTTGGTGGCGCCAACGCTCCCGGTCAGTGCAACCTCGATCACCGGCTACTCCGGCGGCGGCAAGAAGATGATCGAGCAGTACGAAGCCGGCGGCGACCCGAAGCTCGACGCGCCCCGCCCTTATGGCCTCACGCTGCAGCACAAGCACGTGCCCGAGATGTCGGCCCACACCGGCCTCAAGACGCCGCCGATCTTCCAGCCGATCGTCGGAAGCTTCCTCAAGGGTTTGGCGGTGAGTGTGCCCTTGCATCTGTCGCAACTCAAGCCGGGCACCACGCCGGAGGCGCTGCACAAGGGCTTGGCCGATCGCTACGCCGGTGAGCGCTTCGTGCGTGTGAAACCGCTGCGCGACGCCGCCACGCTCGAGTCGGGCTTCTTCGACGTGCAGGCCAACAACGACACCAACAACGTCGACATCTTCGTGTTCGCCAACGACAGCCAGGCGATCCTGATGTGCCGCATCGACAACCTGGGCAAGGGGGCGAGCGGCGCGGCGGTGCAGTCGATGAACGTGCACCTGGGTGTCGACGAGACGCTCGGCCTGGTCTGACGGTTCAGATGCGGCGCGTCCGGTAGTGGTAGGCGTAGCCGTCGGCGAAACCCAGGCGGTGGTAGATGGCCCGCGCCGCGTGGTTGTCATGCTCGACCTGCAGGTAGGCGTGCCGCGCCCCGCGTGAGCGGGCGTGCGCGAGCATGTGCAGGCACAAGCGGCTGGCGCAGCCGCGGCCACGGGCCTCGGGCGCGGTGAAGACGTCGTAGAGCCCGACCAGGTCGCTTTCTATCGCGTACTGGCCGCACGCCAGCACCTCGCCCTGCTCTCGCAATTCGAAGGCGGTGAACGGGACGGGCGAGTGCAGCAGCCGCTCGGCATGCGCCTGGCGCTGCGAAAGCGGCGAGCCCCGCAAGGCGCCGACCCGCTGTGCAAAGGGGTCGAGGCCGATGTTGTGGGCCGACCAGCCCGCCGGCCAGTCGACCGCCGGCAGGGCGTCGAGTGAATCCAGCACCATCACCCGCGTGTCGTCGATCGTGTGCAACCCCATCTCGGCCAGGGTGTCGTCGAGGTGGGCCGGACGGGTGAACGGGGTGATGCGCACCACCAGCGGCAAGCCGGCCTGGGCGTACACCTCCTCGCACTGGGCCAGGCGCGTCGCCACGCTCAGGCGGCCGTCGGCCACCGCGTTGATGCAGCGCGCCCGCTTCGCCTTGCCGGCGGAGAAACGCACCAGCCAGCCGTCGACCCAGCGCTGCTGCGGCGGCGCACTCGCGTTCAGGCCCGCGTCTTCCACCCGCGACAGCAACTGGCTGTCGAAGCGCGGGTTGAGGTCGGGGACCGGCAGTTGCATCGGCGGGGTCAGAGCGACTTGATGCGCTTGACCATTTCCTCGGCGAACTCGATGAAGGACTGGGCGCCCTTGGAGACCGGGTCGAACACGACGCCGGGCAAGCCGTAGCTGGGCGCCTCGGCCAGGCGCACGTTGCGCGGGATCACGGTGTTGAAGACCTTGTCGCCGAAGTGCGCCTTGAGCTGCTCGCTCACTTGCTGCTGCAGCGTGATGCGCGGGTCGAACATCACCCGCAGCAGGCCGATGATCTGCAGGTCGGGGTTGAGGTTGGCGTGCACCTGCTTGATGGTGTTGACCAGGTCGCTCAGGCCTTCGAGCGCGAAGTACTCGCATTGCATCGGCACGATCACGCCGTGGGCGCTGCACAGGCCGTTGAGCGTCAGCAGGCTCAGGGAGGGTGGGCAGTCGATCAGCACGAAGTCGTAGTCGGCACGGGCAGCTTCGATCGCTGCCTTCAGGCGCTTGTCACGCCGTTCCAGCTCGACGAGCTCGACCTCGGCGCCGGCCAGCTCGCGGTTGGCACCCAGCACGTCGTAGCCCACCTTCTCGCTGCGCTGGCGGGCTTCGGCGATGGAGGCCGATTCGAGCAGCACGTCGTAGACGCTGAGCTTGAGCGCCCGCTTGTCCACGCCCGAGCCCATGGTGGCATTGCCCTGCGGATCGAGGTCGACCACCAGCACACGCTGGCCGATCCTGGCGAGGCCGGCGGCGAGGTTGACGGTGGTGGTCGTCTTGCCGACGCCGCCTTTCTGGTTGGCAACACAAAAGATTCGGGTCATGACCGATCCGGTGGGTGGGAGAAGAATGCGGCTCACGGCGCCGCAAGACGGATGCCGAAGCCGACCAGGAACAGGCCGGCGATGCGCTCGAGCCCCCTTGCCAACCGCTTGTGCGCCTTGACCTGCTGCGTCACCAGCCCGGCAAACGCACACAGGGCCAGGCAGTAGACCAGGGTGATGAGCGCGATCGTCACCGCCATCGCGGCAAAGGTGACGGCACCCTGGTGCGTGGCCGGGTTGATGAAGAGCGGGAAGAAGGCCATGTAGAACACGATGGCCTTGGGGTTCAACAAGGTGATGAAGAACGCCTGGCGCAGGTAGTGGCGCGGCGCGATGTGGATGGGCAACGCCCCAGCCTCCTTCGCGAAGATCAGGCGCAGGCCGATCCAGGCCAGGTACAGCGCGCCGCCGTACTGAATCGCCTTGAACGCCAGCGGGTGGGCCGCGAGCAAGGCGGCCACGCCGGCCACCGCCGCCCACAGCAGCACCTGGTCGCCCACGATCAGGCCGAACGTGGCGGCCGCGCCGGCCCGGAAGCCGCCCTTCGCCGTCGAGGTGAGCAACGCGAAGGTGCCCGGTCCTGGCAGGGCGAGAAACACCAAGATGGAGACGCAGTAGGTGCCGAAATCGGAAATGCCAAAGACTGTCATGCCCACCTCACGCCGCGGTGGCCCGACGCAGCCAGACCAGGCAGCGCTCGGCATCGAGGCCGGGCACCGTCAGTTGTTCCACGTGAAACACTGCCCACTCTGGCGGCAATGCGGCGATCTCGTCGTCAGGCGTTTTGCCTTTGAGCGCCATCCACACGCCCTGCTCACCCACCAGGTGCCGCGTCAGCCGTGTGAAGTCCACCAGTGAAGCAAAGGCTCGTGAGGTGACCACATCAAACGGCGGCAGGCGCAGGTCTTCCACTCGGGCATGCACCGCACCCAGGTTCGGCAGTTTCAGCTCGACGCCCACCTGCCGGATGAAGATCGCCTTCTTGCCCACCGAATCGACACAGGTCACTTCCAGCTGCGGCTCCAGGATGGCCAGCACGACGCCGGGCAAGCCACCGCCACTGCCGACGTCGAGGATGCGGGCGGCACGCCCGCCCAGGTGGCGGCGCAAGGGTGGCAGCACGGCCAGGCTGTCGAGCAGGTGGTGGGTCAGCATTTCGGCCGGCTGGCGCACGGCGGTCAGGTTGTAGACCCCGTTCCACTTCTGCATCAGCGCCAGGTAGCCGAGCAAGGCCTGGCCTTGGGCGTCGTTCAGCGCCACACCTAGGGTGTCGGCGCCTTTCAGGAGCGCATCGCGCAACGACCCTTGGGCTGCTTCAGGCGGCATTGCGACCCGACGCTTCGTTGGCCGCAAAGCCCTTGAATCGGCCCTTCTTCAGGTGGATCAGCAGCAGCGAAATGGTGGCGGGGGTGATGCCCGAGATGCGGGAGGCCTGACCGAGCGTCTCCGGCCGGTGGAGCGCGAGCTTCTGGCGCGCCTCGAAACTGATGGCGGTGACCTGGGCGTAGTCCAGTTCCGCCGGCAGCCGCAGGCCTTCGTAGTGCGCAGTGCGCTCCACTTCTTCGACCTGCTTGTCGATGTAGCCCGCGTACTTGATGCTGATCTCGGCCTGCTCGATCACCGCGTCGGCCAGTTCGGCACCTAACTCCTGGCGCAGTGTTTCACGTGAAACACCGGCTTCAGGTTTGGCAACGGCCGCCACTTCCGTGACCGCGTTGAAGTCGACGCCTGGACGTCGCAAGAGGTCGGCCAGGTTGTACTCGCGCTCAATCGACTTGCCGAGCCAACGCTCGGCCACCTCGGTGGGCAGTGATCCTGGATGCACCCAGGTCGAGCGCAGGCGCTCGGTCTCACGGGCGATGGCGTCACGCTTGCGGTTGAACGCCGCCCAGCGCTCGTCGTCGACCAGACCCAGCTCACGCCCGACCTCGGTCAGCCGAAGGTCGGCGTTGTCTTCACGCAGCTGCAGGCGGAACTCGGCCCGGCTGGTGAACATCCGGTACGGCTCGGTCACGCCCTTGGTGATGAGGTCATCGACGAGAACGCCGAGGTAGGCCTGGTCGCGACGCGGCGTCCAGGCCTCGCGGCCTTGCACTTGGCGGGCGGCGTTGATGCCGGCGAACAGGCCCTGGGCCGCCGCCTCCTCATAGCCGGTCGTCCCGTTGATCTGGCCGGCGAAGAACAGGCCCTGGATCACCTTGGTCTCGAAGCTCGCCTTCAGCCCGCGAGGATCGAAGTAGTCGTACTCGATGGCATAGCCGGGGCGCAGGATGTGCGCCTTTTCCAGCCCGCGCATGGAGCGCACGGCCGCCAGCTGCACGTCGAACGGCAGGCTGGTGCTGATGCCGTTCGGGTAGAACTCATGCGTGGTCAGGCCTTCGGGCTCCAGGAAGATCTGGTGCGAGTCCTTGTCGGCGAAGCGGTTGACCTTGTCCTCGATGCTCGGGCAGTAGCGCGGCCCCACCCCTTCGATCACGCCGGTGAACATCGGGCTGCGGTCGAAACCCGACTTGATGATCTCGTGCGTGCGCTCGTTGGTGTGGGTGATCCAGCACGGCACCTGACGCGGGTGCTGCGACACATGGCCCATGAAGCTGAACACGGGCACCGGGTCGAGGTCGCCGGGCTGCTCGGTCAACACCGAAAAGTCGATGGTGCGGCCATCGAGCCGGGGAGGCGTGCCGGTCTTCAGCCGGCCCTGCGGCAGCTTCAGCTCCTTGAGTCGCGCCGACAGCGACACCGCCGGCGGGTCCCCCGCCCGGCCACCCGCGTGGTTCTGCAAGCCGACGTGGATCTTGCCGTCGAGGAAGGTGCCGGCCGTCAGCACCACCGCCCTAGCCCGAAAGCGAATGCCAACTTGTGTCACAGCCCCCACCACCCGGTCGCCCTCGACCATCAGGTCGTCGACCGCTTGCTGGAAGAGGGTCAGGTTCGGCTGGTTCTCCAGCCGGCGTCGGATGGCCGCCTTGTAGAGGATGCGGTCCGCCTGCGCGCGGGTCGCCCGCACCGCCGGCCCCTTGGATCCGTTGAGGATGCGGAACTGGACGCCCGATTCGTCGGTGGCCGCGGCCATCGCGCCGCCCAGCGCGTCGACTTCCTTCACCAGGTGGCCCTTGCCGATGCCGCCGATCGACGGGTTGCAGCTCATCTGCCCAAGCGTCTCGATGTTGTGCGTGAGCAGCAGCGTGCTCACGCCCATGCGCGCGGCCGCCAGCGCGGCTTCGGTGCCGGCATGGCCGCCGCCGACGACGATCACGTCGAATTCATGGGGATACAACATGGGGGCTCCGGGAGAGGGGCACGGGGTTCATGACGGAACACGCCCGCGCAGGCAGGGCGTGAATTTTAGGTGGGCGAGCCTTGTGCGTCACGGCTCGGCCCGCAAGCCCCGCCCCTGCCGTGGCGCCCCTGCCAAATAATCGGCGCATGAACTGCCGACCCGGCTGCGGCGCCTGCTGCATCGCGCCCTCGATCTCCTCGCCGATCCCTGGCATGCCGCTCGTCAACGGCATCAGCAAGCCGGCCGGCGTGCGCTGCCTGCACCTCACGGCCGACAACGCCTGCGCCATCTTCGGCCAAGCGGACCGGCCGGCCGTCTGCAGCTCGCTGCAGCCCTCCTCCGAAATGTGCGGCGACACCCGCGAGCAGGCCCTGCGCTGGCTCGGCCACATCGAGCAGCTCACCTCACCCTGAGCGGCCAGCGCCTCACATCGGCTCCAGCAGCCCCTGCCACAAGGGTGAGAGCCTGAACTTCTCGGCCTCCGTCAGGCCCTCGCTCAGCAGCAGGCATTCGCGGTGAAACGCCCGCAGCCGCTGGCGCAGTTCGCTCTCGGCCAGCATGAGCTCCAGCCGCTCGCCCGGCGGCAGGTGGGCGGTGAGCGCTTCTTCGCCCCACAGCCCGAGCGCATTCCACGCCACGCGCAGGCGCTCCAGGCGGTGCAGCGCGTCGGCCACCACCTCGGTGATCTGTGAGGTGCGGCGCTGTTCGTTCAGCTCCTTGGCCAGCTGGTGGGCCGACGCCATGTGCTCGTCGATCTCCGCCAGCTGCACGGCCAGCGTGGCTGCGGCGGGCTGGTCGTCGAGCGCAAAGTCTTCGCGGGCATCGTTCGCCGCTTCGCAGACAAACGCCGACCACGTGGGGTCGAACTCGCCGGGCACCACACGTAACGCGAAACTTGCACGGGTCAGCGGCGCATGCGGGTCGCTCGCGCTGCCGAGCGTCACCTCCACCACCGAGAGCACCCGCCCGAGCGTCGACAAGGCGTCGGGCCCGAGCCGCGCGGGGTAGCCCGAGCGGTCGAGTCGCTCGTGGTGCTCGGCGATGCCCCGTCCCAGGGCCTTGGGGTAGTCCGTCAAGCCGTCCAGCAGCATCTGCGCCACCCGCGGGTGCACCACCAGGTGCTTGTGCCCGACGAGGTCGAGCGCGTGCGTGTAGTCGAGGAACGCGGGGTTGATGTAGATCTCGCCGATGTCGTGCAGCAAGCCCCCGAGCATCGCGAGCCGCACTTCGAGCGACGAGGCCTGCCGGCTCGCCATCATCGCGCCCGCCAGTGCCATGCCGGTGACGGCATGGACCAGCGCCTGCGGCCGCGCCGCCGCGGCGGTGGTGAGCAGCAGCTGCGCCACCGCGTGCAGCGGGATCTGCTTCAGCTGCGCCACCAGCACCTGACCGTGCGCCCGCAGCGCCGGTGCGAGCGGGTGCTGCGACTCGAGCAGCGCCTGCAGGTCGTGCATCAAGCGGAACGGGGTGATGCCGTCTTCCGCCAGCAGGCAAGCCTCGACCGGCTTCTTGAGCCGCCGCTCGAGCAACCGCTGCTGCAGGGCCGCCGACACCGGCTGGCCCTGCGCCCACAGCTTCACGCCGCGGCTGTCGACGATGTCCTGCGACGCGACGATCGCGTACATCTCCGCCGCCTGCGTCATGGCCGCCAGCGCATGCGGGTTGGGCTCACTCCCCGGTGAGAGAGACAGGTGCATGAGCGATGACGAAGAAGTTAGCGCCCCGCACCGACGGTGCGGAGCTCTTGAGCCACGTGCCCATCCTTCAGCACGATCACGCGCGACGCCGAGGCGATGGTCTCGGGCCGGTGCGCCACGATCACGCGCGTGAGGTCGAGCTGGCGCACCGCCTGGTTGACCAGGCGTTCGCGGTCCACGTCGAGCGCGCTGGTCGCTTCGTCGAGGAACAGGATCTGGGGTCGCTTGTAGAGCGCGCGGGCGAGCAGGATGCGCTGCTTCTGCCCGCCGGAGATGCTGGCCCCCATGTCGCCGATGAGCGTGTGAAAGCCCATGGGCATGGCTTCAATCTCGTCGTGCACGGCGGCCAACCGCGCGCACTGCGCGACCCACGCCGGGTCGGCATGGGCGTCGAAGAAGCTGATGTTGTCGGTGATGCTGCCGGCGAAGAGCTGGTCTTCCTGCATCACGGTGCCGACCTTGTCGCGGAAGTTGCGCAGGCCCAGCTGGCGCAGCGGCACGCCGCCCACCAGCACCTCGCCCACCTGCGGCTCGTGGATGCCGAGCAACACCTTCAGAAGCGTCGTCTTGCCGCAGCCCGAGGGACCCGAGATCGCCACCGACTCGCCCGGCTCGATGGTGAAGCTCACGTCCTTCAGCACCTCGGGCTCGTTGTCGGAGTAGCGGAAGCTGACGTTGCGCAGCTCCAGCCGCGCCGGCGTTTCGTCGCGTTCGCGTGCCGGCACATCCGGCTCGGCCTCGGGCGCGGTGAGCACGATGTCGGCCAGGCGCTCGCCTTCGAGCTTGAGCATCTTGAGCTCGACCACCTTGTCGATCAGGCCGCTCACCCGCGTCGAAAACGTCTCGCGGTAGGCGAAGAACGCGAACAGCATGCCGACCGAGAAGCGCTGGTCCATCACCAGCAGCGCGCCGACCCAGATCACCGCGATGCGCTCCAGCCCGAACACCAGCTTGTGCAGCACGCCGAACAGCAGGTCGAGCTTGCGCGTGGCGATGTTGGCGTTCATCGCGTCGACCACCTTGTTCATGAACTCGGCGTGGCGGTCTTCCTGTCGATTGAAGAGCTTGATGCTCTGCACGCCGCGCAGCGACTCCAGGAAGTGCGTCGAGCGCTTGGCCGTGTGCACGATCTCCTCTTCGGTCGCTTCGCGCAGCGGGCGGAAGAAGGCCCAGCGCAGGAGCGCGTAGATCGCCACGCTGCCGGCCGCGATGGCGGCGAGCGTCACGCTGTAGACGCACATCACCACAAACGTCAGCACCACCAGCAGGCCGTCGAGCACGGCTTCGATGAAGCTCGTGGTCAGCGTCTCCTGCATCTTCTGGATGGCCCCGAAGCGCGACATGATGTCGCCGGTGTGGCGCTTTTCGAACCAGCTCACCGGCAGCCGCATCAGGTGCGCGAACACGTTGCCCAGCCACTGCAGGTTGAGCGTGGACGAGAGGTACAGCACCGCCCACGAGCGGATCGCCCCCGTCGCCACCTGGATCAACACCAGCAGGCCGAAGCCCAGGCCCAGCGTGAGCAGCAGGTCGCGGTCGGCACTGACCAGCACGCCGTCGACCACCCACTGCATGAAGAACGGCGACAGCAGCATGAAGGCTTCGAGCGCCAGCGCCAGCACGAAGATCTGGCCCAGCGAGCGGCGCAGGCCCGACACGTGGCCCATCATCTGCCGCATGCTGATCGACTGCCGGTCTTCCTTCGGCTTGAAATCAGGCGCGGGCGACAGCTCCAGCACGATGCCGGTGAAATGCTGGCCGACTTCGGACAGCCGCAGGCGGCGCACACCCTGCCCCGGGTCGTGGATCACGGCCACGTCACCGCGGAGCTCGGTCAGCACCACGAAGTGGTTCAGGTCCCAATGCAGCACGCAGGGCAGCGCCAGTTGTGGCAGGTGCTCCATCTCGGCGCGCAGCGGCCTCGGGCTCAGCTGCATGCGCCCGGCCATGCGCACCAGGTCGGCCATCGTGGCCCCCTTGAGCGACAACGAGAAGCGCTTGCGCAAGGTCGGCAGGTCGGTGCGCAACCCATGCTGCGCCGCGACCATCACCAAGCAAGCGAGGCCGCATTCAGCGGCCTCGGTTTGCAGGATCATCGGGACGCGACGAGCGCCCCAACCGAGGTGGAGTGCGTCCAGCATCAATACAAGCCTTCGATGGGGCGGCTCATACGCGACCCGTCACGCTCAACAAGGGTTCGAAGATCCATTCGATCAAGCGCCGGCGATCGAGGAGCACGTCGGCGTCGAGCTGCATGCCCGGCGCCAGCGGCTGTGCCTGGCCATAGGCCTGCACCGCCTGGCGATCGAGCGCGACGGTGATGCGGTACAGCGGCTCGTGGCCATCACCCCCGCGCGCCGGCAGCGACAGCCCGGCCAGCTCACTGGCCTGCAGCGGCGTGCGCGACACCTGCAGCACCTGCCCCGCCTGGTGGCCGAACTTCTGGTACGGATAGGCCTGGTAGCGCAGCTGCACGGACTGGCGCGAATGCAGGAAGCCCACCGCGCTCGACGGCGCGAAGAGGTGGGCCTGCAGCTTGGCATCGGCCGGCAGCAGGCTCGCGAGTGCGACACCCGGCGTCGCCGGCTGGCCCCGCTCGGCGACCACCGCAGTCACCATGCCGTCTTCCGGTGCACGCACCACGAGGCGGGATTGCGCTTCGCTTTCGGCTGAGCGCTGCGCCACGACGGCGAGGTCGCGCTCCAGCTCGCCTTGCTGCGCCTGCATGCGCAGCGGCAGTTCGCGCGCCTGCGCTTCCAGGTTGCCGATCTCGCGCTGCTGTGCGGCGCGCTGGCGCTCCAGGCCCTGCAGCTGCGCGCGCAGGCCCAGCACCTCTTCGGCCTTGGCCTGCACCTGCGCCGACGACACGAAGTTGTCGTTGCGCAACGATTCGAGCCGCGCCTGCGCCTGCTGTGCAAGCGCGAGCCGCTGCGACTGCAGGGCCGCTTCGGCCTCCATCTGCGCCAGCTCGCCGCGCATGGCGGCGATCTGCCGCTGCAAGGCAGACGCCTGCGATTGCTGCAGGCGCTGCTGTTGTTCGGTCGATTGCTTGAGGCTCTTCTCGCGCGCGGCGAGAGAGGCCTGCACGGCGGCCTGCGTGTCGCCGCGGAGCGTGGCCCGCTCCATCGACAACACGAAGAGCACGTCGCCGCGCTTGACCACCTGCCCTTCCGTCACGTGCCGCTCGACCACGGTCGCAGCCTGCGGCGGCACGAGCCGGATCACGCCGCGATCCGGCACCAGGTATCCACTCACACGTGCCTTGCGCGTGTACTCCCCGAGCGATAGGTATGTGACCGTCGCCGCCGCCGTGACGGCGACGAAGACGGTGAGCACGGCGAGCGATACCGGCCGGATCAGCTGGATGCTGCCCAGCCACTGCTGTCGTCGGCCTTCGACGACTTCAGGGCGGAAGAGCGAGGGCATGACCCGCTACCGAGCCATCACCAGATGGGCCGCGGCGCACCACCCGACACTTGCCGCAGCACTTCTGGGGGCAGCGGTTGAGGGGCGGGAACCCCTTGGCCGGGCTGCTGCTTGGAAGGAACGGAAGAAGCGGGAACGCTCGGGGTCGTGGTCGGCTGCATGGTGTGCTCCTGTGGAACTGTGCACAAGGCGATGTGCACTGGACACATTGCAGCAGCCGTCGCGAGGCGAGGTAACTGTCAGCTCTTACAGGGATGCGCTCCGTGAAATCCCAGGGTGCAAGGGGATCAGCGGATCAAGCCGAGCCGCAGCGCCTTCAAGACCGCCTGATGCTTGTTCACGCACCCAAGCTTGTGCATGGCGTTGTTGGCATGCAGAACGGCCGTTCGTTCGCTGATGCCAAGAACGTTCGCCACTTCCCACGCTGTCTTGCCTTCCATCGTCCAACGCAGCGTTTCCAGCTCGCGCGGTGTCAGCGACGGCCCTTCCGGCGTGGCGACTGCTGGCCGCAACAAGCGAACGGAGGCCTCCTGTGCATGCACCGCATAGAGCTGCAAGGCCGCCACCATGCGGGTGATTTCCATCGGATCCTTCGGCAGGGGTTGATCGCGGTCCACGCCGAACAGGAAGTGCCGCCCCTCCGGCATGTGCAGAGCGAGGCAGATGCCATGCCGGTAGCCAAAGCGCGCCTGCTCTTCCCACACCTCCGCCTGGCCGGCGTCAACGTAGGTGGTCTGACTCCAGATGATGGGCACGCTCTTGTTCTTGCAGTGCTGCATCACAGGATCGCGCTTCGCCGTGTTGCGGTCCTCCCCGATCTCGCGATAGCCGGCCGGCGCGTTATCGATCCAAACGAATTCCGAATCGCCGATGAAATGATCGATGACGGTTGACGCGGTAACCGTCTGAAACCCGAGCTCCCGAGCGAATCGCACGACGTGTGCCAACAACTCGTCCTTCGTCTTGGCTTCAAGAACGGACAAGTAGCCACTTTGAAGCAGGCTTGACATGAGCTAGACCCTCAACTTGTTCACGGCCGCCGCCGACAGCGTTGGACGGCCATGATACGAAAGGACGGCGTCAGACGCGGCATCCGTAACGCCCTGGCAGCAGCGTGATGCTGGTTCGCGCAGCTTCACTGAATCAACCCCAGCCGCAACGCCTTCACCACCGCATGGTGCTTGCTCGAGCACCCGAGCTTGCGCGACGCGCTGTGGGCATGCCGGATCGCGGTGTTCTCCGCGATGCCGAGGATGCGCCCGATCTCCCAGGCGGTCTTGCCTTCCATCGTCCAGCGCAGCACCTCGAGCTCGCGCGGTGACAGCGCCACGCCCTTGTGCCGCTCCAGCTCGGGCGGGGCGAGCAGGCGCATCGCCGGCTCCAGGGCATAAGTTGCAAAGAGTTGCGCCGCGGCCAGGGCGCGCGTGACCTCGGGCGAATGCGGCGCGAGCGGGGTCTCGCGGTCCAGGCCGAACATCATGTGGCGGCCGTTCGGCAGGTGGTGCACCACCGCAATGCCGGTGCGGTAGCCGTGCTGCGCCTGGTGCTCCCAGGCTTCGCCCTGCCCGGCATGCACGTAGGTGGACTGGTCCCACACCAGCGGGCGGTGGCTGTGCTTGCAGTGCTGGCTGACCGGGTCGACCTTGGCATCGTCGAGGTTCGAGAAGCTGTCGCAGTAGGCCGCTGGCGTGTTGTGCACCGAGCGGAACTCCGGCTCGAGGCCGGGGCGCTCGAGCACCGTCGTGAGCGACACCGTCCTGAACTGCAGCTGCTGCGCGAAACGCACCACGCAGGCCTGCAGCTCGTCCTGCGTCGACACCTCGAGCAATGCGAGGTAGTCGCCATGCTGGAAATCCTGATCCATCCCTGTTCGGCCCCTTGGAGGCACTTGTTGAGTAGGCGTCGCCGTGCGACTGGCGACCTGCCACAGATTACACCTGTCATGTTTGACAGCTGGCAGGGTTGACAGCTGCGAAGGGCGCGGCCTGTGCGCACCATGCCGCCACTCCAACAACCATCGGGACTCTCATGCTGCGCCCATTGTCCAAACCCCCAGCCAACGCTGCGCCCGCATGGATCGTGTGTGCGTGGCCCCCCGTCACCTGCCCCGTCACGCAGGCGCCCAGCCTCAACTTCGTGCACCTCGGGACCCGCGTGCTCAAACCGGGAGACGCCGACAGCCCTACCACCGGCCAGACCCTGTGGGGCGGCCCCTCGGGCGAAGGCGCGGCCGGCGTGGCCTGGGACTGGGTCGAGATCCAGGAGGGCGTGGTCGCGATGGCCGACCCCTTCGGGCTCGTCACCAACCTGCAGCTCGTCGGCGCCCGAGGCAAGAAGCTCAGCGACTTCGAGGTCACGCTGTGCCTCAACGAGCTGGTGCACGCCCTGCCCTGGCAGAGCGAAGTCCAGCGTGCGCTGGAGCGCGTCGAGCACTGAGGGGCAACGAGAAAAGAAGACAGGCCACCGCACGGGCACGGGTGGCCTGGAAAACACCCCGGTAGGTGCAGGTTGCTCGCGCAACCCCTTTGGAGACCCGATGCAGTTCGGGCAGCCCGACAGGCGTGCGGTCGGGTGATGGATGCCAACGTGGCCAGGCCCTCGGGCAGCGGCATGCCGGTCGCCGGTGGTCCGGCTGGCCCTCACGCCTCCCTTGTGTCCTCCCCGTCCGGGAGCCTGCCCACGTCAGCCCCCTCTCTCGTGGAGCAGGGGTCCATGCGATTGCCCTGTCGGCAACAGCGGGAGACTACGGGCGCGCCCCGCCGTGGCCAATGACAAGACCTTGTCATTGACGTGCGGGCAACAGCATCTCGATGTGCGGGATGCCGTCTTCCATATAGTCCTCGCCGACCGCCTCGAAGCCGAAGCTGCCGTAGAAGCGCCGCAGGTGCGACTGCGCCGAGATGCGGTTGCCCTGCCCCGGGAACTTCTCGGCCGACACCTGCAGCACCCGCGCCACGAGCTCGCGGCCGAGGCCCGTGCCGCGGCCCGCGGCGGTGGTGACCACGCGCCCCATCGAGGGCTCGGCGTACTTCACGCCCGGGTCCACCAGCCGCGCACAGGCCAGCGGCAGCTCATGCCCCGGAGCCCATGCGGCGATGTGGAAGGAGCGCTCGTCAGCCGCGTCGGCGTCAAGGTAGAGGCTGTTCTGCTCGATGGCGAACACCGTCTGCCGGGCGCGGTAGAGGCGGGCCAGTTCGAGCGGCGAGAGCGCCTCGAGACGGGCCACACGCCAGGTGAGGCTCAGGGAAGCAACGGGCTGGTTCATGCGCCCATCATGCGCATACTCGGGCCCCATTCAAAGGAGGAGGTTTCCGATGCGCCGCATCCTGCTAGGCCTGTTCGTGATCATTGCCGCACTGGTCGCCTACCTGCTCGTGTGGCCGGTGCCCGTGAAGCCGGTGGCGTGGACGGTGGCGCCCTCGCCCGGCTACACCGGCGCGCATGCGGTCAACACCCGCCTGGCCGGGCTCGAGACGGTCGACCTCGGCAGCCACCAGGGCCCGGAGCACATCGTGCTGCGCAACGGCTGGCTCTACATCGCGGTGGAGAGCGGCGCGATCCTGCGCATGCGCCCCGACGGCTCTGACCGCGGGGTCGTGCTGCAGACCGGCGGCCGCCCGCTCGGCTTCGACTTCGATGCCAATGGCGCGATGGTCATCGCCGACCCGATGGCCGGCCCGCACGGCGGGCTCTTCCGCGCCACCGGCAGCGGCGCGAGCGCGAAGCTCGAGCTACTCACCGACAGCGTCAACAACACGCCCATCGCCTATGCCGACGGCGTGGTGGTCGCCAAGAGCGGCAAGGTCTATTTCACCGACGCCAGCCAGCGCTTCGGCGCCAAGGCCTGGGGCGGCACCTTCAACGCGAGCGTGCTCGACATCATCGAGCATCAGTCCACAGGCCGCCTGCTCGAGTACGACCCGGCCACCAAGGCCACCCGCGTGCTGCTCGCCGACCTGTGCTTCCCCAACGGCGTGGCGCTCTCCGCCGACGAGCAGCACCTCTTCGTCGCCGAGACCGGCGAGTACCGCATCTGGAAGGTCGCCACCCGCGCCGCCGACCTGAGCGCCAAGGCACCCCAGGCCGGCGCCAGCGTGCTGATGCAGAACCTGCCCGGCTACCCCGACAACCTCATGCGCGGCGAGAACGGGCGCGTGTGGATGGGCCTCGTCAAGCCACGCGGTGCCTTCATCGACAACAGCGCCGGCAAGCCCTGGCTGCGTGCGCTCTCGATGAGGCTGCCGAAGGCGCTGTGGCCGGTGCCGCCCGCCTACGGCCACGTGGTCGCGTTCGACGAATCGGGCCAGGTGCTGCTCGACCTGCAGGACCCGACGGGCACCTACCCCGAGACCACCGCCGTCACCGAGAGCGGCGACCGGCTCTACATCCAGAGCCTGCACGCCAAGTCGCTCGGCTGGCTCGACAAGAAGAAAGCAGGCCTCTGAGCCCCGTCTAACGCACCGCGGCGGCGCGCAGACGCCGCGCGACGTAGCCGACACCGATCGCCGTCAGCAGCACGCAGGCGACGATCGGCACCAGCAGCTGCTCGGGGCCCACGCCCTCACCCTTCAGCACCTTGGTCATCAGCGTGTGCTGCGCGAGCGCCGGCACCCACAGGTGCCACGGCGCCTCGCCGCTCTGGTTGAAGGTCGTCATCAGCGGCAAGAGCGACACCACCAGCACCACCAGCGTGCTCGCCGCCTGGGCTTCCTTGAAGGTCTTGCAGCGGATCGCCACCGCCATCAGCACCGCCGACAGCGCGGCGGCAAACGGCAGCAGCACCGCCAGGAACCACAGCGCCTCGACCCAGCCGAACTGGAACATCGCCTGCAGCGTGTCGCTGCGCAAGAGCCACTGCGCCGGCAGGAAGCCGAGGCAGCTCAGCACCGCGATCAGCATCGCGAGCAAGGCCACCGCCGCCCACTTGCCGAGCACGAGCGCTGCACGCGGCGCGGGTGTCATCAGCAGCGGCTCCAGCGATGAGCGCTCGCGCTCGCCGGCCGTGGTGTCGAGCGCCGCGTTGAGCGCGCCGTAGAGCACCGCCATCATGATGAAGAAGGGCAGCATCGCGGTGAGCTGCGCCGCCCGCGCCTGCGTGCTCGCGAGGTCGCGGTCCTGCACCGAGAGTGGCGACAGCAGCTCGGGCGATACCCCGCGCAGCATCAGGCTGACAGCCCCGCGCTCGCGCGCATAGGCCTGCAGCAGCCGCGCCACGCGCCCGGCGCTCGCCTGCGAGGGTCGGTTGCCGCTGTCCTGCACCACTTCCACCTGTGGCTGCTCGCCACGCAGCAGCGCCGCCTCAAAGCCCGGCGGCACCACCAGCACCGCTTCGTGCAGCTTCGAGCGGCGCAGCAGGTCCTCGTAGTCCTTCGGCGCCGGCAGCACCGTGATGCTCTGCCGCGCGAGGAAGTTGGCGAGCCCCGGCGCGTGTTCCATGCCCACCGCCACCAGCTCGCGCCGCTCGGCGCGCTCCTCGAACGAGGCCAGCAGGCTCGACAGGGCCACCAGCACCAGCGGCCCGAGCAGCACGGCGGAGATGAGCACCATCAGCAAGGTGCGCCGGTCGCGCAGGGCGTCGAGCAGCTCCTTGCGCATCACCGTCCCGGTGAGTCTGGCGAACCTCATGCCACCGCCTCCGGCAATGTCTCGGGAAACGCGAGCTTCACGAACGCCTGCTCGAAGTCACGCTCGCCCGTCTGCGCGAGCAGCTCGTCGACCGTGCCGTGCGCCACGGTGAGCCCGTGCGACACCACCACCACCTCGTCGCACAGCCGCTCCACCTCCTGCATGATGTGCGTGGAAAAGACGATGCACTTCGCGCCGCCCTCGGGCGAGCGCAGCCAGCGCAGCGTCTCGCGCAGCGCGCGGGTGGCCACCACGTCGAGGCCGTTGGTCGGCTCGTCGAGCACGATGTGGCGCGGGTCGTGCACCAGCGCGCGGGCCAGCGCCGTCTTCATGCGCTCGCCCTGGCTGAAGCCTTCGGTGCGGCGGTCGAGCAGCGGCGTCATCTCCAGCATCTGCGCCAGCGACTCGGCGCGCGCGTTCGCCGCCTCGCGCGACATGCCGTGCAGCCCGCCGTGGTAGACGATGTTCTCGCGTGCGCTCAGGCGCGGGTACAGGCCGCGCGCATCGCTCAACACGCCCATGCAGCTCTGCGCCGCCTGCGGGTCGCGTGCGACGTCGACGCCTTCCACCCTCAGCGTGCCGGCATCGGGGGTGATGAGCCCGGCCAGCATGCGCAGCGTCGTCGTCTTGCCGGCGCCGTTGGGGCCGAGCAGGCCAGTGATGCGGCCGTCGGGGGCGACGAAGCTCACGTCGCGCACCGCCTGCACCGGTGCGCCGCGCTTGAAGCGCCAGCCGCTGTGCACCGCGGCGAACTGCTTGGCCACGCTACGCACCTCGATCACCGCAGGCTCCCCACGGGTTGAAAGGCCGGCGGTCGCGGCACACGTTCGACGCAGCGGGTGTCGAGCGCGAGCGCCGCGCCATCGTCCTCGGTGTGGATGAAGCGGGTGAGCAACTCGGGGCCGCAGCCCACGCCGAGCACGCCGTGGCCGGCGTTCGGCACCACCACGTGGCGGGCCTTGGCGCCCAGGGCCTGGGCGGCGCGCGCGCCATGCCGCGGCGGTGTCACCGGATCGAGGCCGCCGCTCAGCAGCAGCACCGGCGCCGGGCTCACACCGATCTGGTCGTACGCCACGGGCAGCTCGCCCCGCGGCCAGCCCGCGCAGGCCTGGTCGTAGACCTGCAGGCCCTCACCGGCGCCGCTCGCCCGCGCCGCGGGCGCGCTCGCCAGGCGCGGCACGTCCTCGCTGCACAGCACCGAGAAGTGCATGCCCATCGCCAGCGCCGAGCCCTTGCGCGTGGTGAGGCTGCTGCCGAGCGTCAGCAGCGCCTGCGGCCGGCCTTGCGTGGCCTCGTGCATCGCCACCGGCAGCGCCTGCGCCAGCGTGGGCGTGTAGAGCGCACCGCGCAGCGCCGAGGCCACCATCGCCCGCGTCAGCGTGAACGACTCGGGCTGGCCGGTCAGCGGGTGCTGCACCGTCACCGGCTGCGGCAGCCGGGCGAGCCAGGCCGACCAGGTGCTGCGCAGGTTGGGGTGGTCGCGCCGGCACGCCGCTTCGGCCTCGCAGGCGCTGAGCAGCGATTCGAACGCCGCCTGCGCATCGATCGCGAAGCTCGCCGGCAGCACCATGTCGGGCGGCGCCACGCCATCGAGCACCAGGCGCCGCACGTGGGTGGGGAACTGGCGCAGGTAGTCGAGGCCCGCACGGGTGCCGTACGACACGCCCACGAGGTTGATGCGCTCGGCGCCGATCTCGCGCCGCACGGCCTCGAGGTCCTGCATCGCGACCGGCGTGGTGTAGTGGCGCAGGTCGCCGTGCGGCAGCGCCTGCAACTTCTGGCGGCACTCGCGCAGCTGCGCGAGCTGGCGCTCGGGGTCGGACTGTTCGGCCACCGATTGCTGGCGCGGGTCGTCGCACACGAGCGGCGCCGAGCGGCCGGTGCCACGCTGGTCGACGAGCACGATGTCGCGCCGGTTGTTGAGCCGCGCAAAGAGCGGCATCACCTGGCCCGCAAGCGAGATTGCGCTCTGCCCCGGGCCACCGGCGAGCAGGAACACCGGGTCGGCGAGCTTGTTGCGCGCGAGCGCCGGCACCACGACGTAGTGCACCGTGATCTGCCGGCCCGTGGGCGCGGCCGGGTCGAGCGGGCGTTGCACCTGGCCGCACTGCACGAGGTGTGACAGGCCGTCGACGCGGCACGGCGTGGTGGCCGCCTGCGCCTGAACAGCAAGCGTGGCCAAGGCCAGGCCGCAGAACCAGGATCGCTTCATTGCCCGAGCAGGCGCTTCAGTTCGCCGCTCGCGATGAGCCGCTGCAGCTGGCTCGCGCCGCCCACGAGCTGGCCTTTCACGAACACCATCGGAAAGGTCGGCCAGCCAGTCCACATCTTCAGCGCATTGCGACGCCGCCATTGGCTGAAGTAGCCGCCGAACTGGAGGTACTGGTAGGGCACGCCGGCGGCGTCGAGCGCACGCCGGGCGCGGCGTGCCGGGATGTTGAGCGCCATGCCCACCACCAGCACTGGGTTCGACGCCGCCGCCGAGCGCACGTTGTGCACGATGTCGGCGTTGAGGTTGGCCACCTTGTCGCGGATGGCCGGGTGCATGAGGGACTCGTCGAGGATCGGGCGCGGCATCGAGGCTCTCGTGAAACAGCGAAGCCGCGAGCTTAGATCACCCGGTCAACACATCCCACCGGTCGTGCCGCTCGCGCCGCTCGGCACGGTAGTTGGTGATCTCCAGCCGCACGCCGTCGGGGTCGGTGAAGAACGTGGCCCAGTAGTCGGGCGCGTAGCCGGGGTGCAGGTGCGCTTCGCTCGCCTCGATGCCGGCGGCGCGCAGCGCCTTCGCGGCCGCCACCACGTCGTCGACCGAGTCGACCCGCAGGCAGAAGTGGTGCAGGCCCGGCGAATACGGGTCGTGCGTGCCGCCGCCACGCCGCGGCCGGAGCACGTAGCCGAAGTGGCGGTTGTAGTACTGCACGTGCCGGTCGCCGCCGATCTCGAAGCTGTTGCTGCGAAAGCCGAGCACCTCGCGCATCACCGTGTCGTAGAAGGCCTGCGAACGGGCCAGGTCGGAGACGGTGATGTAGATGTGGTCGATGCCGGTGACCTCGATCATGGGCGCGCTCCTGGCGGCGATGGACGGGGCGGCCAGTATCGGCCGCCCCGGGCGCCGTGTCGTTCAGGTCGCGAGCACCCCACGCTGGAAGTCGGCCATCGCCTGGTGGATCTCGGCCGGCGTGTTCATCACGAAGGGCCCGTACTGCACGATGGGCTCGTTGAGGGGCTGGCCGGCGATGACGAGCAGCTTCGCGTCACCGTCGACCGCCTGCACCGTCACGCCATCGGCCGCCGGGTCGTTGACCAGGATGGCCATGCGCTCACGGTCGACCCGCGTGCCCTCGATCTCGACCGCACCGCCGTACACGTAGACGAAGGCGTTGTGCCCGGCCGGGATCGGCTGCGCGAACGAGGTGCCCGCGGGCAGCGCCACATCCAGGTACAGCGGCTCGGTCGTCGGACGTGTCACCGCGCCGGTCACGCCGTGGCTCTCGCCGGCGATCACGCGCACGGTCACGCCGTCTGCCAGCGTGAACACGGGCACGCCCTGCGGCGGCACGTCGCGGTACATCGGTGCGGTCATCTTGTCCTTCGCGGCCAGGTTCACCCACAGCTGGAAGCCGGCCATGCGGCCCTCTTCCTGCTCGGGCATCTCGGAGTGGATGATCCCGCGCCCGGCGGTCATCCACTGCACGCTGCCGGGTTCGAGCAGGCCGACGTTGCCCACGCTGTCCTGGTGGCGCATGCGGCCTTCGAGCATCACCGTCACCGTCTCGAAACCGCGGTGCGGGTGGCTCGGGAAGCCGCCGATGTAGTCGGACGCGCTGTCGCTGCCGAAGGCATCGAGCATCAGGAAGGGGTCGAGCCGGCGCTGCAGCGGCTGCGTGAGCACACGCGTGAGCTTCACGCCATCGCCATCGGACGTGGGCTGGCCACGCACCAGCCGCTCGACGCGGCGCGACGTGGCAACGGACAGGACGGAAGGGGTGGAGGTGATCGTGTTCATGCTGAGCACTCTATGCCTCGCCAAAACCCCTGCGCTCAAGACTTTTTGCACACAGCGCTCAAACCGTCTGCTGGTTTTTCCGCTCCCGGGCGGCGCCGACAGGCGTAGGCTCCGCCCCCAGATTGCTTATGAAAAGCAACCAATCCGGTGAACACACCGACCCCCTGCGAAAGAGAGACGACATGCAGCGCAGACACTTCCTGGCCGGCGGCACGCTGGCCACCCTGGGCCTTCCCACCTTCGCGCAGAGCACCCCGGAGATCGTGCTCGGCAACAGCGGCATCCTCGGCGGCCCCCTCGGGGCACCGGTCAAGACCATGCTGGCGGGGGCGGACCTCGCCTTCGGTGCGGCCAACGCCCAGGGCGGTGTCAACGGCCGCAAGCTGCGGGTGGTGTCGCTCGACGACGAGCTCAAGCCCGACAAGGCCGTCGCCAACTACCGAAAACTTCTGAGCGATCACAAAGCCTTCGCCTTTTTCGCCTGCGTGGGCTCGGGCACCACCGCGGCGGCGAGCCAGGTGCTGAAGGAGAGCGGCGCTCCGCTGGTCGGCGGCTATGCGGTGGCCGATTCGGCGCGCGAGAAGGCGCAAGGCTCGGCCTATTTCGTGCGCGCCACCACGGGCCGCGAGGCCGAGGTGCTGATCCAGCAGCTGCAGACCATCGGCATCACCCGCATCGCGGTGGCCCACCTCGACAACCCGGGCGGCGTGGAGGCGCTGCGCCTGGTCGAGAAGGCGCTGGCCACCCACCAGCTGAAGCCCGTCGCCTCGTCGACCATGAAGGGCGACGCCACCGATGCCGCCGCCGTCGCCAGCACGCTGATGGCGGGTGAGCCGCAGGCCATCGTCATGTACCTGGGCGGTGCGCTCGGCGGCGAGCTGATGAAGGCGGTGTGGGCCCGCGGCCAGCAGCCTTCGTTCTACGGCATGTCGCTGGTGCCGGGCGACCTCATCGCCAAGGTGGCCGGCGAAAAGACGCGCGGCCTCGCGATCTCGCAGGTCATGCCCTACCCGTGGAACGAGGTCGACCCGACGGTCAAGGAATACCGCCGCCTGGCCACCGCGGCCAAGGTGCCGGTCAACTACTACAGCTTCGAGGGCTACGTGAACGCCCTCGTCATGCTCGACGCGCTCAAGCGCCTGGGCCGCGACCTGAACCGCCAGAAGCTGCACGCGATGCTGGCCGCCACCAAGTTGCGCATCTCCGGCATGGACGTCAACTTCACCGGCGGCGGGCACACCGGCTCGCGCTTCGTCGAGCTGGTGCAGGTGACGCGGGACGGCCGCTTCGTGCGCTGAGCGCCATCCTTCATTCCCGCGAAAGCGGGAATGACCGCCACGCGCGACACCCTGGCCGCAACACGGTGTAATCCGCGTCGTCTCCACACGACCTAGGCGCACCATGTCGATGCTCCTGCCCTTGCTCGCCGTGGCCACCGGCGCCGCGGCGCCCGCGGTCGCACCCGGCCCCGGCCCCTACGACGCCCAGATGTGCGTCACCCTGAACACGAACCCGCCCACCTGCGGGCCGATGGAGGCGCGCATCGCCCGCGACGGCACGCTCACCCTGCGGCACGACGACATCCGTTACGTGCTGAGCTTCGAGCAGGGCCTGATGGTCGGCATCACGATGCACGGCGGCATGCAGATCGCCGAGTTCCTCTCCAGCTACCGCTGGGCGGGCGGCACGCTGCTGTTCAGCGACCGCAGCCGCAGCGCGCAGTACGAGGTGCAGCTCACGCCGGTGGGCAGCCGCAAGCCGGCGTCGGCCGCCTCGCGCTGACGCCTCCGGGCGCGCCGGTCGAGAACGCGGCCTGCGCCCACCTCCGGCCTTGTCCTACAGGCCGGGCCCGCGCCCGACGGTAAAAAAACGGGCATGTCCCGCAACCCGCCCGACCGCCCCATGCCCGAGCTCGCCTTCAAGGTGATGACGGTCAACACCCACAAGGGCTTCACCTTCTTCAACCGCAAGTTCATCCTGCATGAGTTGCGCGAAGCGGTGCGCTCGGTGGGCGCCGACGTGGTCTTCCTGCAGGAGGTGCAGGGTGCCCATGAGAAGCACCCGTCGAAGTTCCTGAACTTCCCCGCCGACCCGCATTACGAATTTCTCGCCGACGAGATCTGGCCCGAGTTCGCCTATGGCCGCAACGCGGTCTATCCGCATGGCCACCATGGCAACGCCGTCTTGTCGAAATTCCCGATCGAGCACTACCGCAACCATGACGTCTCCATCGCCGGCCCCGAGCGCCGCGGCCTGCTTCACTGCGCGCTGAAGGTGCCCGGGCTCGACCAGCGCATCCATGCCATCTGCGTGCACCTGGGGCTGAAGGAGTCGCACCGCAAGCGCCAGCTCGACCTCCTGTGCAAGCTCGTGCACACCGAAGTACCGCCCGACGCGCCGCTGGTGGTGGCGGGCGACTTCAACGACTGGCGCCACCGCGCCAACCCCATCCTCGAACGCAACTGCGGCCTGCGCGAAGTCTTCGTGCACGCCCACGGCGAGCACGTGCGCACCTTCCCGGCCCGCTGGCCCATGCTCGCGCTCGACCGCATCTACGTGCGCCACGCCCGCATCCACTCGCCGGTGGTGCTGCCGCGCCGCCCCTGGTCGCACCTGTCGGACCACGCACCGCTCGTCGCGGAGATCTCGTTGTGATGTCCCGCCACACCGAACGCGCCCGGTGGCAGCCGGGCAACCACTTCACGCTGCTGGAAAACGGCGAAGCCTTCTTCCCGGCCGTCTTCGAGGCCATCGCCCAGGCGAAGCGGGAGGTCATCCTCGAGACCTTCATCCTTTTCGAGGACAAGGTCGGCACCGCCTTGCACCAGGTGCTGGTCGAGGCCGCGCGGCGCGGCGTGCAGGTCGACGTGCTGATCGACGGCTTCGGCTCGCCCGACCTGTCGCCGCAGTTCATCGGCGAGCTCACGGCGGCCGGCGTGCGCATCCGCGTGTTCGACCCGCAGAAGCCGCTGCTGGGCATCCGCGCCAACGTGCTGCGCCGCATGCACCGCAAGATCGTCGTGATCGACGGCGAGCTGGCCTTCATCGGCGGCATCAACTACTCGGCCGACCACCTGCTCGACTTCGGCCCCGAGGCCAAGCAGGACTACTCGGTGAAGGTGCGCGGCCCGGTGGTGGGCGACATCCACCGCTTCGTGCGCGCCGCCATCAAGGAGCCGCACGGGCCGCGGCGCTGGTGGTTCCAGCGCAAGCCGGTGCAGTCGCCCCGCCAGCAGCCGCATGCCGGCACCGCGCACGCCCTCTTCGTCACCCGCGACAACAACCACCACCGCGACGACATCGAGCGCCTCTACCGCGTGGCGATCCGCTCGGCGAAGAAGCGCGTGTGGATCGCCAACGCGTATTTCTTCCCCGGCTACCGCCTGCTGCGCGAGCTGCGCCGCGCGGCGCGCCGTGGCGTCGACGTGCGCCTGATCCTGCAGGGCACGCCCGACATGCCGATCGTGAAGTTCGGCGCCGAGCTGCTGCACGACCACCTGCTGCGCGCCGGCGTGCGGATCTACGAGTACTGCCAGCGCCCCTTCCACGGCAAGGTGGCGCTGGCCGACGACGAATGGGCCACGGTCGGCTCGAGCAACCTCGACCCCTTGAGCCTCGCGCTCAACCTCGAGGCCAACGTCGTCATCCGCGATGCCGACTTCAACCGGCAGCTCTCCGAACGGCTGGAGAAGCTGGTCTGCGAAAGCTGCCGCGAGGTCCAGCCCGAAGGCAGCGGCAAGCCGAAGCTGTGGCACGTGGTGCGCAGCTTCGTCGTCTTCCACGTGCTGCGCCGTTTCCCGTACTGGGCGACCTGGCTGCCGCGGCACACGCCGGCCCTCGTGAACGCCCACGGCGAGCACGGCCGCGAGCACCGGACCCATGGCGTCTGACGTCGCCCCGCGCGGCGCGCCCGGTGCGCGCCGCGTGCCGCTCACGCAGCGGCCGTGGTGGCCGGCGGTCAAGCGCACCGGCTCGGCGCTCTTCTTCGCACTGGTGCTGTGGCTCATCGTGCGCCATGCCCGCACGGTGAAATGGAGCGAGGTCGGCGCCTCGATCGCCGATTACCCGCTCACCACGCTCGCCGGCGCGGCGCTGCTCGCGATCACGAGCCACGCGCTCTACGCCACCTTCGACCTGCTGAGCCGCCGCTACGCGGGGCACGACCTGCCCACCCGGCGCGTGCTGGCCACCACCTTCATCAGCTACGCCTTCAACCTCAACTTCGGCGCGCTGGTGGGCGGGCTCGCCTTCCGCATCCGGCTCTACACCCGCCAGGGGCTGGACGCCGCCACCATCTCGCGCGTCTACGGCTTCAGCATGCTGACCAACTGGCTCGGCTACGTCGTGCTCGCGGGCGTGGTGGGCCTGCTGCAGCCTATCCCGGTGCCGGAGGAATGGTCGATCGGCGTCGACGCGATGCGCCTCGTCGGCGGGGCGCTGCTGGCGGCAGCGCTCGGCTACCTCGCGCTGTGTGCCTTCTCGCCGAAACGCACCCTCACGCTGCGCGGACACGACGTGCACCTGCCCTCGGGCCGCATGGCGCTGCTGCAGCTCGTGCTGTCGACGGCCAACTGGGCGCTGATCGGCGCCACGGTCTACGTGCTGCTGCAGCCGCACGTGGCCTACCCGGCGGCGCTCGCCGCGCTGCTGGCGGCGGCGGTGGCCGGCGTGCTCACGCACGTGCCGGCCGGCCTGGGCGTGCTGGAGGCGGTGTTCATCACGCTGCTCTCGCCGCCGGTGGCGCAGAGCCCGTTGCTGGCCGCGCTGCTCGTCTACCGCGCGGTGTACTACCTGGTGCCGCTGGCGATCGCCGCCCTGCTCTACCTGGGCTTCGAGCTCAGGCTGAAGGCTTCTGCGAGCTGACCGGCTTGGGCGACAGGAGGCCGAGGCAGGTGTCGCGCTGCGCATCGGCCTCGGGCACCGCGGCGCACAGCCCCTCCAGTTCGGCCTGCAGGCGCTTCATCGCGTCGGCATGGCCGGGGGCCTTCTGCCATCGGGCCAGCGTGTCGCCCACCCGCTGCAGCGAGCGGGCGCTGCGCTCGTAGAAGGCATTGGGCTGCCCCGCCGCTTCACGCAGCACCTGCAGCGCCGCGGCCTCGATGCGCTGCTCGTCCTGCGGCGCCAGCTCCACCAGCAGGGCGACGTGGCTCGCGCCCCACTGCAGCCGCGTCGCCGGCCCCACGCTGCGCCGGTAGGCCTCTTCGCTCCAGCGCAGCGCCTCGGCGGTGTCGCCCCGCTTCTTCGCGTTGCTCGCGAGGCTCGACATCAGGTAATACGGCGAATGGCTGCGCGCGAGGTTGGCCTTGAGCAGCGCGTCCGATTCGGCTGGGGCACCCGCCTCGCGCAGCAGGTAGGCCAGCGTGGGGATGACCGCCTGGCGCTCGTAGCCGTCGGTCGTCTCGCGGTCGAGGCGGGCCACCTGCTCGCGGATGTCGCTCATCAGCGCCGGCGGCACGCTCACCGGCGCGCCGCTCTTGGGTGTCCCTTTGGGTGGACCCTTGGGCGCGTCCAGGCGCGCCAGCTGCACGCGGGCGATCGAGGCACTCGCCCGGTCGGCGCGCGACAGCGTCATGTCGTTCGCCAAGCCGGCCAGGCTGGCGTCGAAGGCTTCGAGCAGCGGCCCGCGGGCCTTGTCGCCGGCGGGGGCGAAGGCCTTGGCCAGGGCCTGGGCGTTGTTGGCCAGCACGTCCATCTGCACCCGCGAGGCTTCGGCGCTGCGCAGCACCGCGAGGAATCGCTCGCGCGCCTGCGCGTCCGGCCGTGGGGCCTCGGCCGCCGCCCAGGCCTTGAGGAAGAGCCGCGTGCCGGCATCGGCCTGCTCCGGCGGGCAGGCGGCGGCCAGTGCGCGCAGCGTGGCCGGCAGCTCCTTGGGTGGCAGCACCTGGGCCTGCTCGTCCGTGTCCCACGAGTAGAAGGCGAGCAGCTGCCATTCGTTCGCACCCAGGCTGCGGCCGGCGCGTGCATCGGCCAGCACGGCCTTCACCGGGCGCTGCATCGCGAGCCCGAGCGTGAGCATCTGCGTGACCTGCTGCGCGTCGACCTCGCCCGGCAGGCGCGTCATCTCCTGGCCGGCCGGGCTCAGCAGCACCATCGTCGGATAGCCGCGCACCTTGAAGCGTGCGCCGAGCTTCTGCGCACCGGGCTGGTCGCCGTCGACATAGACCGGCACGAAGGCGCGTGTGCGCTCGATGAAGTCCTGCCGGTTGAAGAGCGTCGCCTTCAGCTGGTTGCACGGCGGGCACCACTCGGCACCCCAGTACAGCAGCACCGGCTTCTGTGCCGCGCGCGCCTGGGCAAAGGCGGCGTCGACCTCGGCATCGGTGCTCGCGGGTTGCCAGGCGATGCCCTTGGCCGCCGCCGTGCCCAGCGGGGCCGGCACCACCAGCGCCGGCGGGCTGGCCGCCGGGGCCGCGGGCGCCGCAGCCACCGGCTCGGCCGGCCGCTGGCAAGCGGCGAGGGCGGCGGAGGCGACGAGCACGAGGGCGTATCGCAAAGGAGCAAGGCGCAGCGACATGGCCGCGAGCGTAACGCGGCACCAGCGTCCTACACGCAAACGCGGAGTTGGCCGGGCGCCGGCACGACGGGCGCTCCCTAGCATCGCCTGCGATGAACCCGCCGCCGCGCCACCGTGTTGCACTGCTGGGCGCCTCGGGCGTCCTGCTGTTGCTCGCCCTGCTGCTGGCCGACTGGAACTGGGCGCGGCCGGCGGTCGTGCGCTACCTCGAGCACACCTCCAAGCGCGAGATCCAGGCCGACGACCTGCAGATCCGGCTCGACGCCGACTGGCAGCCCGTGGTGCGCCTGCGCAACCTGCGCGTGGCCAACGCCCCCTGGGCCAGCGGCGACCGGCCGTTCATCACGGCGCGCGAAGCCAGCTTCACCTTCGACTGGGCCAGCCTCTTCTCCGACGTGCGGGTGATGCGCAAGATGCACCTCGTCGAGGCCGACATCGACCTGCAGCGCCGACCCGACGGCGTGCGCAACTGGCGCCTCACCCGGCCCGACGACCGCGGCCGCGGCCGGTTGCGCATCCATCGCCTGCAGGCCGAGCGCAGCCGGCTCACGCTCATCCACGGCGGCATCGGGCTCACGCTGGAGGCGCGGTCCACGCCACTCTCGCAGCCGCGCGAGGGCTACGCCCAACAGGTCGACTTCCGCGGCCGCTATGGCGGGGCCGACTGGGCCGGCCAGGCCGAGACCGGGGCGGTGCTGAGCATGGTCGACACCGCCGAGCGTTTCGCGCTGCGCGGCCAGGCCCGCAGTGGCGGCACCACGCTCGCGCTGCAGGGCCAGGTGGCCAACCTGCTGCAGCTCACGGTCGTCGAGGCCCAGGTGCAGGTGCGCGGCGAGACGCTCTCGCAGCTGCAGCCCTTCCTCCAGCGCGTGCCGTGGCCGGACTCGCGGCCCTATCGATTCGAGGGCCGGCTGGTGCGCGAGGGCAGCACCTGGGCCGCGCACGATGCCCGGCTGAGCCTCGGCCGCTCCGACCTGCGCGGCGAGGCGCGCTACACGCCGGCCCGCACGCAGCGCGACCGGCGCGCCGTGCTGCACGCCCAAGTGAAAAGCGAGCGCCTGCGGCTGGAAGACCTGCCCTCGCGCAACGGCATCGGCGCCGCGGCCGCCGCCAGCGCGCCCTCGGCGACGCACGTGCTGCCGCAGCGCGAGTTGCCGCTCGATGCCTTGCGCGCCCTCGATGGCCGCATCACGCTGCAGGCCGAGCAGCTCGAGGCGCCCAGCTGGCCGGCCGCGCGCGACCTGCATGCGGTGGCCACGCTCGAGGGTGGCACGGTGCGCGTGCAACTGCAACGCGGCGAACTCGGCGGCGGCCGCTGGCAGGGCCGCTTCTCGATCGACACCCATGCGCGCGAGCCCGAAGCCACGTTGCAGCTCCAGGCCCGCGGCGTGAAGCTGCCGCAGCTGTGGCCCGCGCTCACGCGCCAGCCCGGCGTGCGATGGCCGGCGGTCGACGGCGAGCTGAAGCTGAGCGCCCTGGGGCCGACGCTCGCCAGCTGGTGGCGCGGTGTCGACGGCCAGCTCGACCTGCGTTTCACCGGCGGCAGCCTGCCGAAGAAGCTCGACGCCCGCCTGGGCCTGCACGCCGGTCGCATGCTGGGCTCGCTGATCGGCGGCGACCAGCCGGTGCCCATCCGCTGCGGCGCGGTGTCGCTCGCGTTCAAGGGCGGCGTGGGCCGCACCCAGTTGCTGGTGCTGGAGACCGAGCGCACCCAGGTGCAGGGCAGCGGCAGCGTGCGGCTTGCCGACGAACGCTGGGACCTGGTGCTGACACCCGAGGCGCACGGCGGAGTGCTGCCGGCCTCGATCGTCGCGGAAGGCAGCTTCCGCGGGCTGAAGGTGGAGCTCGCGCAGCGCGAGCAGGTGCCCGCGTCGCACGCACGCTGCGCCTAGAGCAGCCCTTGCGCGTCGTCGTGCTGCCAGCCGTCGAGCGGCGTGGCCCGCGCGAGTGCCATCCACAGCGGCAGCGACATCGCCATCGCACGCTTGGGCGCCGGGCGCAGCACCTCCAGCGCCGCGCCTTCGGCGGCCATCACGCCGAACTCGGGCGGGATCTCCTCGGCTGTGGCGATGCCACGCGCGATCACGTACCAGCACTCGCTGCTGAGCTGCAGGTAGGCACTGCGCTTGGCCTCGCGGCGCAGATCCGACAGCAGGTCGGCGCGGCTCACCTTGATCTCGTGCACGATCGGCTCGAGGTAGGCCTCGACGGTCGTGTGGCGGATGGAGAACACGTCGGGCATCGCCATCACCCACTGCGCCTCGTCGTCCACACCGACCTTGGCGCGCAGCGCGAGGCCGCGCCAGGCCAGGCGGCCGGCGCGGGTCATCTCGCGGGCCACACGCTCGACCAGGTCTTCATGCGCATCGCGCCGTGCGCGGTTGCGCTGCAGCGTGTCGGCCAGCAGCGCGATGCCGGCGTCGGTCACGCGCAGGGTCTCGTGGCCGCTCGGCTGGCGCACGCGCTCGATGAAGCCGGCCGCGAGCAGCTCCACTTCCACCAGGTCCTGGCAGGGCCAGCCGGCAGAGCGCCAGATCTCGCGCAGACGGCGGCTGTGCAACGCGGTAAGCCCCGCCATCAGCTCTCTCGCAAGGCCTTCACGATGAAACGCCCCTTGGCCTCGGTCTCGGCGTGTTCCTTCGCCGGGTCGGAGTCGGCCACCACCGCACCGCCGAGCTGCACCATCACCCGCGCGCCGTGCACGACGGCCGTGCGGATCACCACCGACAGGTCCATCGCCCCGCTCGCATCGAGATAGCCGATCGCACCCGCATACGGCCCGCGCCGCACCGGCTCCAGCTCCTCGATGATCTCCATCGCGCGCACCTTGGGCGCACCGGTCATCGAGCCCGGCGGCCAGCAGGCGCGCAGCAGGTCGGCCACGCGCCTGTCGTCACGCAACGTCGCGCGGATCGTCGACACCAGCTGCCACACGCTCGGGTGCGGCTCGGCCTCGAACAGGCGGTCGACCTTCACGCTGCCGACCTGCGCCACTCGGCCGAGGTCGTTGCGCATCAGGTCCACGATCATCAGGTTCTCGGCGCGGTCCTTCACGCTGTGGGTGAGGGCGAGGCGCTGGGCCTCGTCGCGCGCCGGGTCGGCCTCGCGCGGCAGCGTGCCCTTGATGGGCCGCGCGGTGATGACACGGCCTTCGGGTGCCACGTCGAGCTTCAGGAAACGCTCGGGCGACACGCTCGCGATCGCGAACCCCTCGCCCGGCAGGTAGGCGGAAAACGGCGCCGGGTTGCGCGCCGTCAGCGCGCGGTAGAGCGCATACGGGTCGCCCTCGAACGGCGCTTCGAGCCGGTGCGACAGGTTGGCCTGGAAGATGTCGCCGGCCGCGATGTAGTCGAGCACCTGCTGCACCTGCTGCAGATAGCGCGCAGGCGGTGTGCGCGACTGCAGCGCGCCCGCGTGAAAGCGGCCGGTCGCCGGCGTGCGCGCGGTGGCGCAGGCGCGCGTGGTGGCCCACACCCGCTCACGCGAGGCCGCATCGCTCCAGGGCATGGGGCGTTCGCACCAGTACCAGGTGCCGGTGGCATGGTCGTGGGCATAGAGGTGGTCGCACAGGTGCAGGCGCATCGCCGGCAGCGCGGGCTCGTCGGCCGCGATCACTGGCAGGCGCTCGACGAAGCGTGCGAGGTCGTAGCCCAGGTAGCCGACCAGCCCTCCGGCGAAGCCCAGGCCCGCGGGGCGCGGCGAGGCATCGGCCTTCAGCGCCGACAACACGGCATCGATGGCCTCGAACGGGTCGGCCCATTCGTCGAGGACCCGTTGGCTGGCCGCCTCGATGAGCGTGGTCGTGCCGCCACGCGTCTCCAGCGTCGCGCAGGCCGGCCCCGTCACCCACGACCAGCCCCCGAGGCCGGGCATCTGCTTGCTGCTCTCGAGCAGCACCGTGCCCTCGGCCGCGCCCAAGCGTGCGTAGAGGTCTTGCGGCGTCGCGGCGAGCGTGACCGGTACGATGGCGGGTTTCATGTGGGACGAACAACTAGAACCAAATGAGTGTAGATCGACAGCCCTTTCCACCCGACCCATCGCACGCGCCCTTGCTGCGCGCGCTGATGGCACTCGACGGCTCGACCACGCGCGTGTGCGAAGCGATCGCGCAGGCGCCGATGCAGGTCGAGCTGCTCTTGCAGCAGCAGACCGATGGCGTGCCCCCGGCCGTGCGTGAGCAGCTCGGCGGCACGCGATGGCTGCACCGCGTGACGAGCCTTCACGCCCACGGCCAGGTGCTGATGGACAACCTCTCGTACACGCGGCTCGATGCGGTGCCCGACTGGTTCCTCGCGCAGCTCCACGAAGGCAAGGCGCCCATCGGCCACCTGCTGCAACGCCTCTTCGTGCAGCGCGAGCCGCTCGAGAGCACCGCCGAGATCGAAGAGGCCTTGTGGCAGCACGTCGGGCACCCCGACCCGCGCGCGAGCCGCTGCTACCGCATCGTCACCGAGACCGGGCCGCTGATGTACATCTTCGAGAGCTTCCGCAAGGGCATGGTGGGGAACACATGAGCGATCTGTCGCAACGCAGCCTGCGCGCTGTCTGGCACCCCTGCAGCCAGATGAAGCAGCACGAGACCCTGCCGCCGCTGCCGGTGGCCCGCGCGCAAGGCCTGTGGCTCTACGACCCCGACGGCAAGCGCTACCTCGACGCCATCAGCTCCTGGTGGGTCAACCTCTTCGGCCACGGCCACCCGCACATCACCGCCGCGCTGCACCAGCAGCTCGACACGCTCGCGCACGTGATGCTCGCCGGCTGCACGCACGAGCCGGTGGTGGCGCTGTCCGAAAAACTCGGCCAGCTCACCGGCCTTGGCCATGCCTTCTACGCCAGCGACGGCGCCTCGGCCACCGAGATCGCGCTCAAGATGAGCGCGCATTGCTGGCGCAACCACGGCAGGTTCCGCAAGACGCGCTTCATCGGCCTGCGCAACGGCTACCACGGCGAGACCGCGGGCGCCTTGTCGGTGACCGACATCCCGTTGTTCCGCGACGCCTACGGCCCGCTGCTGCGCATCAGTGCCACCGTGCCCTCGCCGGACGCGCGCAAGGCCGTCAACGGCATGTCGGCAAAGGAGCATGCACGGCACTGCGCGCAGGCGCTGCAGCAGTACCTGGAAGTGCACCACGCCGAGACGGCCGCGCTGATCGTCGAGCCGCTGGTGCAGTGCGCCGCCGGCATCGCGACCTACGACGCCGACTACCTGCGCGAAGCACGCGCCCTGTGCGACCGCTACGAGGTGCACCTCGTCGCCGACGAGATCGCGGTCGGCTTCGGCCGCACCGGCACGCTCTTCGCGTGCGAACAGGCCGGTGTGCGCCCGGACTTCATGTGCCTGTCGAAAGGCATCACCAGCGGCACGCTGCCGCTGTCGCTCGTGCTCACCACCGACGAGGTGTACGGGGCCTTCTACGACGACCGCGTGGCAAGGGGCTTCCTGCACTCGCACTCGTACACGGGCAACCCGCTCGCCTGCCGCGCCGCACTCGCGGTGCTCGAGCTCTTCGAGCAGCGGGACTGGATGGTGGCCAACCGCGAGACCGCCGCGCGCCTCACCGCGCTGTGCGCGCCGCTGGCGCAGAACGAGAGGGTCTTGCGCACCCGCCAGATCGGCATGATGTGGGCCTTCGACGTCGACATCGACGACCCCGGCTTCGCGCGGCGTTATCACATGGCCGCGCTGCAACGCGGCCTGCTGCTGCGGCCGATCGCCAACACGCTGTACTTCATGCCGCCCTACGTCATCGATGAAGAAGAGTCGGCATGGCTGGCCACGGGCGCCCTCGCGGCCCTGAACGAAGCGCTCGCATGACGGTCGGCTATTTCGTGACGGGCACCGACACCGAAGTCGGCAAGACCCTCATCACCTCGGCGCTGCTGCTGCACCTGCGCACGCGGCATGCCCGCGTCGTCGGCATGAAGCCGGTGGCCGCGGGCACCGTGCCGATGGCGCACGGCGACGACAACGAAGACGCGGTGGCCATGCGCGCCTGCGGCTCGATCCAGGTGCCGCGCGAGCTCGACAACCCGTACTGCCTGCCGCTGCCCATGTCGCCGCACCTCGCGGCACGCGCAGCCGGCGTGCGCATCGAGCTGCCGGTGCTCATCGAGCGCTACCGCCAGCTCGCCGCGCTGGCCGACGCGGTGGTGGTCGAAGGCGCCGGTGGCTTCTTCGTGCCGCTCAACGAGCGCGAGACCGGCGCCGACCTCGCGCAGGCCCTGCAGTTGCCGGTGCTGCTCGTCGTCGGCCTGCGCCTGGGCTGCCTCAACCATGCCTTGCTCACGGCCGAAGCCATCCGCGCGCGTGGCCTCGTGCTCGCCGGCTGGGTGGCCAACCGCATCGACCCGCAGATGGCCTCACCCGACGACAACATCGCCTACCTGCAGGCGCGGCTCGGTGCGCCGATGTGGGCCGACGTGCCGCATATGGCCACCCCGCAGGCCGAGGCGGTGCAGTGGCTGCGCTGAGCCACCACCGCACCGTTTCGCTCAGTAGTGGACTGCCGTCCAGGTGCCCGAGTCGGGCCCTTGACTCCAGTTCCCATTGCCGCTGTAGGGCGTGCCAAGCGTGCCAGACAGCGCACCGCCGCCGGCCCAGGTGAGGCTGACGCCGCCGTTGGCATTCACCGTGCCGGTGACGGCAAACACGCCCCCTGTGCTCGGGATGCAATTGCCGCTGACGACTCCCGTCGCGGAGACATTCAGCGGCGCGCAGACGCCGCTCGCCGTGCCGGTGTATTGCACATGCCAGGCTCCCTGGAAGCGGGGCAACACCGCGCCCTCCGACGCACGCCCGGGTCCGCCGATGCCCGTGGCCACCTGCGCGACGGACCACACCTGGTCGGGCGTCGATGCGCCGTTCTGCGTGCGGGTGTGGATCGAGTCGCAACGCAACAGGTTGCCGCGTGCCACCGAGTACCAGCAGGTGAACTGGTCCACGACCACGTAGGTGGCGAACGTGGTGGTGACGGTGCGCTGGCTGCGCCAGCTGTCGTAGGTCCCCATACCCAACACCAGGTTCTCACGCGCCGTCACCGAACCGGTGGTCACGATCGTGGCTGCCGCTCCGTTGCAGGTTCTCACCACCGTGTTGCCGAAGGTCTGGCCGACCGAGCGCGGATAGGGCGGTGCCACAGGCTGCGGCGCGCTGTAGGTGCACATGGGCACGGTGCTGCCGATGTTGCCGTCGACCGTCACCAAGGCGACGTTGACGTTGTAGGTCGACTGCTGGGCCACGGGGCCCAGGACGCTCGCGGTGGTGACCCGCTGATTGGTGCCGTCCGCGGCCACCGAGCGGTAGGTGACGATCGAGTTGTACGCACCGACCGGCGTGCCCGAGGGCACCGTGGTGGTCGTGGTGTTCGAAAAGATAAAGTAGTCGCCTGCGTTGGCCTCGGTCCGCGTGAGCGGGCCGCTGGGGCCGCCCCCGTCTCCGCCACCCCCACCGCAGGCCGCCAGCAGCATCAACACGGCGCCGCCGACAGCAGCCTTGCCCACACCCGATCCTGCGCGCCACATGCACGCCTTTTCCCTCTCGGTGCCCATGCACCCTCCCTTTTCAACTGTTGGTTTGGATTCCCGGCGCAAGCCGGTACAAAACTCTAGCAATGAAAGTGCACGGGCGTGCAGCCGCATTTACCCGTTCTCCCCCATTTGGAGGTGGTGCCCGTGAGCCACGATCACACGGCACGGCTGGCGGCCCTCGACGCCGCCAGCCTGCGCCGCACCCGCCGCGTCGTCGATGCCAAGGACGGCCCGCACCTGCAGGTCGACGGCCGCGCGCTGCTGTCCTTCGCCAGCAACGACTACCTCGGCCTCTCGCAACACCCGGCGCTGATCGCCGCGGCACAGGAGGCGGCCGGGCGCTACGGCGTGGGTGCGACCTCGTCGCCGCTGGTGTGCGGCCATGAAGCGCCGCACGACGCGCTGGAGGCCGAGCTCGCCGCTTTCGTCGGCCGCCCTCGTGCGCTCTATTTCGGCTCGGGGTACCTCGCCAACGTCGGCCTGGTGCCGGCGCTCGTGGGCCGGGGCGATGCGGTGTTCAGCGATGCGCTCAATCACGCCTGCCTGATCGACGGTGTGCGGCTCTCCCGAGCCGAAGCGCACGTCTATCCTCACGTGGACCTGGCCGCGCTGGGCGAGCGGCTCGCCGCGTCGACCGCGCAGCGCAAGCTGGTGGTCACCGATGCGGTGTTCAGCATGGACGGCAACATCGCCCCGCTGCGCGAGCTGCTGTCACTGTGCGAACAGCACGACGCGCTGCTGATGGTCGACGACGCGCACGGCTTCGGCGTGCTTGGGCCGCAGGGCCGCGGCACGGCCGCCCACCTGGGCGTGGCCGACGCGCCGCGCCTCGTCTACATGGCCACGCTCGGCAAGGCCGCGGGCTGCGCGGGGGCCTTCGTGGCCGGTGAGGCCGACACCGTCGAGTGGGTGATGCAGCGCGCCCGCACCTACATCTTCGCCACCGCCACGCCGGCGATGGTGGCCGCGGCGGTGCGTGCCAGCCTGAAGGTGATCGCGCACGACGAGGGGCGCCGAGACCACGTCGCGGCCCTCACGAGGCGCCTGCACACCGGCATGGCCGGGCTGCCCTGGCGGCTGCTGCCATCCGACACCTGCATCCAGCCGCTCATCGTCGGCGAGAACCAGCCCACGCTCGAGCTCGCGGCCGCCCTGCGCGAGCGGGGCCTGTGGGTGCCGGCCATCCGCCCGCCGACGGTGCCCGAAGGCACGGCGCGGCTGCGCGTCTCGCTCTCGGCGGCGCACAGCCACGCCGACGTCGACCGTCTGCTCCAGGCCCTGGCCGACGTTTCGACCTAGCCCGAAGCATCCCCCGCGGCGCCCGCGCCACACTGCGGGCATGAACCCGCTGCTCACCGCCCCCCACCAGCCCGACCCGTATGCGCTCTATGCGCAGCTGCGCGCCGCCCACCCCACCGGCCTGCACCACGATGCCGAGCTGAAGCTGTGGGTGGCCAGCAGTGCCGCGGCCGTCGAGGCCGTGCTTCGACACCCCGCGCTGCGCGTGCGTCCACCGGCCGAGCCGGTGCCGGCGTCGGTGGCGGACACGCCCTCGGGCGCCTTGTTCGGCGGATTGATGCGCCAGAACGACGGCCCGGTGCACCAGCGCGGCAAGGCCTGGGCGACCGCCTTCCTGCAACGCGACTGGCCGATCGGCGACGCGGTGCGCACCGTGGTGCGCGAAGGCGCGAGGCCCGCGGTGGCCCCGCTCAACGCGCTGCTCTTCGAGGCGCCGGTGCGGGTGCTGTGGGCGCTGGTGCACGGCGGCGAGGCCGGCGAGCTGCCGGGCGACGTACGTGCCGTGATCGCCAGCTGGTCGCCCACGGCCGACGCCGCCACCCGCAGCGCCGGCAGCGACGCCGCCACACGCCTGCTCGCCCGCTGCGAGGGCGACGCCAACCGCGTGGGCCTCTTCACCCAGACCTGCGAAGCCACCGCCGGCCTGATGGGCGCCGTGCTGGTCGCACTGCAACGCGAGCCGGGCCTGCTTGCGCGGTGGCTCGCCGACCCCGCACTCGACGAGGCGCTCGCCCTCGAAGTGGCCCGCCACGACCCGCCGGTGCAGAACACCCGCCGCTTCGCCGCCGACGACGGCGAAGTGCACGGCCGGCGCGTGCAGGCCGGCGACGCGATCCTCGTGCTGCTCGCCAGCGCCAACCGCGACCCGGCCGCCAACCCCGAGCCGGAGCGCTTCGACCTGCACCGCACCCACCCACGCTGCTTCACCTGGGGCCTGGGCGGCCACGCCTGCCCGGGGGCAGCGCTGTCGAGGGGCATCGCGATGGCGCTGCTGCGTGCCTGGCACGACGACGACGCGGTCCGGCTCGACACCATCACCCGCCGCTGGCACCACCGCCCGTCGCCCAACGGCCGCCTCGCCCAGTTCGACGCTGCCGCCTGAGGGTGAACCTCTAACCCGAACCGAAGCGGCGCGCCTAGCATCGCGCCCATGACCGCTTACCCCCACCTGCTCGCGCCGCTCGACCTCGGCTTCACCACCCTCAAGAACCGCGTGCTGATGGGCAGCATGCACACCGGCCTGGAAGACGGCCGCAAGCACTTCCCCGCGATGGCCGCCTTCTTCGCCGAGCGCGCGCGCGGCGGCGTGGGCCTCGTGGTGACCGGTGGCTTCGCGCCCAACATCGAAGGCTGGGCCAAGCCCTTCGCCGGCACGCTCTCCACGCACGCGGCCGCCAGGCGCCACAAGATCGTGACGGATGCGGTGCACGCCGAGGGCGGCAAGATCGCGCTGCAGATCCTGCACACCGGCCGCTATGGCTACCAGCCCTTCTGCGTGGCGCCCTCGCGCATCCAGTCGCCCATCTCCCCCTTCACGCCACGCGCCTTGAGCGCCCGCGGCATCGAGCGCCAGATCAAGGCCTTCATCCGCTGCTCGGTGCTGGCACGCGAAGCCGGCTACGACGGCGTCGAGATCATGGGCAGCGAGGGCTACTTCATCAATCAGTTCCTCGTCACCCACACCAACCAGCGCGACGACGAATGGGGCGGCTCGTACGAGAACCGCATGCGCCTGGCCGTGGAGATCGTGCGGCGCGTGCGCGAGGCGGTGGGTCCCGACTTCATCCTGATCTACCGCCTGTCGATGCTCGACCTGATCCCCAACGGCAGCTCGTGGGCCGAGGCGGTGCAGCTCGGCAAGGCGGTGGCACAAGCCGGTGCCACGATCCTGAACACCGGCATCGGCTGGCACGAGGCCCGCATTCCGACGATCGCGACGAGCGTGCCGCGCGGCGCCTTCACCTGGGTCACGAAGAAGATGCGCAACGAGCTGCGCGCCGCCGGCCTCAACATCCCGCTCGTCACCAGCAACCGCATCAACATGCCCGAGGTGGGCGAACAGGTGCTGGCCGACGGTTGCGCCGACATGGTGAGCCTCGCGCGTCCGCTGCTGGCCGACCCGGAGTTCGTCAACAAGGCCGCGGCGGCCAAGCCCGAGACCATCAACACCTGCATCGCCTGCAACCAGGCTTGCCTCGACCACACCTTCAAGGCGCAGCTCGCGAGCTGCCTCGTCAACCCGCGCGCGGGCCACGAGACGACGCTGCTCATCCGCGGCACGCCGCAGAAGAAGCGCATCGCCGTCGTCGGCGCCGGGCCGGCAGGGCTCGCCGCGTCGACCACCCTCGCGGAGCGCGGCCACACGGTCACGCTCTTCGACGCCGCAGCCGAGATCGGCGGCCAGTTCAACATGGCCAAGCGCATCCCCGGGAAGGAAGAGTTCAACGAAACCCTGCGCTACTTCAACGGCCGCATCCAGGCCACCGGCGTCGAGCTGAAGCTCAACACCCGCGTGCGCGCCGACGCGCTGCGCGGCTTCGACGAAGTGATCCTCGCCACCGGCGTCACCCCCCGCGACCCGAAGATCCCCGGCAGCGACGGCCCCAACGTGCTGAGCTACATCGACGTGCTGCTGCACCAGAAGCCGGTCGGCGAACGGGTGGCCATCATCGGCGCCGGCGGCATCGGCTTCGACGTGGCCGAGTACCTGGTCACCGCCCCTGGCCACTCCCCCACCCTCAACCTGCAGGAGTGGCTCGCCGAATGGGGCGTGGCCGACCCCGAGCAGGTGCGGGGTGGTGTGACGCGCGCACAGCCCACGCCGCCCGCACGCCAGGTCACGCTGCTCCAGCGCAAGAGCGGCAAGCTCGGCAAGACGCTTGGCAAGACCACGGGCTGGATCCACCGGGCCGCGCTGCAAATGAAGCGCGTCGAGATGATCGGCGGCGTGAATTACGAGCAGATCACACCGAAGGGCCTTTTCATCACCTACGGCGAGTCGCGCAAGGACGGGCAGCTCATCGAATGCGACACCGTGGTGCTGTGTGCGGGGCAGGAGCCCCTGCGGGAGTTGCTGGAACCTTTGAAGGCCTCTGGCGTATCGGTGCATTTGATCGGTGGGGCCGATGAGGCGGCCGAGCTCGACGCAAAACGGGCGATTGATCAGGGGACGCGGTTGGCCGCACTTCTGTAGATTGGGCAACGTGTCCGACGTGGGGTGAGGGGCTCCGTTCATGTCCCTCCTTCATGAACGCTTCCGCGTTCATGAATTCCTTCCTTTACTTCACTGCGCCCCTCACCCCACCTCGGACACGCGAGACGCACTGCCACTTCAGAAGACGGGGCACGCCTGGGCGGTGCCGCGCGCGGGAGTGGGGTGTCGCATGGAGCGAAGTAAAGGGGGAGCAAAGGATCGCGGGAGCGAGCCTTTGCGGAGGACATGAGCGGAATGCGACACCCCGCTCCCGCGCGCTGCTCAGAACAAGACCCCAGCTTTACAAAGCCTTGACGCAAGCGAAGCGCGCGCAAAACACGCCCGCGCGACATTGGCGTCATGCAATACGGTTCCTTCAATCCGTCCCGGCACCTGACGCTCACCGCGCTGGCGCTCGCACTGGCCTTGTCGGGTTGCGCTTCGCTCACATCAAGATCCGAGCCGCTGCCGCAAGTGGCCACGCCATCGCAGTGGTCAAACACGGCCGTGCCGACCGCGTTTCCCACCAACCTGGCCAACTGGTGGCAGCGCTATGACGACCCGCTGCTGACGGCGCTCGTCACGCAAGCGCTGCAGGCCAACACCAGCGTGCGCAGCGCGCAAGCGGCGCTGGCACAGGCCCGCGCCTTGCGCGATGTGCAAAACGCCAACCTCGGCCCGAACATCGGCGCCTCCGCGTCGGCTCAGCGCAGCAAGACCGGTGACGCCCCCGCCGGCAACCGCTACCAGACCGGTTTCGATGCCAGCTGGGAGCCCGATGTGTTCGGCGGCAAACGCGCCGGCGTGTCGGCCGCCGAGGCCGAGGCGCAGGCCAGCCAGGCGAGCCTGGCCGACACGCAGGTCTCGGTCGCGGCCGAAGTGGCCGTGACCTATGTGCAACTGCGTGGCCTGCAGACGCGGCTCGACATCGCCCGCCGCAACCTTGCCACCCAACAGGAGACCCTGCAGATCACCGACTGGCGTGTGCAGGCCGGGCTCGACACCTCGCTCGCCCTGTCGCAGGCCCGCACCGCCACCGAGCAGACCCGCGCGCAGATCCCGTCGCTCGAAACCAGCGTCGCGCAGACCGAGCACGCGCTCGCCGTGCTGACCGGCCAGCCACCCACCGCCTTGCACGACCAGCTCGTCACCGCCGCGGCCGTGCCCACGCCGCCCGACGACCTCGCCGTGAGCATCCCGGCGCAGACGCTGCGCCAGCGGCCCGACATCCGCATCGCCGAGCAGCAGATCTCCGCCGCCCTCGCGCGTGTGTCGCAGGCCGATGCGGCACGCTACCCGAGCTTCAACCTCAGCGGCTCGGTGGGCCTCTCGGCGCTCGCCTTGAGCGGCCTCACCGGCGGCGGCTCGGTCGTGAGCGCGCTGCTCGGCAGTGTGTCGGTGCCGCTCTTCGACGGCGGCGCCGCCAAGGCGCAGGTGCGCTCCCAGGAAGCGGCGCTCGAGAACGCCCGCGTGAACTACCAGGCCGTGGTGCTCAACGCGCTGCAGGAAGTGGAAGACAGCCTCGTCGCGCTGCGCGGCAACCGCGAGCGCCTGCAGCGCCTGCAAAGCGCCAGCGAATCGGCCGAGCAGGCCGCGCTGCTGGCCACCCAGCGCTACAGCAGCGGCCTGGTCGACTTCCAGGTCGTGCTGGAGACGCAGCGCTCGCTGCTCAGCACGCAAGACAGCCTGGCCAGCACCCGCGCCGAACTCAGCGCCGACCACGTGCGCCTCTACAAGGCCTTGGGCGGGGGCTGGAACCCGAACGACAGCACGCAGAACAGCAGCACGCAGACCAGCCGCACGCAGAACGAAAGCACCACGCCATGAGTCGCAGTCCACACGCCAACCCGCAGGAACTCCAGGCCTTGCTCGACCAACCCCCGCCGCGCCCCTGGTACGGCCAGCCACGCACCTGGCTCATCGTCGCAGCGCTCGCGCTGGCGGCCGGTGGCCTCGCGTGGTGGCAGTCCAGCCGCGAGGCCAACGCCACCCCCACCTACGCCACCCAGCCGGTGACGCGCGGCAACCTGCGCCTGCAGGTCACCGCCAACGGCACGCTGCAGCCCACGCGCTCGGTCAACATCGGCAGCGAACTCTCGGGCACCGTGGCGCGGGTGCTGGTCGACGTGAACGACCGGGTGAAGAAAGGCCAGGTGCTGGTCGAGCTCGACACCGCCAAGCTATCCGACCAGATCCTGCGCTCGCGCGCCACGCTGGCCTCGGCCCGCGCCCGGGTCGCGCAGGCCGGCGCCACGCTGAAGGAAGCGCAGGGCAACCTCGCACGCCTGGAAGAAGTGGCCCGCCTCTCCGGCGGCAAGGTGCCATCGAAGGCCGAGCTCGACACCGGCCGCGCCACCGTCGAGCGCGCCCAGGCCGACGAGGCCAGCGCCCGTGCCACGGTCGCCGATGCACAGGCCGCGCTCTCCACCGACGAGACCAACCTGCGCAAGGCCTCGATCCGCGCCCCGACCGATGGCGTGGTGCTCACCCGCAACGTCGACCCCGGCAACGCGGTGGCCGCCTCGCTCCAGGCCGTCACGCTCTTCACCATCGCCGAAGACCTGGCCAAGCTGCGACTGCAGGTTAACGTGGACGAAGCCGACGTCGGCTCGGTGCAGGTGGGGCAGAAGGCCAGCTTCAGCGTCAGTGCCTACCCCGGACGCCGCTACCCGGCGACCATCACCCGCGTGGCCTACGGCTCGACCATCACCGAAAACGTCGTCACCTACGTCACCTACCTGGATGTCGACAACGCCGACCTCACGCTGCGCCCCGGCATGACGGCCACCGCCACCATCACCGCCACCGAGCGGCAGAACGTGCTGCTGGTGCCCAACACCGCGCTGCGCTTCACGCCGGCCGAGCCCGGCCAGAAGCCGCAGGCGCAAGGCGGTGGCGGGCCCAACATTGTCGGCAGCCTGATGCCGCGCATGCCGCGCGGCACCGGCCAGCGGCGCGGCGGCAACGCAACCGAAGGCGCCGGCCCCGGCGGGGCACAGAAGCAGGTCTGGGTGCTGCGGGAGGGCAAACCCACGCCGCTGCGCGTGACCACCGGCATCACCGATGGCCGCATGACCGAGGTGAGCGGCGAGGGCCTCACCGAAGGCCTGCAGGTCATCACCGAACAACGGGCCGCCGCGACATGAGCGAGCCGACCCTGATCCAGCTGCGGGGCGTCAAGCGCCTCTACGGCGAAGGCGAGGCCGCGCTGTGGGCGCTCAAGGGCGTGGACCTCGACATCCACGCCGGCGAGTTCGTCGCGGTGATGGGCCCGAGCGGCTCCGGCAAGTCGACCGCGATGAACACCCTCGGCCTGCTCGACCGCCCGACCGAGGGCCAGTACCTCTTCAAGGGCGCCCACGTCGAGCACCTCACGCGCGACCAGCGCGCGCTCCTGCGCCGCAAGTACCTCGGCTTCGTGTTCCAGGGCTTTCACCTGCTGCCGCGCACCACCGCACTCGAGAACGTGGAGCTGCCCCTGCTCTACCGCGGCGTGCCCACGAAGGAGCGGCATGCGCTGGCCGCGCAGGCGCTCGCCTCCGTCGGCCTCACCGGCCGCGAGGGCCACACGCCGGCGCAGCTGTCGGGCGGCCAGCAGCAGCGGGTGGCCATCGCACGCGCCATCGTCACCAACCCGACCGTGCTGCTCGCCGACGAGCCCACCGGCAACCTCGACACCCAGCGCAGCCAGGAGATCATGGAGCTGCTGTGCCGGCTCAACACCGAGCGCGGCATCACCGTCCTGATGGTGACGCACGAGCCCGACATGGCGGCGTATGCCAGGCGAACCGTGCGTTTCGTCGACGGGCGGGTGGCGAGCGACACGCTCAATGCTTCGCCCGTCGCCGTGACGCGCATCGCCGAGGAGGCGCACTGATGCTGCTCAGCTCCCTGCTGCTCGCGCTGCGCTCGATCCGGCGCAACCTGCTGCGCTCCTTCCTCACCATCCTCGGCATCGTGATCGGCGTGAGCGCCGTCATCACCATGGTCACGCTCGGCAACGGCGCCACGCTGGCGGTGCAGAACCAGATCTCGAGCCTGGGCACCAACCTCCTGATGGTGCGACCCGGCCAGCGCCTTGGCCCCGGCGGCGGCGGCGGGGCGCCGTCGTTCAAGGAAGCCGATGCGCAGATCGTCGCCACGCAGATCGGCGGCATCCGTGCGGTGGCGCCCGAGGCGCGCACCACCACCACGGTGGTCGCCAACGGCCGCAACTGGACGACCGGCATCACCGGCACCACCAACGACTGGTTCGACGTCGGCAACTGGGCGCTCGCCGGCGGCCGCCGCTTCGCCGACGAGGAGCTGCAGGCCGGCGCCGCCGTCTGCCTCATCGGCCAGACGGTCAAGCGCGAGCTCTTCGGCGGGCGCGAGGCGATCGGCCAGATGGTGCGGGTCAAGCAGTTCTCGTGCACCGTGATCGGCGAGCTGGCGTCCAAAGGCCAGGCCGCGATGGGCAACGACCAGGACGACGTGGTCGTGGTGCCCCTGCGCACGCTGCAGCGCCGCGTGACGGGCAACCAGCGCGTCAACACCCTGCTGGTCTCGATGCAGGACGGCGCCGATGCCGACAGCGTGAAGGCCAGCCTCCACACCCTGCTGCGCGAGCGCCGCAAGCTCGATGCATCGGAAGACGACAACTTCAACGTGCTCGACACCAAGCAGCTCGCCGACACGCTCTCCGGCACCACGCAGGTGATGACGACGCTGCTCGGCGCGGTGGCCGCGGTCAGCCTGCTGGTAGGCGGCATCGGCATCATGAACATCATGCTCGTCAGCGTGACCGAGCGCACCCGCGAGATCGGCCTGCGCCTGGCCATCGGCGCGCTGGAGCGCGAGGTGCTGCTGCAGTTCCTGATCGAAGCGGTGGCGCTGGCCGCGCTCGGCGGCCTGGTGGGCATCGCGCTCGCGACCGTGGCCTCGGCCGTGCTCGCGCAGGTGATGCAGGTGCCTTACGTCTTCGACCCGGGCATCAACCTGCTCGCCTTCGTGTTCTCGGCGGCGATCGGCGTGGTGTTCGGCTACGTGCCGGCACGGCGTGCGGCGCAGCTCGACCCGATCGACGCGTTGCGGCACGAGTGACGATGGCAGACGACACGGCGACAAGCCATCGTCCGACAGGCTGCACGCCGGGGGCCTCCTAGAGTGCCCGCCATGGATGATTCCGCTCACGCTGAGCTACCGAAGCCCCGCACCGGCCAGGCACCGCCCCCGCTCGACCGGGCCACGTTCGGAGAGCGCTTCCGCGCGCGCTTCGTCGACCCGGCCTACCGCCGCGAAGACGAAGCGCTGGCCCGCCTGGAGCAGATCGCATGGGAGGCCTACCTGGAAGGCCGGAAGGCGCCGCACACGCACAAGGCCGGGCCGGGTTATGCGGACCCGCACTATGACCTCTCCGACGACTGGCGTGCCGCCAAGGAGCAGCTCGAGGCTGCGCAGCAGCGTTGGGCGCAACCGGCCACGCCCTCACGCGTGCTCGTCATCTGCGGCGCGCCGCGCAACGATGGCACCTGCCCCGGCGAGATGTCGAAGACCTGGCGCATCACCAAGTGGCTGCGCGACGAGCTCACCGCGCAGCAGACCGCGGTCGACCTGCTCGACCTGAGCCTCATCACCTCCGACTACGACCGCCACATCCACCCCTGCAAGGGCTGCGTGTCGACCGCGATGCCGCTGTGCCATTGGCCGTGCAGCTGCTACCCCAACCACGCCACCGGCCAGACCAACGACTGGATGGCCGAGATCTACGAGCGCTGGGTGTCGGCGCACGCGGTGATCATCGCAGCGCCGGTGCACTGGTACCAGAGCCCGAGTGTGCTCAAGCTGATGATCGACCGCCTGGTGTGCGCCGACGGCGGCAACCCCGACCCGACGAGCACCCAGGGCAAGAAGGCGGCGCTCGCGAAAGAGATCGAGGCCAAGGGGTGGCACTACCCGCAGCACCTCGCGGGCCGCGCCTACGGTCTGGTGGTGCACGGCGATGTGGCCGGCATCGAAGGCACCCGCCGCGCGCTGAGCGACTGGCTCGACTGGATGGGCTTCATCGACGCCGGCGCGCTGGCGCGGCTCGACCGCTACGTCGGTTACTACGAGCCCTACTTCAACAGCCACGAAGCGCTCGACCGAGAGCACGGCTTCGAGCAGGAGGTGCGCAACGTCGCCCGCGCCGTGGCGCATGCGGTGGGCGAGCTGCGCGCCGGGCGGCTCACGCCGCCGAAGCTCGAGCGCCCGCGGGCGAAGTGAAGGTCACTCGACCTTCACACCTTTCCAGAACGCCACCCGCCCCTTGATCTGCGACGCGGCTTCGCTCGGCTCGGGGTAGTACCAGACTGCGTCGGGGTTCATCTCGCCGTTGACGAACAGGCTGTAGTAGTACGCCTGCCCCTTCCACGGGCAGCTCGTGCGGTGGTTGCTGAACGTCACGTACTCGCGCTTCAGGCTGCTCTCGGGGAAGTAGTGGTTGCCTTCGACGACCACGGTGTCGTCGCTCTCGGCGAGGGTCACGCCGTTCCAGGTGGCTTTCATGCGGTCTCCTGTGGGTCGGGGCGTCAAGCGTACTGCGCGGCGGCACTGCGCAAGCGCTGGGCGATGAGGGTGGCAAGGGCTTTGTCGCCGGTCACGGTGACCGAGTCGCCATGGCGCAGCACGTCCATCACCAGCTCGGTCGGGTCGCTGTAGGGCACGCGCAGCTCGTAGCGGCCGTCGGCGAGCCAGCGGCCTTGCTGCCCGGGGTGCCACTCCTCGGCGGCGACCCACTGGGCCGCGTCGGCATGGAACACCAGCGTGGCCCACTTCACCTTGGCGCCGGCGCCGCTGTAGATGCCGTAGCCGGCGTCGAGCTCGGCTTCCAGCTCCTTCAGCGGCACCTGGCGCGCCCTGGTGTCCTGAACCTTCGCCTCGCGGATGGCGTCGAGCGCGAAACGGCGCAGGCCCTCGCTCGCGTGGCACCAGGCATCGAGGTACCAGGTGTTGCGGTAGTTGACCAGGCGCTGCGGCGAGACCTCGCGCTCGCTCTCCTTGCGGTCGCTGCGCTTGAAGTAGCGCATCCACACGCGCTTCTTCTGCACCAGCGCACCGCCCAGCAGCTCGAAGTGGCGGCTCGGCGCGCGACGGCGGGCGGTGGAGATGAGCTTCACGCGCCGCATCAGCTCGCGCGACTCGCCTTCGTCGCCGCCGAGCATGCCCTGCAGCTTGTCGATCAGCGGCTGCAGGTGGCGCGAGAGCACGCCGTCGTCGTCCAGCCCCGACATCAACTGGTGCATGGTCAAGAGCGCGGTGATCTCCTTCTCGTTGAACCACATGCCGGGCAGCTCGTGCCGCGCATCCTGCTCGAAGCGGTAGCCGTTGTCGAAGCGGTCGTAGACGATGGGCGCGTCAAGCCGGTCACGCAGGTACTGCAGGTCGCGCTTGAGCGTGGCGGGCGACACGTCGAGTTCCTCCTGCAGCGCGGCGAAGCTCACGCAGCCGCGGGCACGCAGCAGGCGCTCGATCTTGTAGAAGCGTTCGGTCCGGTCCATGCACTTTCATCTCAAGGCACAGGCTCACCACATGAGCCACCGGCCGCGAGCATACCGGGTGATGCGGATCCGCGACAGCTCGCACTGGCTCATTTGATGAGCCACCCGGTCGCCACACTGGCTTTACCGCAACGGAGAACCCCATGACGACCGAACTCAAGTCCCCCGCCAAGATCGAGCAGCACCCGGCCCTCGAGCTGCACAACGCCACCACCACCCTCACCACGCACGAGCAGATCGGCTTCGAGCTCGGCTGGGACTACGCGCACCATGCCGTCACGCCGCCCGCGCCGTATGCGCAGGAGCCTTCGGCACTGCGCAACGGCTGGCTCGCCGGCCAGGCCACCTTCGGGCGCCGCACCCTGGAGCCGACGCGCCACGTGCGCAAGTGGCTGCAGCTGCGCCTGAACGCCTGGCTGCGCGGCCGCAGCGTCGAGCTGGTGCAGGTGACGCCGCACTACCTGCAGCAGATCGACGTGACGCACTGCCCGATCACGCGCGTGGCCCTCAGCAGCGCCACGATGGAAGGCAGCGATGCGTCCATCGACCGGGTGCGCAGCGACGCCGGTTATGCCGCGGGCAACCTGGCCATCATCAGCACCAAGGCCAACCACGGCAAGGCCGCACACGGGTTCCGCGACGCGCAGCGCTTCGCGAAGCTGATCGAGGAGGGCCAGCTCGGCGGCATCGGCGGGCTGAACGCCGCCCAGTGGTCGCGCGTGGCCACGCTGTGCAGCTTCGTCGAGCCGCTGTCGCACGCCGAGGCCTGCACGCTGCCGCTGCTGGTGCTGCCGCCCAACCGCCTGCGCCTCTTCAACCCCGCCCAGGCACTGCAGGCCTTCATCAGCCAGCAGCTGCTGGTGGCCGGCTGGAGCCACCGCATCGCCCGCATCGAAGACCTGCTGCCGGGCAAGGCCGCACGCCGTGCCTTCCAGACCTTCTTCCATGCACTGCTGCCGCGCGTGCTCGAAGCCAAGGGCGCCGAAGGCGTGGCCGCCCGCTGGGCGATCGAAGATGCGTGGCGCAACCCGCTCACCCTGCAGCGCTGGACGGCCTTCGCCAGCCTGCTCACGGCCGAGCAGTGCGAAAGCGTGGTCGCCCGCGCCAGTGCCCGCAAGCTCGGCACCACACACGTGCAGCAGGTCAGCAACGATGCCGCCACCGACGGCTGGAACCTCGAGAGCCGCGGCTACGTGCCGCACGCCGTGCTGCGCCAGCGCGCCGTACAACCCGCCCGGCAGCTGTCTCTTCTGCACTGATCGCATTAAGAAGATGTGAAGGTGCCCGACCCCGCGCGCGGGAGCGCGCAGGGGTGATCCCCCGCCCGGGTTTACCATCGCCAGTTCACGCCGCGCAGCGTCGGCAGCGCCACCCGCACCGACGCGCGTCCCTGTTCGAAACGCAGTACCCACACAGCCTGCATGTGCGCAGGCGCGGCATTGACTTGGTCTCCTTCCTGACACGATGGTGTCAGCAGGGCCGTGTCAGCATCGCGCCCCGCCTCGTGCCGGCGTTGCCTTGCCTCGACACCACCATGACCCTGCGCCCCAAGACCATCCTGCTGCCCGCCCTGGCCCTCGTGCTCGCTGCCCTCTACGGACTGGGGGTGCACGCCGCCGACGAACCGAAGAAAGAGGCCAAGGACGGGAAAGCCGCGGCCCCCGTCAAGGCCGCCCTCACCGTCACGGTGACGCAGGCGCAGACGGCAAAGCTGCCGATGAAGATCAGCGCCAACGGCAACATTGCTCCCTGGCAGGAAGCGAGCGTGGGCACCGAAGCCAACGGCCTGCGCCTGGCCGAGGTGCGGGCCAACGTGGGCGACGTGGTGAAGAAGGGCCAGGTGCTGGCCGTCTTCGCGAGCGACACGGTGCAGGCCGACCTGCTGCAGGCCAAGGCGGCGGTGGCCGAGGCCGAAGCCATGCTGGGCGAGGCCGCCGCCAATGCGCAGCGCGCCCGCGAGCTGGGCCCGGCCGGCGCCCTGAGCGGCCAGCAGATCAACAACTACCTGACCGGTGAGCGCACCGCGCAGGCGCGCCTGGAAGCGGCCAAGGCCTCGTACAGGGTCGCGCAGCTCCGCGTGGCGCAGGCCCAGGTGGTCGCGCCCGACAACGGCATCATCTCGGCGCGCAGCGCGACCGTCGGCGCGGTGCTGCCCGCCGGGCAGGAGCTGTTCCGCCTGATCCGGCAGGGCCGCCTGGAGTGGCGTGCCGAAGTCGCCTCCGCCGACCTGGCCCGCCTGAAGCCCGGCATGGTGGCCAGCGTGGTCGCCACCAACACCGCGGCACCGGTCACCGGCAAGGTGCGCATGGTCGCCCCGACCGTCGATGCGCAGACGCGCAACGGCATCGTCTACGTCGACCTCGGTGCCAGCCCTGACGTGAAGGCCGGCATGTACGCCCGCGGGGAATTCGACATCGGCCAGAGCGAGGCGCTCACGCTGCCGCAAGGCGCGGTGGTGCTGCGCGACGGTTTCAACTACGTGCTCAAGGTCGGCCCGGACAGCAAGGTCACCCAGTCCAAGGTGGGCGTGGGCCGGCGTGTGGGTGACCGCATCGAGATCACGAGCGGGCTCGATGCGCAGACCAAGGTCGTGGCCGCCGGCGGCGGATTCCTGGCCGAAGGCGACGTGGTGCGCGTGGTCGAGGCCACGCCCGCGGTGCCCGCCCCCGGCGGCTCGGTGAAGCCGGTCGCCGCGCCGAAGAAATAAACGAGGGACGCCCCATGATCAACGTCTCGTCCTGGTCGATCCGCAACCCGACGCCGGCCATCCTCCTCTTCATCATGCTGACCCTGGCAGGCCTGCTCGGGTTCAAGGCGATGAAGGTCCAGAATTTCCCCGACATCGACCTGCCGATGGTCACCATCACGGCCTCGCTGCCGGGCGCCTCGCCGGCGCAGATGGAGACCGAGGTCGCGCGCAAGATCGAGAACTCGCTGGCCACCGTCCAGGGGCTCAAGCACATCTACACCACGCTGCAGGACGGCACGGCCATCCTCACCGCCGAGTTCCGGCTGGAGAAGCCCACGCAAGAGGCCGTCGACGAGGTGCGCGACGCCGTCTCGCGCGTGCGCTCCGACCTGCCCGCCGACCTGCGCGACCCGGTGATCCAGAAGGTCAACCTCGCGGGCACGCCGATCCTCACCTACACGGTGGCCAGCACGCGCATGGACGACGAGGCGCTGTCGTGGTTCATCGACAACCAAGTCAGCAAGACCATGCTCGCGGTGAACGGCGTCGGCGCCGTCACCCGCGTGGGCGGCGTGTCGCGCGAGGTGCGCGTCGAGCTCGACCCGTCGCGCATGCTCGCGCTCAACATCACCGCGGCCGACGTCTCGCGCCAGCTGCGCCAGATCCAGCAGGAAGCCTCCGGCGGCCGGGCCGACCTGGGCGGCGCCGAGCAGTCGGTGCGCACGCTCGCCACCGTGCAGACGGCGCAGGAGCTTGCCGCGATGGAGGTCACGCTCAGCGACGGCCGCCACGTGCGGCTCGACGCCATCGCCAAGGTCAGCGACACGGTCGCCGAGCGGCGCCAGGCGGCGCTGCTCAACGGCAAGCCGGTGGTCAGCTTCGAGATCGTGCGCTCGCGGGGCGCCAGCGAGATCGACGTCACCAACGGCGTGCGCGCGGCGCTCGAGAAGCTCAAGACCGAGCACCCCGACATCACCATCACCGAGGCCTTCAACTTCGTCGACCCGGTGATCGAGAACTACGACGGCTCGATGAAGCTGCTGTACGAAGGCGCGGCACTCGCCGTGCTGGTGGTGTTCCTCTTCCTGCGCGACCTGCGCGCCACCATCGTCTCCGCGGTGGCGTTGCCGCTGTCGGCCATCCCCACCTTCGCCGTGATGCACGCGATGGGCTTCACCATCAACGTGGTCACGCTGCTCAGCCTCTCGCTGGTGGTAGGGGTGCTGGTCGACGATGCGATCGTCGAGATCGAGAACATCATGCGCCACCTGCGCGAGGGCAAGACGCCCTTCCAGGCGGCGATGGAAGCGGCCGACGAGATCGGCCTCGCGGTGATCGCCACCACCTTCACGCTGATCGCGGTGTTCCTGCCGACCGCCTTCATGGGCGGCATCCCGGGCAAGTTCTTCGTGCAGTTCGGCTGGACGGCGGCCATCGCGGTCTTCTTCTCGCTGGTGGTCGCGCGGATGCTCACGCCGATGATGGCGGCCTACATCCTGCGCAAGCCCAAGCGCGAGCACACCGACGCCAAGTGGCTCACCATCTACATGGGCTGGGTCAGCTGGTGCCTGAAGCACCGCCTGCTCACGCTCTTGGGTGCGGCGGTGTTCTTCATCGGCTCGTTTGCACTGGTGCCCTTGCTGCCGACCGGCTTCATCCCGCCCGACGACCTCTCGCAGACGCAGGTGACCGTGACGCTGCCGCCCGGCAGCACCTTCAAGGACACCTACGCGCTCGCCGAGCAGGCGCGCGAGATCGTGCAGCAGAACCCGCAGATCAAGATGGTCTACACCGCCATCGGCGGTGGCAGCGCGGGCGCCGACCCCTTCGCCCCGCAAGGCGCGGCCGAGGTACGCAAGGCGGTGCTGACGATCAACATGACCCACCGCAACGACCGCAAGGGCATCAGCAAGCAGGACATCGAGGCCCAGCTGCGCACTGCGCTCGAGGTGCTGCCGGGTGCGCGTGTCAAGGTGGGCCTGGGCGCGTCCAGCGAGAAGTACGTGCTGGTGCTGGCCGGTGAAGACGGCCGGGTGCTGGCCCAGCACGCGGCGGTGGTCGAGCGCGAGCTGCGCACCATCCCCGGCATCGGCGCGGTCACGTCCACCGCGAGCCTGGTGCGGCCCGAGCTCGTGGTGCGGCCCGACTTCGCGCGCGCGGCCGACCTCGGCGTCACCTCGGCGGCAATCGCCGACACCCTGCGCATCGCCACCGCCGGCGACTACGACCAGGGCCTCGCGAAGATGAACCTCTCCGAGCGCCAGGTGCCCGTCGTCGTGAAGCTCTCCGACGCCGGCCGCCAGGACATCGAGGTGCTCTCGCGCCTGCCGGTGCCCGGCGCGCGCGGCCCGGTGCCGCTGTCGAACGTGGCCACCATCGAGCTGGCCAGCGGCCCGGCCGAGATCGCGCGCTTCGACCGCCGCCGCAACGTCAACTTCGAGATCGAGCTCAACCAGCAGCCGCTCGGCCAGGTGCAGGAGCAGGCGCTCAACCTGCCGAGCATCAAGAACCTGCCTGCCGGCGTGACGCAGACCGAAGTGGGCGATGCCGAAGCGATGGGCGAGCTGGTGTCGGGCTTCCTGCTCGCCATGGCGACCGGCGTGCTGTGCATCTACATCGTGCTGGTGCTGCTCTTCAAGGACTTCGTGCAGCCGGCCACCATCCTGGTGGCGCTGGTGCTGTCAATCCCGGGGGCCTTCCTCGCGCTCTTCATCACGCACACGGCGTTCTCGATGCCGTCGATGATCGGCCTGATCATGCTGATGGGCATCGCGACGAAGAACTCGATCCTGCTGATCGACTACGTGATCCTCGCGCGGCGCGAGCACGGCCTGAACCGCTGGGACGCCCTGCTCGACGCCTGCCACAAGCGCGCGCGGCCGATCGTGATGACCACCATCGCGATGGGCGCCGGCATGATGCCGATCGCCATCGGCCTGGGCGTGGACCCGAGCTTCCGCTCACCGATGGCCATCGTGGTGATCGGCGGGCTGATCACCTCCACCTTCCTGAGCCTGCTCGTGATCCCGGTCGTCTTCACCTTCGTCGACGACATCGAGCAGTGGGTGGCGAAGCACACCAAGCGGCACCACCACCAACACCCGCACGAGCACCCGCCGGCCGGCACGCCGCCGCTGGTGGCCGACGAGGGCAAGTAAGGCGACTCAGCGGCGCAGCGGCGGAATGCCGTCGCCACGGGACAGGATCTCGGGCGGCGGCCGGTCGCCGCGCTCCAGGCGGTCTTCGAACTCGCCGAGGCTCGCCGCCACCGAGTTGGCGTTGTGCTCCAGCGCCAGGCGCATCGCGCCTTCCAGGTGGGTGAGGCGAGACAGCAGCTCTTCGTGCCCGCGGTGGGCCTCGGCGATCGAACGCTGCAGCTCCGCACCCACGTAGCTGCGCAGCTCGACGAAGCGCGAGGCCTCGGCGGTGTCGGCCAGCTCGCGCTGGGCCTGCAGCTCGCGGTTCAGGCGGCGCGCCTCCATCAGCGTCGAGGCCTGCATCGAGATCGCCCACAGGGTGAAGAGCAGCGTGAGGAACACCGCCAGGCCGAGCATGATCAGGCCGAGAGGCGCCTGCACGTCGGTGAAGAGCAGCGAGAGGGTGGTGGGCGTGGTGAACGCGGTCCAGTTGACCAGCGCAAACAGGCCGATCAGGACCACGACGACAAACAGGGCAATGGCGCGAAGCATGGGCGTCTCCTTCAGGCAAGGCTGCGCACAGACTAGGCGAGCGCCGCGGCCGCCGCTGTAGGACGGGCACCGGTCCCGCTGCGGGACGCGGGCTATGCCGCCACCGCACCCGCCCGACGGTCCTGGCGGATCCCTTCGTGCCGGGCGTGCGCCGCCTGGCAGGCCGGGCCGGTGAACTCGGCCTGCAGCGCATCGAGGAACACCCGCGTGCGGGCCGGCATCAGGCGCCGCCCCGGGAACACCGCCCAGGCCGGCGCACTCGGCGGGTACCAGTCGACGAGCAGCGGCATGAGCTGGCCACTGCGCACATAGGGCTCGGCGAAGTGGTCCGACGCCATGGCGATGCCCGCACCGCCCAGCGCCATGCGGATCAGCAGCTCGGGGGAATTGGCCCGCGCCCGCGCCGGCGGGATGCCTTCCCAGCGCTGGCCCTCGCGTTCCAGCACCCAGGGCTTGGGCTCGCCGTGGCGCGACAGGATCTGCAGCGTGTCGTGCTCCATCAGCGCTTCCGGCTCGGACGGGGTGCCACGCCGCTGCAGGTAGGCCGGCGACGCGTACAGGCCTTGCGACAGATCGGCCAGCAGGCGCGCGGCCAGGGTGGCGTCGTCGGCCAGCTCGCCCATGCGGATGGCGAGGTCGAAGTTCTCCCCGATCAGGTCGACCCGGCGCGGCGACAGATCGATCTCCAGCGAGATCGCCGGGTAGCGTGCCGCAAAGGCCGGCAGCACCTCGCTCAGCACGCCGGTGGCGAAGTCGCCCGGCATCGAGACGCGCAGCCGCCCGCTCGGCTCCACCTGGCGGTGCTGGGCCAGGGCGGCGGCCGCTTCGGCCTCGTCGGCCACTTGGCGGGCATGCGCGAGCAAGCCGTGGCCGAGGTCGGTGAGGCTGAGTTTGCGGGTCGTGCGCAGAAGCAGGCGCTCACCCAGCTGCGCCTCGAGCGCGGCCACGCGGCGTGAGACGGTCGACTTTGGCAGGCCCAGGCGCTCGCCCGCGCGGCTGAAACTGCCCTCTTCCACCACCCGCGCAAACAGCAGCAGGTCGTTGGGCTCGATCGTGTTCATGGTCACCTCATCGTTGCAGTGGCGGAACAATGTTATCCATTTCAGCGTCTTCTGGTTTCGATTCGGGATAACTACATTGGCTCCATCGACAACGTTTCCCACAAGGAGCCCACGATGAACGTCCTGCAGATCAACTCCAGCGCCCGCACCACCGGGTCGCATTCCACCCGCCTGGCCGGTGACATCGTCCAGCGCCTGGGCCACGCCACCCTGACCGTGCGTGACCTCGGCAAGGCGCCCGTGCCGGCGCTCGACGAAGCCGCCCTCGGCGCCCTCTTCACCCCCGCCGACCAGCGCACCCCGGCCCAGGCCGCCCGCGTGGCGCAGGACGACGCGCTGATCGCCGAGGTGCAGGCCGCCGACGTGGTGGTGCTGGGCGTGCCCATGTACAACTTCGGCGTACCCGCCGCGCTCAAGAACTGGATCGACGCCATCGCCCGCGCCGGTGTCACCTTCAAGTACACCGACAAGGGCCCGGTGGGCCTGCTCACCGGCAAGAAGGTCTACATCGCGCTGGCCCGCGGCGGCATCTACCGCGACACGCCGGCCGACAGCCAGGTGCCCTACCTGAAGGCGGTGCTGGGCTTCCTCGGCATGACCGACGTGACGTTCTTCTACGCCGAAGGCCTGGCGATGGGCCCGGAAGCCGAGAAGAAGGCCCTGGCCTCGGCTGCGGCGCAGATCGACGCGGCCTTCGGCGAGACCGTCGCCGCCTGAGCGTTCAGGCCGGCCCGTACCAATGGGTGCGGGCCTCGGCGCGCAAGCGGTCGCGCTCCGCGTCGTCCAGCGGCACCCAGCGCCGGTAGCTCGCCACCGCACGGGCCATGAAGTCGAGCCAGTTCACGTGCGTGCGCAGCACGCGCTGCTGGCGGTGCTCGATCAGCGGGTTGAAGAGCCCGTGGCGCGAGAACAGCTGGCGCGGGTTCTTCTTGACCCACAGCCATGAGCCCATCTCCAGCGTGAGCGGCAGGAACACGTGTCCTGATCGCTCGAGCGAGCGCAGGTAGAGGTGGTCCCACAGGTCGCCATGCGCGAGGTACTGGCGGCTCTGCGGCTCCAGCACGTAGCGGTGGTGGGTGAGTGCCCGGTCGAGGATGTGCTGCAGGGCGAAGAGCTCCGGCAGGTGCTCGATCGGCGCCGGCGTGTGCGCATGCGGGAACCAGATGCGGTCGCGCAGGCCGAAGCCCGAATGGCAATCGATCGCCAGGCTGAAGGGGCGACCGAGCAGCTCGTCTTCGACGACGCGGCACAGCGCGTCGCTCTCGGCTTCCATTGGCGCGCCCGCTTCGCCGCGGTACCAGGGCAGCGAGGCACTGCGCCGCTGCCCGCCGATGAGAAACGGCACCCGGCCCACCGCATCGACGGGCGCGTTGCGCATCAGGTCCACCCCACGCGCATTGGCCCGTGTGCCGAGCGCCATGCCGGCCGGGTTGACCAGCGGCATGAACACCATGCGCAGCGATTCGAGCTGGCGGTGCAGCACGCCGTCCCACGGCAGGCGCATCACCAGGCTGCGCAGGAAGGCGAGCGCCACCTCGGCACCGATGCGCTCCAGGCCGTGCACGCCGCCAAAAATGCCGATCGCCGGCACGTCGGGCCCGGGGTTGCCGAGCGTGATCACGTGCACCGGCAGCGACGTGTCGCCGCATGGCACCTCGCAGACGACCCGCTGCTGCAGGTGCGAGCCGCCCTCGTCCACGAGGCCTTGCAGTTCGGCCAGGGCGGGCAAGTCGACGCGGTTCACCCGCCCAGACTAGCGGCGCGATGTGACAGTTGATGCAGACCCTTGCGGCAATACCACCGGCCCGCCGCTGACACGCCGCTGTCACACAGCGCCGATACGGTGGCTGGCATGGCCCGACCCCGCCCTCTCTTCCTCGGCTCGGCCCCTGCGCTGGGCTGCGCCCTGCTGTGGGGTCTGGTCGAGTGGGTGGCGCTGTGGCGCTCGCGGTTCAGCCACGCGCGCCGCTCGCCTCTCACGCCTCGCTAGACCTCGCGCAGGCCCTCGCACAGCGGGTGGTGCACGCAGGCCAGCACACGCCGGCCCTGTCGCTCGGCTTCTTCCATCGCACCGCCGCACAGCGGGCAGGGCTGCGCCCGCAGGCGCCAGGCTGACGGCGGCAGCGTGGTGTCGGGAAACGGCCCCTCGCGGCGCACCACCACCGGCTGTGTCTTCTCCTCGCGGGTGTTGAGCAGCTCGCGCAGCACCTTGCCGTCGATCAGCTGCACCTTGTGGCCCTCGGCCAGCTGGCGCGCCTCGGCGGTGAACTCGCCCGAGCTGACGACGAAGCCGCCCGCCGCCCCCAGGCTTCGCACCAGCGCGAGCAGCTCGCGCACCGGTGCCGGCCCGACGGCGAGCGTGCGCCAGGGTTTGCAGTCGACGAGAAAGCGGTCCTGCCCGCGAGTGAGCACCATGTCGATGGGGCGGCCCCCGCCGCCGCCGGTGTCGCTCACGGCGTAGCCTCGATGGCGGAAGCCCTCGGCCACCTGGCGCTCGAACTCGCTCCAGCCGATGCCGTCGAGCAGCCCGGCCCCCGGCGGCAACGCGGCGGCCGACGTGTCGGGCACACGCTCGATGAGCCGTTTCATGCCATCGGCCAGCCGACCGAGGATGCCCCGCTGTTGCGCCGATGCCATCGCTGCGTGGTGGAAGTTGCAGCCGGCAGGCTACCCGAGCAGACGGGTGTCCACAATGCGGGCACCCCCAGGACCCGTGCGGCTCCCGCACATGCTGAAATGCCCCGATGCGCCGCGCATTGCCCATCCGTGCACGCCTGAGCCTCCTGGTGCTGGCCACGGCGTTGCCGCTGTTGGCATTGATCGCCTACAACGGCATCACCCAGGCCAGACAAGACGCCGAGCGGGCCGCCGTCGAGGCCCTGCGCGCCGCCCGCGGCGCGGCGCTCGAGACCGAAGCCATCATCTCCAACGCCGAGCGCCTGCTGGGCCTGTTCGCCAAGCGCCCTGGCGTGCACTCGCTCGATGCCGAGCAGTGCGACCCGCTCTTCAAGAGCTTCCGCGGCCTCTTCCCCACCTACACCAACCTCATCTCCGTCAACCGCCACGGCGACCGCGTGTGCAGCGCGATCGAGCCGCCGCCGGGCACGCCCATGCGCGTGAGCGGCGGCCTCCCGCTGGAAGAGACGCTGCAGACCAAGCGCTTCACCGTCGGCCCCTTGAGCCGCGGCGTCTTCACCAACCGCTGGATCCTGCTCGTGGCCTACCCGCTGCCCGATCGCGAGGTCGACGGCCGCCTGCAGAGCCCCGGCGTCATCGCCATGTCGCTCGACCTGACGACGCTGCGCCTCGCGCCCGGCCCGGGTGAGCTGCCCTCGCGTGCGCTGGCCCGCATCGTCGACGGCAAGGGCGCGGTGATCGGCAGCAGCCTGAAGCCCGAGGAATGGATCGGCAAGAGCCTCGCGCACATCCGCTGGTTCAAGGAGCTGGCGCCGGGCGAGGCGCGCACCGGCGAGTCGCCCGACTTCGAAGGCGTGAACCGCATCTTCGGCGTGGTGCCGGTGCGCGGCACCGACTGGCACGCGGCCGTCGGCATCCCGGTGGAGACCGTCTACGGCCCGGTGCGCGAGCGCACGCTGTTCAGCATCACCCTTGCGCTGCTCGCGGTCGGCCTGGCGGCCGGGCTCGCCTTCCTGATCGCCCGCCGCACCAGCGGGCCGGTGGAGGCGATGGCCGCGGCCGCGCGCCGCGCGACCGTCTCGCCCGACCCCGAGGCCCTTGCCCACCTGACCCTCGACGGCGCCCCGCGCGAAGTGGGCGCGCTGGCCGACGACTTCTCCACCATGCTGCGCGCCCGCGCCGAGGCCGAGCGTGCGCTGCGCGACAGCGAGGAGAACCTTGCCACCACGCTGCATTCGATCGGCGACGCGGTGATCGTCACCGACACCCGCGGCCACATCACCCGCATGAACGCCACCGCCCAGCGGCTGACCGGCTGGCCGGCGGCCGAGGCCATCGGCCGGCCGCTGCTCGACGTCTTCCGCATCATCAACGCCGACTCGCGCACACCGGCCGAAGACCCGGTGAAGCCGGTGCTCGCCAGCGGCGAAGTGGTGGGCCTGGCCAACCACACCGCGCTCCTCTCGCGCGACGGCCGCGAGTACCAGATCGCCGACAGCGCTGCGCCGATCCGCGATGCGCAGGGCCGTGTCACCGGCGTGGTGCTCGTCTTCAGCGACGTGACCGAGGCCTACCGCGTGCAGCAGGCGCTGCGCTCGCGCGAGGAGCAGCTCTCGAGCACCGGCGAGCTGGCGCGCGTGGCCGGCTGGGAGCTCGACATCCAGAGCGGCGTGACCACCACGTCCAACGAGATGTGCCTGCTGCTGGAGGTGCCGCAAGGCTCGTCGTTCTCGATGGCCGAGGGCTGGCAGTTCTGCCGCGGCGACGCGCGCGAGCGGGTGGAGCCGCTCATCGCCGCCGCGGTCGCCGACGGCACGCCATGGGACGTCGAGATCCCGATGGTCACCGCCGCCGGGCGCGAGATCTGGGTGCGCTCGCGCGGCCGTGTCGTCATGAACGACGGCAAGCCGGCGCGTGTGCTTGGCGTGGTGCAGGACATCACCGACCTACACGAATCGCAGGAGAAGCTGCGCCAGAGCGAGAGCCTGCTCAAGATGGCGAGCCGGCTCGTGCGCATGGGCGCGTGGATCGTCACGCTGCGCGACAACCGGCTGGTGTGGTCCGACGAGGCGGCCATCATCCACGAGATGCCGCCGGGCTACTCGCCCACGCTGGACGACGCCGGGCAGTTCTACGCGCCCGAGTACCGCGACCTGGTGCACCAGGCCTTCAGCGCGTGCGCGCGGCGCGGCATCGCCTACGACCTGGAGATGCAGATCCTCACCAAGAGCGGCCGCCGCATCTGGGTGCGCACGCTCGGCAACGCGGTGCGCAACCACGAGGGCGTGATCACGCGCGTGCACGGTGCCTTCATCGACATCACGGAGGAGCGCGCCGCGCGCGAGGAGCTGCAGGCCCACCGCCATCACCTGGAGCAGCTCGTCAACGAGCGCACCACCGACCTCGTGACCGCGCGCAACGCGGCCGAGACCGCGAGCCGCGCCAAGAGCGCCTTCCTCGCCAACATGAGCCACGAGATCCGCACGCCGATGAACGCGATCATCGGCCTCACGCACCTGCTGCAGGAGAACCTGCAGCACGAGCCGCATGCGCTGGAGCAGCTCAGCAAGGTGAGTGCCGCAGCGCACCACCTGCTGGGCGTGATCAACGACATCCTCGACCTCTCGAAGATCGAAGCCGACCGGCTCGAGCTGGAGGAGCGCGAGTTCGTGCTCACCGAGATCATCGACAACGCCCAGGGCATGCTGCGCGACCGCGCCATGGCCAAGGGCCTGCGCCTCACCACGGAGATTGCGCCCGGCATGCCGCCGCTGCTCATCGGCGACCCGCTGCGGCTCGAGCAGATCCTGCTCAACTTCCTCAGCAACGCGATCAAGTTCAGCGAGCACGGCCACATCCTGCTGCGCGCGCGCGTGGCGCAGTCGGCCGAGAACGTGGTGATGCTGCACATCGAAGTGCAGGACCACGGCATCGGCATCAGCCCCGAACAGCAGGCACGGCTCTTCCAGTCGTTCTCGCAGGCCGACGACTCCACCTCGCGCAAGTACGGCGGCACCGGCCTCGGCCTCGTGATCGCCAAGCGCCTGGCCTCGCTGATGGGCGGCAACGTGGGCGTGCGCAGCTCGCCCGGCATCGGCAGCACCTTCTGGATGACCGCCCGCCTGCGCGTGGCCGTCACGCCGCCCGGCGAGGCCGCCGGCACGCGGCCGCAGCCGCAGGATGAGATCGTGGCCCGCCACGCCGGTGCGCGCGTGCTGCTGGTCGACGACGAGCCGGTGAACCAGGAGGTGACGCTCGCCCTCCTCTCCCGCCTCAAGCTCGCCGTCGACGTGGTGAGCAACGGCGCCGAAGCGGTGGAGCACGTGCGCGCGCACGACTACGCGCTGGTGCTGATGGATGTGCAGATGCCGGTGATGGACGGCCTCGACGCCTCGCGCGCCATCCGCCAGCTGGCCGGCCGGCAGCGCCTGCCCATCCTCGCGATGACGGCCAACGCCTATGCGGAAGACCGCGAGGTCTGCCTGGCCGCCGGCATGAACGACCACATCACCAAGCCGGTCGCCCCCAGCCGGCTCTATGCCTGCGTGCTGCGCTGGCTCGACGGCCGGGCGGTCACCACCTGAGCGGCGCGCATTCGGCCAACAAAATCACGCGAATGCCAGGCGGGTGATGAAGTGGCGGCCGGAGGGCTTGCTTTTCGGTTCATCCCGAGGTTGGCGCAGCCGATAGCCTTCACATCCAGACACAGATTGAGGGACGGCTCCATGAACACCGCCAACGCCTACGAGATGATCGCGCGCCGCAACGCGGCCCAGGAATTCAACACCGCCTGGGGTGTGACCATGCCGGCCGACCTGGTGACGGCGCATCAGCCTGCGCCTTACCACGAACCGATCCGCGGGCTCGTGACGCGCGAAGTCGACGAGCCCGAGCTCTTCAAGCTCTTCTTCGGCTAGCCTGACTCGGCTCTGCTGGCGCGGTCAGCCCGGCGCCCGGCCGCCCGAAGCCGGGCTGCGACCCCTCGGGGGGCAGGAGCGCAGCGACGTGGGGGCTGTCATCACTTCTCGACGAACGCCCGCTCGATCACGAAGTGACCCGGGTGGCTCATGTTGCCCTCGGTCATGCCGGCCTTGTCGAACAAGGCGCGTGTGTCGCGCAGCATCTCGGGGCTGCCGCACAGCATGAAGCGGTCGTTTTCCTTGCTCATCGGCGGCAGGCCGATGTCGTGGAACAGCTTGCCGGTTTCCATCAGCACCGGGATGCGGCCCTGGTTGCGGAAGGCTTCGCGCGTGACGGTCGGGTAGTAGATGAGCTTTTCCTTCACCTGGTCACCGAAGTACTCGTTGGCCGGCAGCTCCTTGGTGATGACCTCGTCGTAGGCCAGCTCGCCGACCTGGCGGCAGCCGTGCACGAGGATCACCTTCTCGTAGAGCTCGTACACCTCGGGGTCGCGGATCATCGCCATGAAGGGTGCGAGGCCCGTGCCGGTGGACAGCAGGTACAGGTTCTTGCCGGGCAAGAGGTTCTGCGTGAGCAGCGTGCCCGAGGCCTTGCGGCCGATCTTCACCGTGTCGCCGACCTGGATGTGCTGCAGGCGCGAGGTGAGCGGGCCGTCGGGCACCTTGATGCTGAGGAATTCGAGCGTCTCTTCCCAGTGCGGGCTCACCACGCTGTAGGCGCGCAAGAGCGGCTTGCCGTCGACCTCGAGGCCGATCATCGTGAACTGGCCGCTCTGGAAGCGAAAGCCGGGGTCGCGGGTGCAGGTGAACGAGAACTGCCGGTCGGTCCAGTGACGAACGCTCAACACCTTGGCGTCGAAGAGGTTGCTCATGCGGAAAATCCAAAACCCGGAAAAACCCGCATTGTCGCAGGTCACGCCCAGCGCGGCGTCCCTCAAGCCCGGGGCCGCGGCCCTGGCTGCACCTCGGGTGGCCAGGCCGTTATATTTCGTTCGTCATATCATCCACCCCATGCGCTACGACGCCGACCACAAACAACGCACCCGCGCCCGCGTGCTGAAGGAGGCCGCGGCCGCCATCCGCCTGGAAGGCCCCGACCGCATCGGCGTGGCCGCCATCATGGGCCGCGCCGGGCTCACGCACGGCGGTTTCTACGCCCACTTCGCGAGCAAGGACGAGCTGCTGGTCGCCGCCATCGGCGAGATGTTCGACACCGCCTGCGCCTACTTCGAGGAGCTCTCGGCCGGCAAGCCCGCCGGCGAGGGCCTGGCCGCCTACGTGGCCTTCTACCTCTCGCGCTACCACCGCGACCACCGCGAAGAAGGCTGCCCCATCGCGACGATGGCCGCCGACCTGCCGCGGCTCGTGCCCGAAGCGCGGGTGGCCTTCGAGCAGGGCGCTGCCCGCCTCACGACGCTGATCGCCGGCCAGCTGGAAGGCCTGGGCCACGACGAGCCCGGCATCGGCGCCGTCTCGCTGCTGTCGGAGATGGTCGGCGCCGTGGTGCTGGCCCGCTCGATCGCCGACCCCGAGCACTCCAGCGCCATCCTGCGTGCCTCGCGCCAGGCCATCCGCGCGCGGCTCCAGCTGCCGCTGCCCGTGAAGGACGCCTGAGCGTCCGGCCGGAAAAGCCCCAGGGGGCCATCCCGGGGTGGTGCTTGTCATGAAGCGGCGCTCCAATGGGCGTTTTCCCAACCCGCCCGCACGCCATGGCCAAGGACTTCTCCACCATGGAGGACAGCAACCGCTCCTCCAACCCCAGCATCCACGACATCAGCGACCCGGCCCGCCGCACGCTGCTCAAAGGTGGCGCAGGGGTGGCCGTGACGGGCCTGCTCGCGCCGCTGGGCCTGGCCGGCTGCGCCACCGGCCCCGGCTCCGCCACGAGCACCGGCCCGCTGCTCGGCTTCAAGAGCGTGCCCGCCACCACCGCCGACACCATCACCGTGCCCGAGGGTTACGTCGCCCAGCCGCTTGCGCCCTGGGGTGATCCGGTGGGCATTGCCGGGCGCAGCCCCGCGTTCAGGTTCGACGCCAGCAACTCCGCCGCAGACCAGGAGGTGCAGATGGGCATGCACCACGACGGCATGCACTACTACCCCCTGACCGCCACGACCGGCTTGCTCGCGATCAACCACGAGTACAGCGACGACGGCCTGCTGCACACCGACGGCCTGGCCCACTGGTCGGCCGAGAAGGTGCGCAAGTCGCAGGCGGCACACGGTGTGGCGGTGATCGAGGTGAAGCGCGGCGACGACGGCACGGTCGAGGTGGTGCGGCCCTCGCGCTACGCCCGCCGCATCACCGCCTACACCCCCGTCGAGCTGCGCGGCCCGGCCGCCGGCCACCCGATGCTGCGGACGGCCGCCGACCCGACGGGGCGGCGCGTGCTGGGCATCCTCAACCAGTGCGCGAGCGGCATCACGCCCTGGGGCAGCTACCTCACCTCGGAAGAGAACTTCGCCTTCTACTTCCAGGGCCCCGACCAGCCCGACGCCCACCAGCGCCGCTGGGGCCAGCGCAAGGAGATGGGCCAGTACTACCGCTGGCACGAGCACGACGAACGCTTCGACACCACCAAGCACCCCAACGAGCACAACCGCTTCGGCTGGGTCGTCGAGATCGACCCCTTCGACCCGACGATGACACCCGTCAAGCGCACCGCCTTGGGCCGCGCCGCGCGCGAAGGCGCCACCGTCGCGGTGACGAAGGACGGCCGCGCCGTCGTCTACTCCGGCGAAGACGCGCGCTTCGAATACATCTACAAGTTCGTGAGCCGCGACGCCATCCGCCCGGGCGGCTACGCCGCCAACGCCGAGCTGCTCGACCACGGCACGCTCTACGTGGCCCGCTTCGACGCCGACGGCCGCGGCCGCTGGCTGCCGCTCACCCACGGACAAGGCCCGCTCACCCCCGCCAACGGCTTCGCCGACCCCGGCGAGGTGCTGATCAAGGCACGGCAGGCGAGCGATGCACTCGGCGCCACCAAGATGGACCGGCCCGAGTGGATCGCCATCGACCGCGAGCGCTGGGTCTACTGCACGCTCACCAACAACAGCAATCGCGGCCAGCCCGGCCAGGCGGGGGTCGACGCGGCCAACCCCCGCGCCAACAACGTCATGGGCCAGATCATCCGCTGGCGCGAAGACGGCGACCACGATGGCACGAGCTTCGCGTGGAACCACTTCGTGCTCGCCGGCGACCCCGCCAACGAGCGGCCCGAAGCCAAGGGCAACATCAAAGGCGACGCCTTCGCCTGCTGCGATGGCCTGTGGGTCGACGGCCGCGGCGTGCTGTGGATCCAGACCGACATGAGCAGCACCGTCATGGGCAAGGGCGAGTTCGCCCGCCTCGGCAACAACATGATGCTCGCCGCCGACACGAAGACCGGCGAGATCCGCCGCTTCCTCGTCGGCCCGCCCGGCTGCGAGATCACCGGTGCCACCGCCACGCCCGACGGGCGCACGATGTTCATCAACGTCCAGCACCCGGGCGAGACGCCCAGCGAGCGCAGCGACCCGGCCAACCCGCGGCGCTACTCCAACTGGCCCGACCAGCGGCCGGATGGCCGGCCACGTTCGTCGACGGTGGTGATCCGCAAGCGCGACGGGGGCCTGATCGGGACCTAAGGGTCAGACCGACGCCAGGACGGTGGCAATGCCCTGCCCACCGCCGATGCATTGCGTGGCGAGCGCATAACGCTTGCCTTCGCGCTGCAGCAGCGTCGCGGCCTTGCCGACCAGGCGTGCCCCGGTCGCCCCGAGGGGGTGCCCGATCGAGAGGCCGCCGCCATCGAGGTTGATCACGTCGCGCGCGATGCCCAGCTCACGCAGGCAGGCTACCGCCTGGCTGCTGAAGGCCTCGTTGATCTCGACGACGTCGATGTCGTTCACCGTCAGCCCCGCGCGAGCCAGGGCCTTCTTCACCGCCGGCACCGGGCCCATGCCCATCTCCTCTGGCGCGCAGCCGGCGACCGCGGTCGAGACGATGCGCGCAAGGATCGGCAGGCCGTTCTGGCGCGCGTAGTCCTCCGAGCACACCAGCACCGCGGTGGCGCCGTCGGTGAGCGGCGACGAGGTGCCCGCCGTCACCGTGCCGTGGCCCGGCTCGCGGAACGCGAGCTTCAGGCCGGCCAGGCCTTCCATGGAGGTGGCCGGGCGGATGCAGCCGTCGCTGTCGACGACCTCGCCCTCGGGCGTGGTCACCGGCACGATCTCGTCGCGCAGCAGGCCCAGCTCCTGCGCCCGCGCGGCCTTGCGGTGCGACTCCACCGAGAGCTCCTCCTGCGCCACGCGTGACACCGCATAGCGCTCGGCCACCACCTCCGCCGTCTCGCCCATCTTGAAATAGGCCTCGGGGTAACGCGCGCGCAGCGCCGGGTTGGGCGACGGCGTGAAGCCACCATCGGGCACGCGCGTCATCGACTCCACGCCACCGCAGACGAACACCTCGCCGGCGCCGATGGCGATCTGCCCGGCGGCGATGTGGATGGCCGTCATCGCCGAGCCGCAGAAGCGGTTGACCGTGGTGCCGGCCACCGTGTTGGGCAGGCCGGCGAGGAACACCACGATGCGCGCCATGTTGTGGCCCTGCTCGCCCTCGGGGTAGGAGCAGCCGAGGATCAGGTCCTCGATGTCGGCCGGGTTCACCTTCGTGCGCTCGAGGAGGCCTTTCACCGCGGTGGCGGCCAGGTCATCGGGCCTCACGCCGACGAGTCGGCCCTTCTTGGCGAAGTGGAACGGGGTGCGGGCATATCCGGCAATCACGGCAGAGGTCACGGTGAGCTCCTGGGTGGCATTACATGATGCTCATCATATCAACGCGCCAGAGACTCTGCATGCCGCCTTGGCGACACGCTTCACACCGTCAGAAACTCAGAACTGCAGCCGCGCTTCGCCGATGCCGGCGAACTGCACGCTCACCGCATCACCGCCCTGCGCCTCGAGCGCGCCGCACCAGGTGCCGGTGGTCACCACCGTGCCGGCCGTGACCGTGCCGCCGTCGGCGGTGGCGTGGCGCAGCCAGTCGGGCAGCACGTAGGCGGGGTCCTGCAGCGAATGGGTGCCGCGGAACTCGTGCACCGCGGCGCCGATCTGCACGCGGCAGGCCTGGGCCGACCAGTCGCGCGCCGCGTAGGGCAGCCAGTCGCCGAGCACCAGGCCGCCGTGCGAGAGCAGGTCGGCGAGGCGCAGCTGCACCGGCGCGCCGAGCCCCTGTTGCCAGCGCGAGTCGACCACCTCGATGCTCACCGTCATCGCATCCACCAGCGTGGCGGCCGCCCCGTGGTCGAGCGAGGCGGCCAACGCCGCGTCCACATCGCGGCCGATCCGCAGGGCGATCTCCGCTTCGATGTAGCGCAGGCGGAACGGCCAGTCGCCGAGCTGCGCCGGGCTGGCCCAGACGCCTTCGTCCGGCAGTGCGCCGTGCATCAGCGTTGCAGTGCGCGAGGCGCCGCCCGACTTCCAGTGCTGGGGCACGCCCGCGTCGAGCCAGCCCATCTCATGGGCCACGGCCTGCTGCACGAGGTACGCGTCGTCAGGCGACACCAGCGCATTCGCCAGCGGCGCGGCGTCGGCGGGCACGCGGGTACGGCGAGCCTTCAACAAGGCGTCGATCACGGCATCGGTCGCGGACATCGCTCACTCCTTCCAGGGCTTGATCGCTTGCAGCTGTTCGTCGGCCATGCCCACCAGCAGCGCACGGCCGTCGAGCATCACACGAAACTCGCCGTAACGGGCGTTCTCCCAGCGGGCAGCATCGCCTTCGCGGAAGAACCACGCGTCGCTCACCAGCACCCAGCCGCCGCCCTTGGGCGTCAGCTCGAACAGCAGCTCGCCCGCGGCCAGCGCCTCGCCGGGTTGGGCCACGCGCGTGAGCGTGGCCACGCCGCGGACGTCGCGGGTCGCCACCACCTTGGGCCGCTCGGCGGTGGCCGAGGGTGGCTGGTCGAGCAGCTCCGCCGGCACGTTGAAGTTGAGCCGCATGTAGTCGCCCTGCATCAGCGACCGCGGGTCGACCGGTGCCAGCCGCACGAAGACCGGCTGACCGTTGGTGATCAAGTCCTGCTTCTGCCAGATGGCGCTGGCCGCGACGAGCAGCGTCGCCGCCGTCGCGCCGCCCACGTACCAGGCCCGGCGATCGAGCGGCGCGCGCGGGGCGCCGGCCGCGCCCTCGGTGCGGGGTGAGCGCCGCCACCAGGCTGCCCCGCCGAGCACCGCGCCCACGCCGACCAGCACGAGCGCCTTGGTCGCCAGGTCCCACGCGAGGGCGTAGTAGAAGGCCCCGACGATCCACGCCAGCGCCACGCCGGCCGCCGCAGCCAGCCGCCAGCGCCCGGCGACGGCCAGGCAGGCCAGCGCGAGCAGCGTGCCGCCCAGCGTGCTCATGAAGAACGACAGCAGCACCGCACACAGCACCGCGGCCCCGAGCGCCCCACCGCGCGCCCCGGGCCAAGCGCGCCACACCAACCCTCCCGCGCCCAGCGCCAGCAGCGCGCTCACGCCGCGCAACAGGTCCGCCACCTGCACGCCGCGGCCTGCCGCACCCGCCACTTCGCGCCCCACCTCGGCAGCCAGGCCGCCGCCGAACACACCGCCCACGAGGAAGGTCATGCCGGCGAGCACCGCGAGGCTCGCCAGCACCGCCAGCCACCAGCCCGACAGCAGCGACTCGAGCGCGGCGCCATGCCCACGCCAGCGCCCCTGCCACCACGGCGAGAGCGCCGCGACGGCCAGCAGCAGGTGCGCGGCGAGCCACGCGGTCTCCCACCCATGCGAACGGAACACGCTGCGCTCCATCAGCGCCAGGCCCACCAGAGCGGCCGCCGCCACGCCGAGCAGGGTGCGCAGCCACGCCTGCCGGACGGCGAGCGCCAGCCCCACCGCCACCGCAGCGAGCAACAGCGAGGCCATCGCATGCGGCAGGTGCTGGAAGAAGCCGAACCCGAGCGCACCACCACCTACCGGCACCCCGGGCACCGCCAGCTGTTCGACGAAGAGCGGCACCTGCGACGAGCGCAGCACGACCACCGAGCCGGCGAGCAACAGGCCGCCCGCGAGATACGGCCCGACGGGGTTGTTGACCAGCGGCCCGAGCAGCAGGCCCACCACGCCCAGCAGCGGGACGGCGGCGAGCCAGGCGCCGAGCGCCGTGAGCAACACCACCGGCCAGGGCCGCTGCTCGCCGCCGGGCCGCACCGCGTCGTCGGGCAGCAGGCCCTCGGCGCGCGCACGCGCCATCACCTCGTCGAGGCGGTCATGCATGGCCGGCCTCCTGTCCATGGTGGCGAGACAGCTTCAGGATGCCGCTCACCGTGCCCGCCAGCAGCCCGGCGGCGACCAGGCCCAGCAGGAAGAGCGCACCGATCGCGTCGCCGTCGAGGTCCTTGAACAGCAGGCGCGCGAGGCCACACACCAGCAGGGTGTTGAGCGCGAGGGCCGTCGCACTCAGCACGAAGACGTCGAAGCTGCGCCGCTGTGCCGCGAGCAGCGCCCCGGCCGCCAGCACCAGCAGGCCGAGCGCGTAGTGCGGCGCCACGTCACGGTGGAAGAGCCCGCCGAGCGCGGTCGCGGTGACCATCACCACCGCGAGCGTCGCCGCGCAGCGCAGGCCCCACAGGCCCGCGCCGGTCACGCGCCGCATCGGCGCGCTCAAGGCGGCCACCACGCACAGCGCCGCGATCCACGCGAGGCCGTGCACGGTCACGTCGCCCGGCTCCACGCGCCAGCGGTGCCCGAGGTGGGCCAGGGCCCACAGCGAGATGCCCACCATCGCCACCAGCGACCACGGTGCCCACAGCACGTCGCTGCGTGCACCCAGGCACAGCGGGATGCCGAGCGCCGCCCACAGCGCAAAGAGCTGCCACGGGTCGGCACCGGTCTGGTAGGTCTGCCCGAAGTAGGCGAACAAGGCGCCGATGCCGAGGAAGGCCAGCAGCCCGAGCGCCGGCCGCGCCGCCGGCCGCAGCGCCGCACCCAGTCCTGTCGCGCCGACAAGCGCCATCAGCAGCGCGAAGCGGCCCATGCGGCCAATCGTCTCCCAGTTGGCGGCGATCCACACCACCACGCCCAAGCCGACGAGCGCCGCGGCCACCACCGCCAGGCCGCGCGGCAACCCGCGGGTGAGGTGCGAGGGCTCTTCGCCCACGCCCCCCAGCGACAGCAGGCGGCGCCGCGCCGCGTCGTCGAGTCGGTGGGTGTCGGCCAGCGCGTGCAGCGCCCATCGAAGGTTCATGTTCCCGTTCCTCCTGACCTTGGTGGCGCGCATCTTCGCAGAGCTGTCAGAAGGCTCCCACAGCACCCGGCGGCCCGCGCCGACTGACCCGCTGCGAAGCGCTTTCCATACTGGCCCGACATTCCACGAGGAGACCTCCATGCCCACCATCGCCTCCGTCATCACCCGCAACGTCGTGGTGGTGCGCCCTGACGAAACCCTGCAGCGCGCCGCCGAGCTGATGAGCCGGCTCGACGTGGGCGCCCTGCCCGTGTATGACGGCCAGGGCCTCGTCGGCATCGTCACCGACCGCGACATCACCGTGCGGGCCACCGCCTACAACAAGCGGCCCGATGAGACGCTGGTCAACGAAGTGATGAGCGAGCAGACCCTGTCGTGCACCGAGCACGATGAGATCGACGACGTGGCGCAGCGCATGGGCGAAGCGCAGGTGCGGCGCCTGCCGGTGCTCAGCCGCGAAGGGGAGATCGTCGGCATCGTGTCGCTGGGTGACCTGGCCACCCGCCAGGAATCGGAAGACCTGGACCACACGCTGCGCGACATCTCGCAGCCGAGCGACCAGGCCATCCAGCTCGCGTAGAGCCGAGGGTCCGCGGCCATGATGAACTGGAAGTCGATCTGGCGGCTGGCCAAGGCCGCGGCGGTGTCATGGCAGAACGATTACGCGCCCAGCATGGGCGCGGCCTTGGCCTACTACACCACCTTCTCCGCAGCGCCGCTGCTCTTGATCGTGGTGTCGGTTGCCGGCCTGGTGTTTGGTGCCGAGGCGGCACGCGGGGAGATCTTTGCGCAACTGCGCGGCATGCTCGGCGAAGAAGGGGCGGTCGCGATCCAGGGGCTGCTGGAGAGTGTGTCCAAGCCGAAGGAAGGTGTGTTCGCGACCGTGGTCGGCGTGGTGGTGCTGCTCGTCGGCGCAACCACCGTGTTCGCCGAGCTGCAGGATTCGCTCGACCGCATCTGGCGCGCGCCGGTCCGTGAGCGCAGCAGCGGGCTGTGGTCCTTGCTGCGGGCGCGCGTGCTGTCGTTCGGCATGATCATGGGCATCGGCTTCGTGCTCATGGTGTCGCTCGTCGTGAGCGCCGCGCTGTCGGCCCTCGGCAACTGGTGGGCCCCGCTCTTCGGCGCCTGGGAAGTGACGCTGCAGGTGGTCAACCTCTTGGTGAGCTTCGGCCTCGTCACGCTCATCTTCGCGATGATCTACAAGATCATGCCGCGCGTGAAAGTGGAGTGGCGTGACGTGTGGATCGGCGCCGCCGTCACCTCGCTGCTGTTCAGCATCGGCAAGCTGCTGATCGGCCTCTACATCGGCAAGAGCGGCATCACCTCGGGCTTCGGCGCCGCCGGCTCACTCGCCGTGGTGCTGGTGTGGGTGTACTACTCGGCGCAGATCTTCCTGCTGGGCGCGGAGTTCACCTGGGTCTATGCGCACAGCCACGGCTCACGCCGCGGCGAACAGCCGGCCGAGTGCGAGATCAGCCGATCCGCCAACCAGCCTGGCGTCACCCAAAAGAACGAGCCGCCCCGAGCCCACCCAGCCGCGACGTGATCTCGAAGAACTGCGCGACGGTCTCGTCGATGATCTCCTTCGCCGTCTTCACGCTGGTGATCAGCGCAGCGCTCTGGCCGGCGAGCGCCGGCGCCGCCTCCATGTCGCCATCGAAGTAGACACCGCGGATGCCGCGCAAGGCATCGGGCGCCATCACGCCTTCTTCGTAGATCGCCTGGGTGCGCTGCGACTTGAGGGCGCGGATGCAGGGCGTCGATTTCTTGTTCAGCACCAGCGTGCCCGTGTCCTTCGCGTCGACGATCGCCTGCTTGTAGTTCGCATGCACCGGGCTCTCGGCGCAGCTCACGAAGCGCGTGCCCATCTGCACCGCCTCGGCGCCGAGGGCGAAGGCGGCCGCCATGCCGCGACCATCGCAGATGCCGCCGGCTGCGATCAGCGGAACGTCGGTGCGCGCGCGGATGGCCTGCAGCAGCACGAGCGTCGACACCTCCTCCGGGTTCTTGAAGCCGCCGCCTTCGGCACCTTCGACGACCAGGCCGTCGATGCCGGCGTCCACGCACTTCATGGCCGCGTCGACCGTCGGCACCGCGTGGTAGACGGTGATGCCCGCGTCCTTCAGCGGCGCGATGAACTTGGCCGGGCTGCCGGCCGAGGTCGTCACGAACTTGACGCCACTCGCGCAGACGAACTTCAGCATCGCGTCGTCTTTGAGGAAGCGGATCGGCAGGTTCACGCCGAAGGGCAGGCCCGTCGCGCTCATCTTGGTGATCTCGGCCTGGCAGTTCTCGGTCTCGCCTGAAGACGTCTCGATGATGCCGAGCCCGCCGGCGCGAGAGACGGCCGAGGCGAGCGGGGTGCGGGCGATCCAGCCCATCGGGGCCTGCAGGATCGGGTAGGTGGCGCCAGTGTGCGCGAGGACTCGGTTTGTCATGCGGCGATTCTGGCGAGGCGCCGGCGCCGCGGGTGTCGCAAGGGTTACGACACCATCATCAGCCGGTGCGCCAGCGGTGAGGGAGAACCCTGGTGCACGCAGTGGATCTGGACACTCAGCGTGAAGGTGGCCGGCAGCTCGCGCAGCACGACCGGCATCGCGCCGGCCACCGTCACCAGGCTCTTCTGCACGAACGCGCAGCCGAGCCCGGCGGCCACCAGGCCGAGCGCCGCCGCCGGGTCGGCGGCTTCATAGCGCACGTCGGGCGCCCAGCCCAGCGTCGCGCAGGCCCGGAGCAGCTCCTCGCGCGCCGGCCACGAGAGCGGTGCCACCAGCGGCTGGCCGTTGAGGTCGAGCGACTCGGCGGTGGCAAGCGCATGGTCCGCCGGCACCGCCAGCACGAACGGCTCTTCCAGCAGCAGCACGCTCGCGAGGCCCGACTCGACCGGCGGCGCCGCATAGGTGTAGCCCAGGTCCAGCTCGCCACGCTGCAGCGCCGCAAACTGCTCGGCCGATGGCAGGCTGCGCAGCTGGAGGCGCGCGCCGGGCACCTGCTGCTGCAGCGCCTGCAAAGCCTTGCCGATCACGCCGGCGTGCACCGCCCCGGCCACGTAGCCCACGACCAGCGTGCCCAGCTTGCCGCGGCCCACGTCGGCCGCACGCTGCTTCACCCGCTCGGCGTGCGCCAGCAGCGCCTTCGCCTCGACCAGGAAATCACGCCCGGCCGGCGTGAGCTTGAGCCGCTTCTTCTCGCGGGTGAAGAGCGTGAGCCCGAGCCGGCTCTCCAGCTGCTGCAGCTGGCGCGACAGCGGCGATTGCGAGATGTGCAGCAGCTCGGCCGCCTGCCCGACGTTCTCGGTCTCGGCCACGGCGATGAAGTAACGCAGCTGCTGCAGGTCCAACATGGATGAGACACCCCCGGTCTGAACTCAGTCGACAACGGTCTTGGACGCGAGTATCAGCGTTTCGAAGAATGCGGCCTTCCCAACCACAGGCAGGATTTCACATGGCCCTTCGCAAGTTCGGCTTCATCGTCACCGGCCCGGGCTTCGACCCGGCCCGACACCGCCAGTTGATGCAGTCGACCGGATTCGAGATGGTGTCGGTGGGTGTGTCCTCACCCGCGCAAGCCCTCGACGTCGCGCAGGCCATGGTGCGCGACGGCGTCCAGCTCATTGAACTCTGCGGTGGCTTCGGTCCGCAGTGGACGGCGCGGGTGCAGGAGGCGATCGCACACAAGATCCCGGTGGGGTCGGTGTCGTATGGGGCGGAAAGCATTGCCTCGCTGCATGAACTGTTCGCGGGTTGACGCGTCGCCCTGGGCGTGGGGTGAGGGGCTCCGTTCATGTCCCTCCTCGATGAACGCTCCCGCGTTCATCGATTCCTTCCTTTACTTCACTGCGCCCCTCACCCCACGCCCAGGGCTCAGCACCACCGCGGCATGCCACGATTCGCCAGGGCCGTGCAAGAGCGTCGGTGTGGGCGCCGTGCGCAGTGAAGTAAAGGAGGAGCCTCAGGCCGCGGAAGCGGGCTGAGGCGGGGGACATGAACGGAGCACGGCGCCCATGCCGACGCTCTCGCGCCACACTCAAGCCGGCAGCAGCCCGTCTGCCTTGAGCAGCGTCTCCAGGCACTGCTGCTGCACGCGGTAGAAGTCCTTCACCTCGCGCACCTGCTGCAGCACCTCGTCGTTCGACTTCGGCTGCGCACGCTTCACCGCGAGGATCATCTTGTTCTTCTGCGTGTGCTCCAGCGACACGAACTCGAACACCTGCGTGTCGTAGCCACACGCGTCGAGCAGCATCGCGCGCAGGCCGTCAGTGAGCATCTCGGCCTGCTGGCCCAGGTGCACGCCGTGCTGCAGGATGGGCGCCAGCGGGTGCGGGCTCAGGAGCTGCGGGCGCAGTTCCTTGTGGCAGCAGGGTGAGCACAGGATGATGTCGGCACCCGCGCGCAGGCCGAGGTGGATCGCATGGTCGGTCGCGGTGTCGCAGGCGTGCAGCGCGATCATCACGTTGAGCGCGGCGGGCTGGTAGTGGCGCACGTCGCCTTCCTCGATGCGCAGGCCGTCGAGCTTCAGGCGCGCGATCGCGTCGTTGCAGAGCTTCACCATGTCGGGCCGCAACTCCACACCCGTCACCTGCGCGTCGATCTGCTTCGTGTTCCGCAGCCAGTCGTGCAGGGCAAAGGTGAGGTAGCCCTTGCCGGAGCCGAAGTCGATCACGTGCAGCGTCTTCGCCTCGGCCAGCCGCGAACGCTCCAGCGCATGCGCGAAGACCTCGACGAACTTGTTGATCTGCTTCCACTTGCGCGCCATCGCCGGCACCACCTGGTGGTCGCGCGTCGTCACGCCGAGCTCGACGAGGAAGGGCCGGTTCACATCCACCCAGCGCTGCTTCTCGCGGTCATGCCCTGACGAAGCGGCCTGCGGCGCGGTGGCGCGGTGCGTGGCCAGCGTGGCCTTCCCCTTCCGGCTCACCGCGAGCTGCACTTCCTCGTCCGCATGGAAGAGGTGCGCATTGCCGAACTGCGTGCCGACCAGGCCCAGCAACAGCGCCTGCCCTTCGTCGAGCGGATGGTTCTTGGTGATGTCGCGCGTGGCGTGCGTGTAGACCAGCGACAGCACCGGCTCGCCACGCAGCATCACGCGCCGCGCGGTCACACGCTGCAGGTCGCCCGCCGCCGCCAGCGGCTTGGCCAGCACGAGCTTGGCGAAGTCCTCGCCCGCCAGCAGCTCGCCCAGCCGCTCGGCAAAGCGCTGGTAGGCCGGCTGCGCCTGCAGCGTGGCGATCCAGGATTCCTCGGGTGCGTTCATGCGCCGATTGTGTCCCGCACCGGACAGCCCTTGCTGGGGCTTGCCCGGGATGAAACGTTTCACATCTGGGCTAGCATCGCGGCAAAACGACCACTTCAGGAGGAGCCGACCGTGGCCCGCATTCCCTATTTCGACATGAGCGAGGCCAGCGAGCAGTACCAGGCGCTGCTCAAGTCGCGCCACCCGCTCAACCTCTACCGCATGCTGCCGCACGCCGGCGAAGCGGCATCGTCCGGCTTTCTCGCGCTCGGCAGCGCGCTGCTGCGCGAGAACGAGCTCGACTCGCAGCTGCGCGAGATCGCCATCCTGCGCGTGGGCATCCTCAGCAAGGCGAGCTACGAAGTGCACCAGCACAAGCGTGTCGCCAGGCAGGTCGGCATGGGCGAGGCGACCATCGCCGCGCTCGAGGTCGGCGCCGACACCTCGGTGCTCACGCCTGACGAGAAGCTGGTGCTCGAGTTCACCGACGTGGTGTTCCGCGACGTGAAGGCGCCCGATCCGCTCTTCAAGCGCGTGGCCGAGCGCTTCGGCACGCGCCAGACGGCCGAGCTGGTGCTGACCATCGGCTTCTACATGATGGTGAGCCGCTTCCTCGAGAACTTCGAGGTCGACATCGAACCGGCCGGCACCATCAAGTGACAGGAGCAGCACCATGAACCTCGCCCCCACCGAGCTCGACGCGAGCCGTGCGATGCACCCCGAGACGCTGGGCCACGCGCCCGGCCGCGGCCGCCTGCAGGGCCGCCGTGTGCTGGTCGTCGGCGCCGGCCAGCGTGTGATCCCCGAGGAAGACCCGCCCATCGGCAACGGCCGCGCGATCTCGGTGCTCTTCGCGCGTGAAGGGGCCCAGGTCGCATGTGTCGACGTGAACGCCGACGCGGCGAAGTCCACCGTCGACCAGATCACGGCCGAAGGCGGCAAGGCCTTCGCCGAAGTGGCCGATGTGCTGGACGTCGTCAACATCGCGCCGCTCGTCGCCCGTGTGGCCGAGAAGATGGGCGGTCTCGACGGCCTGGTGCTCAACGTCGGCATCTCGCACGGCCTGCCGCTGGACCGCATCACGCCCGAGACCTGGGACAAGGAGTACGGCGTCAACGTCAAGAGCCACATGTTCTTCAGCCAGGCCGCGCTGCCGCTGATGACGCCGGGCGGCAGCATCGTGCTGATGTCGTCGCTCGCGAGCCTGCGCAATGCGAGCCGCAACCCGGCGTATGAATCGGCGAAGGCGGCGCAGGTGTCGCTCGCGCGGGCCATCGCCGTCGCCGGTGAATCGAAGGGCATCCGCTGCAACGCCGTGCTGCCCGGCCTGATGGACACGCCGATGGGCCGCGATGCTTCGCGCCGCCGCCCCAACCGCGCACTCGCCGTGCCCTTCGGCCGGCAGGGCACCGGCTGGGAGGTGGCGTACGCGACGCTCTTCCTCGTCTCGCACGAGTCGAGCTACGTCAACGGCCATGCCTTGCTCGCCGATGGCGGTCTCTCCATCGGAGTCGTACGCTCACCGGGTTGAAACCAGGAGCCCCTCCATGAGCACGACCATGAAAGCCGCGGTGCAGGCCGGCGCACAAGGCCTGCAGATCCAGACCGTCGACATCCCCGAGCCCGGCCCCGACGAGGTGCTGGTCAAGGTGCGCGCCTGCGGCCTCAACCGCGCCGACCTCGGCATGGCCGCCGGCCACGCCCACGGTGCGCAAGGCGGCCCCGGCACGCGGCTGGGCATGGAGTGGGCGGGCGAGGTGGTGCGCACCGGCACGAATGTGACGGAGTACCAGCCCGGCGACCGGGTGATGGGTTCGGGCCGCGGCGCCTTCGCCGAATACGCGGTGTCGGACTTCGGCCGTGTGATTCCCATCCCCTCGGCCTCGATGAGCTACGAGCAGGCCGCCACGCTGCCCGTCGCCTTGCAGACCATGCACGACGCCGTCGCCACCAACGGCCGCCTGCAGAAAGGCGAGGCGGTACTGATCCAGGGCGCCTCGTCGGGCGTCGGCCTGATGGGCCTGCAGATCGCCCGGCTCATGGGTGCCGGCCTCGTCGCCGGCAGCTCCACCACGCCGGCCCGCCGCGAGCGCCTGAAAGATTTCGGCGCGCAGCTCGCCATCGACACCACGCAAGCCGATTGGCCCAAGCAGCTGCTCGATGCCACCGAGGGGCAGGGCGTGCACCTGGTCGTCGACCAGCTCTCGGGCGCGCAGGCCAACCAGAACCTCAAGGCGACGCGCGTGCTCGGCCGCATCGTCAACGTGGGCCGCCTCGCTGGCACCCGCGCCGAGTTCGACTTCGACCTGCACGCACTGAAACGCATCCACTACATCGGCGTCACCTTCCGCACGCGCAGCGTCGACGAGGTGCGCGAGATCAACCGCCGCATGCGCGCCGACTTGGGCGAGGCGCTGGCCGCCGGCCGGCTCGCGCTGCCCATCGACAGAACCTTCCCCTTCGACGCCGCCGCGCAGGCCCTCGCCCACATGGCGAGCAACGCGCACTTCGGCAAGATCGTGCTCACGCTCGGCTGAGCGCGGCGCCTCAGGTCTTCTTCGGCGCCGGCCCGCACGAGCCGCGCGGGATGAAATCGCTCACCAGCGTCACGCTCTTGGGCGGCCCTTCTTCGCCGCGCATGCGCGCGAGCAGCAGCGCGGTCGCCTCGTCGGCGGCCCTCTCCAGGTCGACGCGCAGCGACGAGATCGCCGGCACGTGGCCGGCCGCGAAGTCGGGGTCGCCGAAGGACACCACCGACACGTCGTCCGGGATGCGCAGGCGCTGCGCACCAATCGCGTTGAGCGTGTCGTTGAGGATGCTTGTGCCCATCACCAGCAGCGCGGTCGGCCGGTCGGTGCGGCGCAACAGCATGCTCACCGCCTCGAAGGCCGAGCTGGTGGCCGAGGGCATGTGCACGATGAACTCTTCGTTCACCTCCAGCTTCGCCAGCTTGTGGCCCGCGCGGTAGCCCTCGGTGCGCCGGCGGATCGGCCGGTTGGGCGATTGCGACAGCACCATCGCGATGCGCTTGTGGCCGAGGCCGGCCAGGTACTGCACGAGGTTCTTGACGCCCGGCACGTGCTCGAACAGCACGCTGTCGGTGGGCGAGTCCATGTCGCGGTCGAGGATGACGGTGGGCACGGGCAGCGAGCGCACGGCTGCGAGCACCTCGCGGTCGCGCTCGTTGCCGGGCGCGATGAGCAGGCCATCCATGCCGCGGCTCACGAAAGTGGAGAGGATCTCGATCTCGCGCTCGGCCTGGTTGAGGCTGTTGGCCAGCAGCATCATGTAGCCGTGCGGGTGCAGGCGTTCCTCGAGTGCGCGGTAAAGCTTGGCATAGAGCGGGTTGGCCACGTCGGTCAGCAGGCAGCCCACCGTGCGCGAGCTGCGCAGGCGCAGCGACTGCGCCGCGTGGTTGGGCCGGTAGCCGAGCTGGGCGATGGCTCGCTCCACCTTCTCGCGCGTGGCCTCGCTCACGTTGGCCACCTTGTTGATGACCCGCGAGGCACTGCCGAGCGACACGCCCGCCAGTTCGGCCACGTCGCGAATGCTGAGGGTCTTGGGTTTGGAGGCGCGTGGCATCGGAGGGCCCGTGGAAGTGAAGCGCGAGAATTGTAGGGACGCCCATGCCGCGCAAACCCCGCACCTCCACGCCGCGCTCGCACCACTACCACGTGTACGTCGTCGAGCTCGACGACCGCGTGTGGAACCACGCCCGCTTCCGCGCCGCCAACCCCGACTACCAGCTCGGCAAGCCCTTCGTCTACGTCGGCATGACGGGCCTCGACCCCGACGTCCGCTTCGACAAGCACAAGGCCGGCATCCAGGCCAACCGCTACGTGCAGGAGCACGGAGTGCGGCTGCTGCCGCAGGTGTACGAGGTCTACAACCCGATGCCCTATGAGGGGGCGAAGGAGATGGAGGTGGAGCTGGCGATCGGGTTGCGGGAGAAGGGCTGGGGGGTCTGGCAGGCCTAGCCGCCGCGCGGGCTGAAGGTGCGCGGGAAGAAGACGGCCTTCTCGCGGTCCTTCAGGCGATAGCCCATCGGCGGCCGGTTGGAGTCACTCTCCACCACGCCCACTTCTTCCAGAAAGTCGGCCGACAGCATGCGGGTGCGGAAGCCGCTCTTGTCCACAGGCCGACCGAGCACGATCTCGTACATGCGCTGCAGCTGCGGCAGCGTGAAGGGCTCGGGCAGAAGGAAGGCGGGGAGCGAGGTGTATTCGACCTTGCTGCGCAGGCGATCGACGGCAGCGCGCAGCAGATCGCTGTGGTCAAAGGCCAGCCTGGACTTGCGGCTCAGCGTCTCGACGTCGAACCAGGCCACGTCGGCCGCGTTGGCACCCTTGCTGAGCGCGACCCCCTGCGAGGGAATCAGCGCAAAGTACACATGCGTCGCTGACCACCCGCGGGGGTCCCGCGTCGCGCTGCCCCAGCTGCCCAGTTGCTCCAGGTACGGGCTTGCGACACCGGTCTTCTCGGTCAGCTTGCGCCTTGCGCAGGCTTCCAGGTCCTCGTCGCGCGCAATGTCGACAAAGCCGCCGGGCAAGGCCCATGCCCCCGGGCACGGCTCGCGGCTGTCATCGGGTCGTTTGACCAGCAACACCTTGAGGCGTTCGTCCAGCACCGTGAAGATGACCACGTCCACCGTGGTAAACGGCAGGGGGAAATCGAGCGACGCGTGTTTCTTGGAGGCCACGGGGCAAGGACCGGCTTGACAGGACGGCGCAGTGTAGGTTGTACTGTGCACCTTAAGCAAGGTGTCTTGAACAACTTATGAATTCCTCATTCGCCTCTTCCCTCACGGCGTGGCAGAAAAACCTGCCTTCGATCGATGGACGAAGTGCGGCGGCAACTGAACTCTCTTCACCATGACAACCGACCGCAGTCTCACGTCGCTCAGCAAATATCTCAGCCTCGTGCTTCGCCACGAGCCCGAACGCATCGGCATCACGCTCGACGACGCGGGCTGGACCGATGTCGACGCATTGCTGGCCCAGTGCACCGCAGCCGGCCGGCCGCTGGACCGCAGCACACTGCAGCGCATCGTCGACAGCTCCGACAAGCAGCGTTTCGCCTTCAACGCCAACGCCACACGCATCCGCGCCAACCAGGGTCATTCGGTCACGGTGGACCTGGGGCTCGTGCCGGTCGAGCCACCCGCGATGCTGTACCACGGCACGGCCGAACACGCGCTGCCGTCGATCCTCGTGTCAGGGTTGAATCGGGGTGTGCGTCACCACGTTCACCTCAGCGAAAGCTTCGGCACGGCCACCGCAGTGGGCCGCCGCAACGGTGCGCCGGTGTTGCTGCAGGTGGCGGCAGGGCGCATGCACGCGCAAGGCCACCAGTTCTATCGGTCCGACAACGGGGTGTGGTTGTGTGATGCGGTCCCACCAAGCTTCATCGAGGTGCTGCGATGAACCGTGAAATCCGTGCCGCACTCGGTCAGCAGACCGTCCGCATCCTCGAAGAGGGTGGCTATCGGCTCGCCGGCGGCAGGACCGTGGAGCTGCGTGCCACCATCGACGCTTGCGTCGCGGCGACACGCTTCTGGTCACCGGACACGCTGTCCGCGCTTGAACCACAGGTCCTCGCGCAGCCCGCCGGCGCACCGGCCCGCTTGGAGGTCGTCTCAGAGACCACACTTGAAGGGGCGCGCCGCCTGCTTGCGACGCACGGCGGTCGTGTGGCGGTGCTCAACTTCGCGTCGGCACGCAACCCAGGCGGCGGCTTTCTCGGCGGCAGCCAAGCTCAGGAGGAGTCGTTGGCGCGCAGCTCTGCCCTCTATGCCTCGCTGACCTCCACGACCGCGCAGCCGTACTACGCGCACCATCGAGGCGAGCGCTCAGCGCTGTACTCCGATCGCATGATCCTGTCGCCTGAATGCCCGGTGTTCCGGTGCGACGATGGCGAGTTGCTCGACGAACCTTATTGCGTGGACGTGATCACCGCCGCCGCGCCCAACGCCGGCGCACTCAAGGCGCATCTGAGTCCAGACATCGAGCGGGTGCCCGAGGTCCTGGCCGCGCGCGCGTCCAAGGTGCTGGCATTGGCCACACACACCGGTTGCAAGCATCTCGTGCTCGGCGCATGGGGTTGCGGCGTCTTCGCGAACGACCCGGGGATGGTGGCGCAGGTCTTCGCCACCTTGCTGGCCGACGGCCAAGCCTATCGAGGCCGTTTCACCACCATCAGCTTCTCGGTGCGAGACGGCGCGGCGGGGCAGCCAGTACTGAGAGCGTTTCGCGACGCGCTCGCGGCTGGGTAACACCGCATTTCACACGTCCTCGGTCAGGTCGAGAAAGTGGTCCAGCATGTGGAAGTGATCGTCATGAAAGCGATCCTCCATCGTGACCAGCCGCGCGATCGGCGTCCACTCGACCGACTGCGCGTCGTCGTCGGCCTGCACCTCGGGCAGCTCGCGCTCGCCGAGGTCGAAGTAGTGGGCGTGCGTGATGACCCGGCCGCGCTGGCTGCGGTCGGGGTGGTCGAAGACGGCGACGTCGACGAGGCTTGAGCGCATCGTGAGGTCGAGCAGCGTGAGGTGGGTTTCCTCCTTCAACTCGCGCAGGCAGGACTGGTAGACGGTCTCGCGTTGCTCGATGAATCCGCCCGGCACGGCGTACAGGCCCTTGCCCGGCGCCTTGCCGCGCTGGATGAGCAGCACGTGGCCGGCGCAGCGCACCACCGCGTCGACCGTCACGAAGACGGGCGGGTACGGCGAGCCGGCCCACTTGGCCTTCTCCTCGCGCAGCAGGCGCCACTCCTCACGCAAGGCTTCGAAGTGCGGCAGGCGCACCCACGCGCGCAGGAAGTCGAGCGTGCTGGGCGGCGCCTGGCCGACGAGCGCGGCCAGGGTCGCGTCGATGTTGTGGGCGCCCGCCGCATAGAGCGCATCGCGCAGGCCGGTGCCATCGGCGCCGGGCACGCGCTCGACCGAGATCACGGTCCAGCCCTGGAAGCTGCGCAGGTACTCGCTGGTCGCGTCCTTGTAGTGGCCGACAAGGGCGACGCTCGTGCCCTCCCCGCACAGGTCGGCCACACCCCGCTGCACCGCCTGCACCCAGCGCGCTTCGTCGTAGTGGTCGCGCATGGGCAGGAACTTCACGCGCTCGCGCTCCTCGGGCGTGAGCGCGAGCCGCACGACCTCGGCACGCTCCTGCCAGGTCAACGGGTTCTTGGGGGTGCGCGCCTGCCAGGCCGAGCCGATCACGAGCACCACCGTGGGCGCGATCTCGAGCGCATGCTTGAGCAATGCGAGGTGTCCGAGGTGGAAGGGCTGGAAGCGGCCGACGTAGACCGCGACATCGGGTGTCATGACAGCCCCTCGTCCGATGGGTACTTCGGCCGATCCCCCAAGGGGATGCGGGCCGGCTTGGGAGCGGCCCAGCGCTCGGCCCGCGGCTTCGACGACAGTCTCTTCATTGAAATCCCCTCACACGTGTTTGGCCGCGATCGGCATCTGCCGCCCGGTGCCGAAGGCGCGTGCGCGCACGCGGATGATGGGCGGCGACTGGCGGCGCTTGTACTCGTTGCGCGCGATCATCGTGCGCACCTTCTGCACCAGCGCCGCACCGTCGGGCTTCGCCGTGAGCTTGTCGACGAAGCCCGTGGCCTGCGCGAACTCCCAGGCCGCGAGGCGCGGGCCTTCGATCAGCACCTTGAGCACTTCGTCGAGCACCTCGTAGGGCGGCAGGCTGTCGGTGTCTTTCTGGCCCGGGGCCAGCTCGGCCGAGGGCGGCTTGTCGATGATGGCGTTGGGGATGAGCTCCCGGCCGGCCGCTTCGTTGACGTGGCGCGAGAGCGCGAACACCTCCGTCTTGTAGAGGTCGCCCAGGAGGCCCAGGCCTCCGTTGGTGTCGCCGTACAGCGTGCAGTAGCCGACCGAGATCTCCGACTTGTTGCCCGTGGTCAGCAGCAGGTGGCCGAAACGGTTGCTGTACTCCATCAGGATGGTGCCGCGGATGCGCGCCTGCAGGTTCTCCAGCGGCAGGCCGACCAGCGGTGTGCCGAAGCTGGCCTCGAACTGCTTCGCGTAGCCATCGACCAGCTCCTTGATCGGGTGCGTGTGCAGCGCAATGCCGAGGTTGCGGCACAACGCCACCGAGTCGTCGACCGAACCGGAAGACGAGAACTTCGATGGCATCGTCACCCCGACCACGTTGTCCGGCCCGAGCGCTTCTGCCGCCAGCGCCAGCGTCAGCGCACTGTCGATGCCGCCCGACGAGCCCACCACCACCTGGCTGAAGCCGCAGCGCCGCGCGTAGTCGCGCAGGCCGAGCACGATCTGCGCGCGGTAGAAGGCCATGGTCGAGAGACCTTTCGGGTCGACCGGCGGCAGCGCCTCGCCGGCCCGGTTGAGGAAGTGCCCGTTGTCGAAGCGCAGCACGCGCACGTCTTCCACGAAACGCTGCGCCTCGTAGACCACGCCGCGCTCCGGCTCCACCGCGAAGGAGGCGCCGTCGAACACCACCTGGTCCTGCCCGCCGACCTGGTTGACGTAGAGGATGGGCAGGCCGTGGCGCTGGCTCGCGTCGCCGAACACCTGGTGCCGCTGCTCGCGCTTGCCGATGTTGGAGGGGCTCGCGTTGATGCTCACCACGAGATCGGGCGCCGCATCGCGCATGCGCTGGAAGGGGTTGACGGTGTAGTCGAGGCCTTCGTCGTTCCAGCCGTCCTCGCAGATCATCACGCCGACCTGCGTGTGGCCGATGCGCAGCACGCGCGCCACGTCGGGGCCGGGCTCGAAGTGACGGTGCTCGTCGAAGATGTTGTAGGTGGGCAGCAGCTGCTTGGCGTATTGCAGCACCACCTCGCCGGCGTGGATGACGAGCAGCATGTTGTGCAGCCGCTTGCCGGGGCCGGCGCGCGGCACTGGCGCGCCCAGCACCCAGTGCAGGTTGCGCAGCTGGCGCGAGGCGCTCTTCATGCTCTCGATGCCGGCGGCCACACGGTCCATGAAGTGCAGCTCGTCGAGCAGGTCACCGGGGTAGTAGCCGGTGAGCGAGAGTTCGGAGAACACGATCAGCTCGGCGCCCTCGAGCGCGGCCTGCTGGGCGGCCGCGATCATCTTCTGCGCGTTGCCTTCGATGTCACCGACGAAGTAGTTGAGCTGGGCGACGGTGATGTTGAGCATCAGGCCCTCTCTTTCATGGGTTGTCCTTCACGTTGAACACCTGGCGCAGATACGCCAGGAAGGTGTGGTCCTCGCACAGGGTCTTGCCCGGCGAGTCGGACAGTTTCGCCACCGGCTGGCCGTTGCAGTGGGTCAGCTTCATCACGATGTTGAGCGGGGTGAGGCCCACGTCGTTGCTGAGCGAGGTGCCGATGCCGAAGCCGGTCTGCGTGCGGTCGGCGAAATGGCGGTAGAGCTGGAAGGCGGTGGGCAAGTCCAGCCCGTCGCTGAAGACGAGGCGCTTGGTGCGCGCGTCGATGCGCAGCTTCGCGTAGTGCGCCAGCGCCTTTTCGCCCCACACCACAGGGTCGCCCGAGTCGTGGCGCAAACCGTCGAAGAGCTTGGCGAAGTAGAGGTCGAAGTCCGCGAGGAAGGCGTCCATGCCGACCACGTCGGTGAGCGCCACGCCGAGGTCGCCACGGTATTCCTGCACCCAGTCTTCGAGCGCGGCCTTTTGGAAGTCGCGCAGGCGCACGCCGAAGGCCTGGTAGGCCTGCAGGTACTCGTGCGCCATGGTCCCGATGGGCACGAGGCCGAGCGTGCGGGCGAGGTGCACGTTGGAGCTGCCCTTGAAGAACTGGGGCACGTTTTCCTTCAAGGTCGAGACGACTTCTTCCTGCCAGGCCCCGCTGAAACGCCGCCGCACGCCGAAGTCGAAGAACTCGAAGGGGTGGGCCCGCGCGGGCTCGGCCTCGAAGGCGCGCAGCTGCGCGAGTTTGGCCTGCAAGCGGCGACGGCCCTCCGCGAGCGCCGGTTCCTGCTCGAAGCGGCGGAAGTAGAGCTCGTTGACGATGGCGAGCACGTAGATCTCGAAGCCCATCACGTGCACCTGCGGCCCCCGGGCCACGATCTCCAGCACCGGCCCGTTGGCACGCGCCTCGATGAAACGGCGCTGGAAGCGGAAGATGCGCAGGAAGTCGACGAAGTCGCTCTTGATGAAGCGCAGGCCGCCCAGGTAGGCGAGCTCCTCCTCGCGGAACGACAGGCTGCACAGGTGGTCGAGCTGCGCGTTCACCTCGGGCAGCAGCTCGGCCAGCGGGTACGCCGGGGTGTTGCGGCACACGAAGCGGTACTCGGCCTGGGCCTGCGGATGACCATGCAGCAAGGTTTGCCACATCGTGAACTTGTAGAGGTCGGTCTCGAGCAGGTGCTGGATGACGGGGGTCATGTTGAAACCTTCTTCAGCGTGAGGTCGCAAGCAGCTCGGGCAGCAGGTCGGCGGTGGTGGCCAGCTGGACGCCACGCCCGCTCATGTCGGCGAGGAAGGCCTCGTGCTGCGCCTGGAAGCCGCCCACCGGGCTCATGCAATCGGTGAGGAGCACGATGCGTTCCGGCCTTCCCCCGGGCAGGTGGTCGACGATGTCTTCGGTCGTCGCCTTCACGCAGTGGCTGCTGGCCTCGCCGGCGATGACGAGCAGGTCGGCGGTGTCGAGGGCGGCGAGCAGCGTGCGGTTGAGCAGCGTCTCGGGGTCGTCGGCATCGGGCACTTCCGCCTGCAGCGCGCTGTAGTGCTCGGTGAAGGTGTTGCCGCCCTTCATCACCTTGCGCACCACCTTGAGCTGCTGGGTCTCCCAGACGTTGTAGGCGTTGCGCACGTCGGGGTGCACGTTGTGGCCCCAGCTGCCCACCTCGCAGTGCACCGGCCACACCATCAGCGTGTAGCGGCCGCGGGCGTCGAGCGCGTCGAGGTAGGCCAGCGCGCGGGGCAGCATGGCCGGGTCGCGCGGCACGAACTCGCCGGCGCGCACCTGCTCGGCCTTGATGGCGGTGAACGGCGCCACCGCGCTGCCATCGCCCTTCTGCCAGAAGGTGGGGTGCGCGATGTGCAGGCGGTTGTGCGAGTCGAGCGTGATGGCGACGTCGCTCCACACCGCGCTCGTCTGGCGGATGAACGCCGCGAGGCGCTGCATGTCGGCGTGCGCGCCGGCCACCGGCAGGGTGGGCGCCACGCGGTGGCCGGTCAGGGCGTCGGCAGGGCGGTAGGACTCGGGCAGGTCGCAGAAGTCGTTCTGCGGATCGATGACGAGGAGCTGGACTCGGCGGCTCATGGTGTTTCTCCTTTGACGTGAGTTCAGCATATCGCAATAAGTTGGTCTGTGCAACTTGTTGCGTTCGTTTCATGCGTTTCCATGGGCGGACCCTCCTTCGGCCGCCTGCCAGCAATGTCATGGACGAGGCCGTATATTCCTGCCCCACCCCGAATCCACCCCGGAGAAAGCCCATGAGCACACGCGGCAGCATGATCCAGATGACCATGAGCGACGGCGCCACCATCGGCGTGTACCACGTGGAGCCCAAGGGCCAGCGCCGCGGCGGGCTGGTGCTGATCCAGGAGATCTTCGGCGTCACCGAGCACATCAAGGAACAGGCCGACCGCTTTGCCGACCAGGGCTTCGAGGTGCTCGCCCCCGCCATCTACGACCGCGAGGCGCCGGGCTTCCAGGCGAGCTATTCCGATGAAGACCGCGCCAAGGCCATCAAGGTGGCACGCGAGCTGCACCCGTTCAGGCTGAGCGTGGACGACACGCAGACCTGCATCGATGCGCTCGGTCAGCGCGGCAAGGTCTTCATCACCGGCTACTGCTACGGCGGCTCGGTGACCTGGGCCGCAGCCTGCCGCTGCACCGGCCTCGCCGCCGCCTCGGGCTACTACGGCAGCCTGGTGCCGCAGTTCGCCAACGAACAACCCAAGTGCCCGACCATCCTGCATTTCGGCAAGCACGATGCGAGCATTCCGCTCGACAGCGTGCAGAAGGTGATCGACGCACACGCCGAGGTGCCGGTCTACCTCTACGACGCCGGCCACGGCTTCCAGTCCGACCGCCGCAAGGACTATGAGCCGGAAAGCGCCCGCCTTGCCTTCGAGCGCACGCTGGCCCTCTTCCAGTCGGTGACCTGAGGACGATGACGATGGCTTTCGCTGACAACCTGAAGAACCTGCCCCCCGTCACCCACCTCGCCGGGCTGCAACTGCTCGATGACAGCGGCACGGTCAGCGCCACGCTCGAAAACAAGCCCGGCTCCGCCGGCTCGGTCGCCGTGTACCACGCACTGGCGCAGCGCTTCGGCGCGATCACCGTCGAAGCGGCGCACGAGGGCCTGTCGCTCTATGCCGAGCACACCGCCGACGCGCGGGCCCACCCCGGCAAGCACCCCAACATCGACCGATTGCTGCAGCTGGTCGAGCGCGGCGGGCGCCTTTCGGTCAAGCTGCTGCCAGCGGCCTGACCTAACACAGCTTCGATCAACCCGCTGGACGGCGCCCAACGCCAAGCTCTGATACCTTCCGCTCCCCAAGAGGATCGAGGAGACGCGCATGAGCGACTTGCAAGACCGCCTGCGTGCACTGCCCCACGGTGTGCTGATGGGCATTCGCCGCGGCATCGAAAAAGAAAGCCTGCGCGCCGGCCCAGACGCGTCGCTCGCGCTCACGCCGCACCCCGCAGCCCTTGGCTCGGCCCTCACCCACCCGCACATCACCACCGACTTCAGCGAGTCGCAGCTCGAGCTCGTGACCGGCGCACACGCCAGCATCGAGGCCTGCCTGGGCGAGCTCACGCAGATCCACCAGGCCGTCTACCGCGTGATGCAGGCCGCGGGTGACGAGCTGATGTGGGTGTCGAGCATGCCTTGCGAGCTGCCGGCCGACGAGACCATCCCGATCGGGCGCTATGGCAACTCCAACGTGGGCCGCGCCAAGAGCGTCTACCGCATGGGCCTGGGCCACCGCTACGGCCGGCGCATGCAGACCATCTCCGGCATCCACTACAACTGGTCGCTGCCGGGCGTGTCGGACGAGGGTTACTTCTCGCTGATCCGCAACTTCCGCCGGCACTCGTTCCTGCTGCTCTACCTCTTCGGTGCCTCGCCGGCGGTCGGTGCCAGCTTCGTCGAAGGCCGAGCGCACGAGCTGCAGCCGCTCGCCGAACGCACGCTCTACATGCCGCACGGCACTTCGCTGCGCATGGGCCGGCTGGGCTACCAGAGCGATGCGCAGGCCAGCCTCAAGGTCAGCTACAACAGCCTCGCGAGCTACGGCGCCTCGTTGCAGGAGGCGCTCACCCGCCCCTACCCCGCCTACGCCGCCATCGGCGTGCAGAACCCCGGCGGCGAGTACAACCAGCTCGCCACCAGCCTGCTGCAGATCGAGAACGAGTTCTACGGGACCATCCGCCCCAAGCGCGTGATCTTCCCCGGCGAGCGCCCACTGCACGCGCTGCGCGAGCGCGGTGTCGAATACGTCGAAGTGCGGCTGATGGACCTCAACCCCTTCGTGCCCATCGGCATCACCGCCGAGACGGTGCGCTTCCTCGACATCTTCCTGCTGCACTGCCTGCTGAGCGCGAGCCCGCCCGACACGCCCGACGAGATCGCGGCGCTCGGCCGCAACCAGCACCGCACCGCCGCGCGCGGCCGCGAGCCCGGCCTCAAGCTGGAGCGTGGCACCCAGGAGGTGACGCTGGTCGACTGGGGCCTGCAGATCGTCGACGAATGCAGGCCCATCGCCGCCGCGCTCGACGCCGCCCACGGTGGCGAGCTGCACCAGGCCGCGCTCATCGCCGCGCGCGAGCTGCTGGCCGATGCCAGCCTCACGCCCTCGGCGCGGGTGCTCAACGCGATGGCCCAGGACTTCCAGCACAGCTTCTCCGCCTTCACGCTGGCGCAGAGCCGCCAGACGCAGGCCGCCCTGCTCGCCCTGCCCCACACGGCGGAGCAGGACGCGCATCACGCGCAACTGGCCCAGGCTTCCGTGGAAGACCAGAAGAAGGTCGAGGCCGGCGACAGCCTGCCCTTCGAGGTCTACCGCCAGCAGTACCTCTCGCCGCAGCGGCTGGGCCTCTGAATGCCGCCCGGCGTCAGTCCTCGGGCGGCAGCACGCTGAGCTTCGGCTGGACCTGCGACTGCAGCAGGCGCTGCGCAAGCGAGGCCGCCTCGGCCTCACGCCGGTGGCGTCGTGCACGCCGCAGCGAGATCGCGTCGGCACACGCCTTGAGCGTGCGGATCTCCACCGCCGACCAGCGGCGCTTGGCGCCCCGCTCGGCACAGGCCAGCAGCGCGGTCGTGTTGCCGTTGGCACCGATGGTGGCGTAGAGCACCGAGCGCAGGTCGAGCGGCGCGAGGAAGCTCTCGCGCAGGCCGCCGAGGCGCTCGTCGGCCAGTGCGTCGTCGCTCGCGAACACGCCCTGCCGCGTGAGCTCTTCCACGTAGGGCCAGATGTCGGGGTGGCTCGCCAGCTCCGAGCCGAGCAGCACCCGCCCGGCCGGCCCGTCGTAGCCGATCTGGTGGCGCAGGAAGGGGCCGCTCTCGCGCGCCTCCAGCAGCCACACGCTCACCTGCGAACACCCGAGTTCGGCCTGGATGTGGCGGCACACCATCTCGGCGCTCTGCTCCAGGGTGTAAGCCTGGGTGTCGAGGCCGAGGGTCAGCTGGTCGAGCAGGGCTTGGAATCTTTTCATGGCCAAGGCAGCAGGTCGCGGCCTTAGGGTAGCCGGTGCGTGCAACAGATCAAGCCGGCATCCCCCTGAAAAGTCGTGCTTAGTCCGCACTCTTCGAGCCTTGACCGCACGTGCAGCCCGGTCCAATGGGAGGCATGTGGAAGCCCGCCCTCTTCGCCTGCGCCCTGGCCGCGTCGATCCCCGCCCGTGCCGACGGGGGCCTGACCGACCTCGAGCAGCGCTGGCTGCGCCTGGCCTCGCCGGTCATCGCCTACGCGCGCCAGCAGCGCCTCCCGCTCGACATCGTGGTGCAGCCGCAGCCCACACCGGGCCAAGCGCCGCTCGCCATGGCCTACGTCGACGAGCGCTGCAAGCTCGTGCTCTCGATGCGCGGCAACCCCGAGGCCGGGAGCACGCTCGCCGCCATTCCCGAGCCCTTGCTGACACCGGTGGTCGAGGCCATGGCCGCGCATGAACTCGGGCACTGCTGGCGCTACGTGCGCGGCGCGTGGCACACCGTGCCGGCCGGCTTCAGCGCCGGCCGCGAGGCCGAAGATGCCGCCTCGCGTGAATCCTCCGTGCGCGACGCCTGGCAGGCCATGCAGCAGACCCGCCGCGAAGAGGCCTATGCCGACCTCGTCGGCCTCGCCTGGACGCTGCGCAAGCACCCGCAGCACTACGCCGCGGTGCACGCCTGGCTCGTGGCCTTCCGCGACGACGGCGCGCCCCCGGGCAACCACCACGACACGCTGGCCTGGGTGCGCCTGGTGGCGAACCCGCTCGCCTTTGCGCCCGCCGCCACGCCGTTCGAGGCCGCCTGGCCGCCCTGGCAGGCCGGGCTGGCACAGGGCGGCGCAGCGCACACGCACCTGCACAAGTAGGCAATCGCCGACAGCCCCTCGCGCCGCCGTCCGGGTGACGCGCCATGCCCGCATGGGGACGATGCGACGGAAGCGGCCCGCCGGGCCGCACAGGAGCCTTCCATGGACAAGCAGTCGCACCCCCAGACGCTGGGCGTCTTTGCCCCCGTCGGCCACGTGATCGTCTCGTTCCCGACCCAGCAGGACATGGGCGCCGCCGCCGACGCGCTCCGCGAGGCCGGTTTCGCCGACGAGAACATCTCCCGCTACACCTCCGACCAGATGCGCGAGCAGGTCGACATCGACCTCGCCAAGGCCAGCCCGCTCGCCAACCTGGGCCAGGAGATCAACCTCGCCCGCGCCCACGGCGAGCTGGCCGACGAGGGCTACAGCTTCCTCGTCGTCAAGGCCAAGGAAGAAGCGCAATGGACGCAGGTGGCCGAGATCGCCCGCCGCTTCCACGCCGAGCGGGCACAGCGCTATGGCAACTTCATCATCGAGGAGCTGATCGAGCCGAGCGGCGAGGAGCAGCAGACCTTCGAGTCGCCCGCGCGCGGCCTCGATGCGCAGACCGTGTCGGGCAAAGAGGAAGACCGCCGGCGCTGAGCCCCTCTTGAGGCCCCTTTGGAGGGCCGACCCCTGACGCCATTCGACGCCGCCTGACGGCCTCCGATCCGCGCGGTGTGCGGAGCTGCACCGGCAAGGAACTTGCTAATTCCTTGCCGCGCAGTTCCCCATCGCCGTCTTCTGATTGGAGCCCTCATGCAAACAGGTCACCTCAAACCGACGTTGAACGCTTGGCATCTGTGGGGGCTGGCCGTTGGGCTGGTGATCTCGGGCGAGTACTTCGGCTGGAGCTACGGCTGGGCCAGCGCCGGCACGCTTGGCTTCATGATCACGGCCCTCGTCGTCGCGGCGATGTACACCACCTTCATCTTCAGCTTCACCGAGCTGACGACGGCGATCCCCAATGCCGGTGGGCCCTTCGCCTACGCGTCGCGTGCCTTCGGGCCGGTCGGGGGCTTCATCGCCGGCTTCGCCACCCTGATCGAATTCGTGTTCGCACCGCCGGCCATCGCAATGGCCATCGGCTCCTACCTGGGCGTGCAATTTCCCGGGGTCGACCAGAAGCTCATGGCCACCGGCGCCTATGTGATCTTCATGGCGCTCAACATCGTCGGCGTCAGGACGGCCGCGACCTTCGAGCTGATCATCACCGCGCTCGCCATCTTCGAGTTGCTGGTGTTCATGGGGGGGGTGGCGCCCGCGTTTTCGGTGGCCAACTTCGTGGCCCACGGCTGGGCGGGGCAAGACACCTTCAGCGTCGTGGCCATCTCGGGCATGTTTGCGGCCATCCCGTTTGCGATCTGGTTCTTCCTGGCGATCGAAGGCGTGGCCATGGCCGCCGAAGAAGCCAAGGACCCGAAGCGCACCATTCCAGTGGCCTACATCGCCGGCATCATCACCCTGGTGGTGCTGGCCATCGGCGTGATGGTGTTCGCGGGCGGCGTGGGCGATTGGCGCAAGCTGTCCAACATCAACGACCCCTTGCCGCAGGCCATGAAGACCGTGGTGGGCGAGAACAGCAACTGGCTGCACATGCTGGTGTGGATCGGCCTCTTCGGGCTGGTGGCCTCGTTCCACGGGATCATCCTCGGCTACTCGCGGCAGATCTTCGCGCTCGGACGCGCCGGTTACCTGCCGAGCTATTTCGCAGCCATCCACCCGCGCTTCGGCACGCCGCACCGCGCGGTGCTGGCCGGCGGCGTGATCGGCATCGCCGCGATCTTCAGCGACCAGCTCTTCTCCTTCGGCGGGCAGACCTTGACGGCCAACATCGTCACGATGTCGGTGTTCGGTGCGATCGTGATGTACATCATGTCGATGCTCAGCCTCTTCGCGCTGCGCAAGAAGGAGCCCGATCTGGCGCGGCCCTTCCCGGCCATCGGCTACCCGGTGTTCCCGGCCATTGCGCTCTCGCTGGCGGTGCTGTGCCTGGCCGCGATGGTCTACTACAACACCCTGCTGGCGGGCGTGTTTGCCGGGACCATGCTCCTCGCGTATGTTGTGTTCATGCTGGGGGGCCACAAGCGCCGCGAAGCGGCCGCCCCGGTCATGCCGAACGCGGGCTGAGCCCGCGTCGCGGCCCAGCCGCCGCGCATCCGACGCCACCCACACATGCCCTACCAGCACCGCATCGGCACCCAGACCTGGCAGTTCGCCGACCTGAAGGCGGTGATGGCCAAGGCCACGCCGCTGCGCTCGGGTGACCAGCTCGCCGGCGTGGCGGCCACCAGCTACGCCGAACGCATGGGCGCGCGCATGTGCCTGGCCGAGCTGCCGCTGCAGCGCTTTCTCGATGAGGCGCTCGTGCCCTACGAGAGCGACGAGGTCACGCGCCTCATCATCGACACGCACGACAAGGCGGCCTTCGCCGAGATCGCACACCTCACCGTCGGGGGCTTCCGCGACTGGCTGCTGTCGGACGCGGCCGACAGCGCGGCACTCGCCCGTGTGCACACCGGGATCACGCCCGAGATGGCCGCGGCGGTCAGCAAGCTGATGCGCCATCAGGATTTGATCCTCGTCGCGCGCAAGTGCCGTGTCGTCACCCGCTTTCGCAACACCATCGGCCTGCCCGGCCACCTGGCGGTGCGCCTGCAGCCCAACCACCCGACCGATGACCCCCGCGGCATCGCGGTGTCCACGCTCGACGGCCTGCTCTATGGCGCGGGCGACGCGGTGATCGGCATCAACCCGGCGAGCGACAACGTGCCGGCGATCGTCTCGCTGCTGCAGCGGCTCGACGAACTGATCACGCGCTTTCAGATCCCCACCCAGTCCTGCGTGCTGACGCACGTGACCAACACCGTGCAGGCGATCGAGCACGGCGCGCCCGTGGACCTGGTGTTCCAGTCTATTGCCGGCACGCAGCAGGCCAATGCCTCGTTCGGCATCGACCTGGCGCTCCTGAAGGAAGCCCGCGAGGCTGCGCTGTCGCTCAAGCGCGCCACGGTCGGCGACCCGGCGAGCGCCAACGTCATGTACTTCGAGACGGGCCAGGGCTCGGCGCTCAGCGCCAACGCGCACCACGGTGTGGACCAGCAGACCTGCGAGGCCCGCGCCTATGCGGTGGCGCGCGCGTATTCGCCGCTGCTCGTCAACACCGTCGTCGGCTTCATCGGGCCGGAGTACCTCTACGACGGCAAGCAGATCATCCGCGCCGGCCTGGAAGACCACTTCTGCGGCAAGCTGCTCGGCCTGCCGATCGGCTGCGACGTCTGCTACACCAACCATGCCGAAGCCGATGGCGACGACATGGATGCGCTGATGACCCTGCTCGCCAATGCGGGCCTGAGCTTCCTGATGGGCGTGCCGGGCGCCGACGACGTGATGCTCAACTACCAGAGCACCTCCTTCCACGACGCCCTCTACCTGCGCGAGCTGCTGGGCCTGAAGCGTGCGCCGGAGTTCGAGACTTGGCTGCAGCGCATGGGCATCACCGATGCGGCCGGGCATGTGCTGCCGGTGCCGGCGAAACATCCGCTGATCGAGGCGGCAGCATGAGCCATGACGGCGCGGTGACGCCAGACCCGTGGCAGGCCCTGAAGGCCCACACCCCGGCGCGCGTGGCCCTCGGCCGCACGGGGGTGAGCGTGCCCACGCAGGAGCTGCTGCGCTTCGGCGCGGCGCATGCGATGGCGCGCGATGCGGTGCACCTGCCGCTCAATGCGGCCGGCTTGTGCAAGCGACTTCAAACCGATGGCTGGCCGACACTGCGCGTGCACAGCGCGGCCCCCGACCGTGCCACCTACCTGCTGCGCCCCGACCTCGGCCGCCGCCTGGACGACGCCTCGCAGCACACCTTGCAACAGCAGACCGACGCGACCGGCTGCGACCTGCTGCTGGTGGCGGGTGACGGCCTCTCGTCGCTCGCCCTCGAGCGGCACGCGCTGCCACTGCTCACCGAAGTGCGCCGACGAGCCCCTGCCGGTTGGCGCCTGGGGCCCGTGGTCGTCGCCGAGCAGGCGCGTGTCGCGCTCGGCGACCCGATCGGTGAAGCCCTTTGCACCCAGCTTGTGGCGGTGCTGATCGGCGAACGCCCTGGCCTCAGCTCGCCCGACAGCCTGGGCGTCTACCTCACCTGGGCGCCGCGCACCGGCCGGCACGACGCCGAACGCAACTGCATCTCCAACATCCGGCCCGAGGGCCTGCCGTATGCGCAGGCGGCGCACACGCTGTGGTGGCTGGCGCAGGAAGCGCGCCGCCGACAGCTCACCGGCGTGCAGCTGAAAGACGAGAGCGGCGCACCGGCGCTGAGCGCCGAGCCCACGGCACCGCGCCTGTAGGCGAGGTCCGACCACGAACCGCGCCTCTCTCTCGCAGCCGACTCGAGACGATCGGCGTAGCCTTGTCTCACGGTGAAGCATGTGCATCACATGCTTCGTATGGCAACCACCGACTGAAGGAGTTCATATGAACCGAGACCAAGTGAAGGGCGCCATGAAGGACGCCGCCGGCAAGGTGCAACGCAAGACCGGCGAAGTGATCGGCAGCCCCAAGCACGAAGAGCGTGGCGCGGCCAAGCAGGTCGAAGGCAAGGCGCAGAAGAGCGTGGGCAACGCGCGTGAAGCGCTGAAGGGCTCGCGGCATCGTGTCTGATGTCTCGACAGCACCATGACAAAGGCCCCTCGCGGGGCCTTTGCTTTTTTGAGCCGCTGCGCTCGACGCTCTAGACGTCGATGTTGGCGGCCCGCAGCGCGTTCTGCTCGATGAAGTCGCGCCGCGGCTCGACCTCGTCGCCCATCAGCATGGTGAACACACGGTCGGCCTCGATCGCGTCGTCGATCTGCACCCTGAGCAGGCGGCGCACGTTCGGGTCCATGGTCGTTTCCCAGAGCTGCTCGGGGTTCATTTCGCCCAGGCCCTTGTAGCGCTGGCGGCCGACGGCCGACTCGGCCTGCTGGATCAGCCAGGCCATGGCCTGGCGGAAGTCGCTGACCTTGGCTTCCTTCTGCTTCTCGCCTTCGCCACGCTTGACGACGGCTTCGGCGCTCACCAGGCCCTTGAAGGTGCGGCCGGCGGTGCTCAGCGCTTCGTAGTCGGCACCGTGCACGAAGTCGGCGGTGATCACGCTGCTCTTCACGTTGCCGTGGTGCATGCGGCTGATGCGCAGGATGTGCTTGTCCATGCGGGTGTCGAACTCGGCGGTGACCTCGGCATTGTGCAGCGCGGCCTTCAAGGCCGCCGCCGACTGTTCAGCGCTTTCCAGCGTGTCGAGGTTGATCTCCAGCCCGTTCGCCATGGCGCGCAGGGCCTCCACGTCCATCCACTTGGCCAGGCGGTCGACCACGTTGTTGGCGAGCACGTATTGGCGCGCCAGCGTGTCGAGCGTCTCGCCGGCCAGCACCGCGCCGCCCATGCCGGTCTCGAGCTTGGCGTCTTTGAGCGCCACCTTGAGCAGGTAGGCATCGAGCTCGTGGCCGTCCTTCAGGTACTGCTCTTCCTTGCCGAGCTTGACCTTGTAGAGCGGCGGCTGCGCGATGTAGACATGGCCACGTTCGACGATCTCGGGCATCTGCCGATAGAAGAAGGTGAGCAGCAGCGTGCGGATGTGCGCACCGTCCACGTCCGCGTCGGTCATGATGATGATGCGGTGGTAGCGCAGCTTGTCAGGGTTGAACTCTTCCTTGCCGATGCTGGTGCCGAGCGCGGTGATCAGCGTGAGGATTTCATTGCTGGTGAGCAGGCGCTCGAAGCGGGCACGCTCCACGTTGAGGATCTTGCCGCGCAGGGGCAGGATCGCCTGGAACTTGCGGTCGCGGCCCTGCTTGGCGGAGCCCCCGGCGGAGTCACCCTCGACGATGTAGATCTCGCACAGCGCCGGGTCTTTTTCCTGGCAGTCGGCGAGCTTGCCGGGCAGGCCCATGCCGTCGAGCACGCCCTTGCGGCGCGTCATCTCGCGCGCCTTGCGGGCGGCCTCGCGGGCCTTGGCGGCTTCGACGATCTTGCCGCAGATGATCTTGGCGTCGTTGGGGTTCTCGAGCAGGTAGTCGGTCAGCGCCTTGCTCACCACGTCTTCCACCGGGCCGCGCACTTCGCTCGACACCAGCTTGTCCTTGGTCTGGCTGGAGAACTTGGGCTCGGGCACCTTCACGCTGAGCACGCAGCACAGGCCTTCGCGCATGTCGTCGCCGGTCACCTCGACCTTGGCTTTCTTGGCGAGCTCGTTGTCTTCGATGTACTTGTTGATGACACGCGTCATCGCGGCGCGCATGCCGGTGAGGTGGGTGCCACCGTCACGCTGGGGGATGTTGTTGGTGAAGCACAGCACCGACTCGCTGTAGCCGTCGTTCCACTGCATCGCCACCTCGGTGGTGATGGTGGTGCCCTGTTCGCTGTTCTTCTCGCCCGTGGCGTGGAAGACGGTCGGGTTCAGCACCTTCTTGCCGGTGTTGATGAAGTCGACGAAGCCCTTCACACCGCCGGCGAAGGCGAAGTTGTCTTCCTTGTTGTTCCGCTCGTCGACGAGGCGGATCTTCACGCCGTTGTTGAGGAACGAAAGCTCGCGCAGGCGCTTGGCGAGGATGTCGTAGTGGAAGTCGTTGTTCTGCTGGAAGATCTCGTCGTCGGGCAGGAAGTGGACCTCGGTACCGCGCTTCTCGGTCTCGCCGGTGATGCGCATCGGGCTCACCTCGAAGCCATCGCGCATCTCGATCAGGCGGTCTTGCGGCACGCCTTTCTTGAACTCGATGTAGTGCTGCTTGCCGTCGCGGCGCACGGTCAGGCGCAGCCACTTCGAGAGCGCGTTCACGCACGACACGCCCACGCCGTGCAGGCCGCCCGAAACCTTGTAGCTGTTCTGGTTGAACTTGCCGCCGGCGTGCAGCTCGGTCAGGGCGATCTCGGCCGCCGAACGCTTGGGCTCGTGTTTGTCGTCCATCTTCACGCCCGTGGGGATGCCGCGGCCGTTGTCGATGACGGAGATGGAGTTGTCGCTGTGGATGGTGACGACGATGTCGTCGCAATGGCCGGCGAGGGCTTCGTCAATCGAGTTGTCGACCACCTCGAACACCAGGTGGTGCAGGCCGGTGCCGTCGGAGGTGTCGCCGATGTACATGCCGGGGCGTTTGCGCACCGCTTCCAGGCCCTCGAGGATCTGGATACTGCCCTCGCCATAACCGGCGCTGATCTCGGCGGCGGTCTTCTTGGCGGGTTCTTCGGGGAGGTTTTGGACGTCGGTCATGGCCGCTTGGAACTCTCTCAACGGGGTAGGCACCCCTCTTTAGAAACGGTGAAGCGGGCCGAAGCCCGCTTGGCATGTCACGGTCGGCACGAGGGCCGCGCAGGGGTCAGATCCTCATCGGCATCACCACGTACTTGAAGCCGGCCTGCTCGGGCACGGTGATCAAGACGCTGGAGTTGGTGTCCTGGAGCTCGAGCTTGACCATGTCGACGCTCATGTTGGCCAGCACGTCCATCAGGTAGGTCACGTTGAAGCCGATCTCGATGGTGTCGCCGCCGTAGTCGACCTCGAGTTCTTCCTTGGCCTCTTCCTGTTCGGCGTTGCTCGAGGCGATGCGCAGGCTGCCGGGCTCGAGGTTGACGCGCACACCCTTGAACTTCTCGCTCGTCAGGATGGCGGCACGTTGCAGGCTCGCCAGCAGCGGCGCGCGGCCGAGCGTGAGGCTGTTCTTGTGGTTCTTCGGGATCACGCGGTTGTAGTCGGGGAACTTGCCCTCGACCAGCTTGGTGACGAACTCCATGCCCGAGAAGCTGAACTTCGCCTGGTTGCCGGCAAAGCGCATCTCGATCGCGGTGTCTTCGTCCTTCAGGAGGCGCTGCAGCTCGAGCACCGTCTTGCGCGGGAGGATCACTTCCTGCTTCGGGATCTCGACATCGAGCGTGGCCTGCGCGAGCGCGAGGCGGTGGCCATCGGTGGCGACCAAGGTCAGGCTCTTGCCTTCGGCGACGAAGAGGATGCCGTTCAGGTAGTAGCGGATGTCGTGCACCGCCATCGCGAAGTGCACCTGGTTGATCAAGGTCTTCAGCGTCTTCTGCGGCACGCTGAACATCGGCCCGAAGTCGGCGGCTTCCTGCACCAGCGGGAAGTCGTCGGCCGGCAGGGTCTGCAGCGTGAAGCGGCTCTTGCCGCCTTGCAGCGTGAGCTTGTTCTGGTTGGCCGACAGGCTCACCGTCTGGTCGGCCGGCAGCGAACGCAGGATGTCGATCAGCTTGCGGGCCCCAACGGTGGTGCTGAAGTTGCCCGCGTCGCCGTCGAACTCGGCCGTGGTGCGCACCTGGATCTCGAGGTCGGAAGTCGTGAACTCGATCTGGCCGCCGGTCTTCTTGATCAGCACGTTGGCCAGGATGGGCAAGGTGTGACGACGCTCGACGATGCCCGAGACGGCCTGCAAGGCGCTCAAGACTTTTTCTTGTGCTGTCTTCAAGACAATCATGTCAACCTCTTAAATTGGTCGTCGTAGTAGAGCACGACATTTTCTGTGGAGAACGCCATTTTCTCCTGTTCCATCAAGCGTTTATCTTCAAGCGAACCCTGTGTGCGACGACCTCGCAAAACCCGGGACGAACCGACAACAACTTTGGGGAAGGGCGCGGGGCTGTGGACATCCTGGAACTTGTTCTGAAGTTGTCCCCAGGCTTGTGATTTGACACGGCGCCGGCGCGTGTGCTGAAGCTTCTTCCTTGTCTCGTCCTCAGCCCTTGAGCGTCTGTTCCAGCACGTGCAGCTGCTGGTTGAGCTCGGTGTTCTTCTGGCGTTCGGCGGCGATCTTGCGCACCGCGTGAAGCACCGTCGTGTGGTCGCGGCCGCCGAAGAGTTCGCCGATCTCGGGCAGGCTCTTCTGCGTCATCTCCTTGGCGATGTACATGGCGATCTGGCGCGGCCGCGCGATGCTGGCCGGGCGCTTCTTGCTGTACATGTCGGCGACCTTGATCTTGTAGAAATCCGCCACCGTCTTCTGGATGTTCTCGACGCCGATCTGGCGGTTCTGGATCGACAACAGGTCCTTCAGCGCCTCGCGGGCGAGCTGGATGTTGATGTCCTTCTGCGAGAAACGTGAATAGGCCAGGATCTTGCGCAGCGCGCCTTCGAGTTCGCGCACGTTGGCGCGCACGTTCTTGGCGACGAAGAAGGCCACGTCCTCCGGCATCGAGGTGCCTTCGCTGTCGGCCTTGCGCATCAGGATGGCCACGCGCATCTCGAGCTCGGGCGGCTCGATCGCGACGGTCAGGCCGGCGTCGAAGCGGGAGGTGAGGCGCTCGTCGATGTCCACCAGTCCCTTGGGGTAGGTGTCGCTGGTCATGATGATGTGGGCGCGCTTGGCCAGCAGCGCTTCGAAGGCGTTGAAGAACTCCTCCTGGGTGCGCTCCTTGCCGGCAAAGAACTGCACGTCGTCGATCAGCAGCAGGTCGAGCTGGTGGTACTTGGCCTTGAGCTCGTCGAAGGTCTTGCGCTGGTAGTTCTTCACCACGTCGGTGATGAACTGCTCGGCGTGCAGGTAGAGCACCCGGGCATCAGGGCGATCGGCCAGCAAGGCATTGCCGACGGCGTGCACCAGGTGGGTCTTGCCGAGGCCGACCCCGCCATAAATGAAGAGCGGGTTGTACATCTGCCCCGGGGCACCGGCCACGTGCAACGCGGCAGTGCGCGCCATCTGATTGGCGCGTCCGGGCACCAGCGTGTCGAAGGTGAGGGCCGGGTTCAGGCGGTGGCGTGGCAGGTGGGCGCTCTGGCCGCTGTCGGCGGGCCGAACGGGCGCGGGTGCGTCATTGGCAGCCGGGGCCTGGCGCAGGGCCTGGGTGAAGGACCGCGGACCGTTCGGGCGCAGGGCAGTCGCGCCCGTCGCCTGCGACTCGCGTGCGGCCAGTGTCAGGTCCAGACGCACCGGTTTGCCCGCCAATTCGCTCAGCACGGCCTCGATGCGGCCGGCGTACTGGTTTCGGATCCAGTCGAGCTTGAAGCGGTTGGGCACCTGCACGCTGGCCACGGCCACATCACCGCCCTCGTCGGTGACATCGGCGGCCGGCAGCGGCCGGATCCAGGTGTTGAATTGTTGTTCGGGCAACTCTGCCGCGAGTCGTTCGCAGCCACGTTGCCAGAGGTCAGCGCTCATTGTGGAAAAGTCTTTTTCGGAGCGGCGGGATTCTACGTGCGCCGGGTTGCCGGAGACGCGGTTATCCACAGTTTCGAGACGATGGTCAATCCCTTCACGAAAGCTCTCGCGGCCGCATGCTGCCGTGCAAGTCTTTGACTTCAAAGGGCCTTTTTGGTGTAATAGTGGGTTTCCCGAAGGCTTGGTCGATCGGTCGGCGCGGTGCTCGATGCCCGTGTTGGCGAGTGTCTCAGCGCAGGTCTTCATCTTCACTTTCAGACCTTCATCCAGACCAGCAGGACTGCACCATGAAACGCACGTACCAAGCCTCCAAGACCCGCCGCGCCCGTACCCACGGCTTCCTCGTGCGCATGAAGACCCGCGGTGGCCGTGCCGTCATCAACGCTCGCCGCGCCAAGGGCCGCAAGCGCCTGGCCGTCTGAGCGGCAGCGCTGCTGCACACGGCCTCGCCTTGACCCTTGACACGGCTGTGCCGTGATCGGTCGCATCGTGCGATCCGCCGACTTCGAACGCGTGCTGGGCACTCCTGCCCATGCGCGCAGTCCGCATTTCGCCGTCCACTACCTGCGGTCAGGGCCCAGCTCGGCACGAAAGCCCGGTCGGGCGATGGTTGACCCCAAGTTGTCAACAGGCCAGGCACCGGAAGTGGGCAAGCCTGTGGATGAATCCCCCGCCGGTTGTTGGCTCGGCGCCGTGGTCCCGAAGCGCCACGCGCGGCGTTCGGTGACCCGCAACCTGCTCAAGCGCCAGATCCGCGAAGCCGCGGGAGCCGAACCCCGGTTGCAGGCCGGCCTGTGGGTCGTGCGCCTGCGCTCGCCCTTCGACCGCGAACGTTTCACCAGCGCAGCCTCCGAGGCCTTGCGCGACGAAGCCGGCCGCGAGCTCTCGCGCCTGATGGCCGACGCCGTGCGCCAGGCCGCGGCAGCCTGATCCCGATCGCGCGCCATGCTCAATGTCTTCCTGGCCTTGCCTCGGCGCCTGTTGATGGGGCTGGTGCGTGGCTATCGATTCTTCCTGAGCCCCTGGCTTGGCAGCGCCTGCCGCTTTGAGCCGACCTGTTCCGCATATGCCTTGCAAGCCCTGGATCGGCATGGCGCATGGGCCGGCAGTAGCTTGACCCTGCGCCGCCTGGCCCGCTGCCACCCCTGGTGTGCGGGCGGCCACGACCCCGTGCCCGATCAGGCCCGGGGTCTCTTCACCCAGCTCTTCACTCCTTCCCGCGAAAAGACGTCCCCATGACCGACATGCGTCGCACCCTGCTGTGGGTGGTGTTCCTGATGTCCCTGACGTTCCTCTGGAACAACTGGAACGTGCACAACGGCCAGCCGTCGATGTTTGCGCCTGCGCCGGCCAAACCCGCGACCACCGCCACGGCCGCTTCCGGTGTGCCGGCCCCGGGCCAGGCCGGGGCCGCCGCGTCGCCAGTCGGTGCAGCCAGTGGCGTGCAGGTGGCGAGCGAGCTGCGCACCGTCAAGACCGACCTCTTCGAAGCCACCTTCGACACCAAAGGCGCAGACCTGGTGAAGCTCGTGCTGCTCAAGCACCCGAGCGATGCCGATCCCAAGCAGCCGCTGGTGCTGTTCGACCGCAGCAGCGACCGCCAGTACCTGGCGCAGACCGGCCTCATCACCCGCCAGGCCGGCGTTACCCTGCCCAACCACCACACGCTGCTGAAGCCGGTGGCGGGCGACACGGTGCTGAAGGAGGGCCAGGACACGCTGACCGTGAGCTTCGAGACGCCCGAGCCTGTGGGCGTGACGCTGCGCAAGAGCTACGTGTTCAAACGCGGCCAGTACACGATCGGGGTTCGCCACGAGGTGGTCAACCGCAGCGCGGCCCCGGTGCAGCCCGAGCTCTACCTGCAACTGGTGCGCGATGGCACCGTGCCGCCGAGCAGCATGTTCATGGCGCCGACCGCGTTCACCGGCCCGGCGATCTACACCGAGGAAAAGCACTTCCAGAAGGTCGAGTTCACCGACATCGAGAAGCGCAAGGCCGAATACGTGAAGACGGCCGACAACGGCTGGATCGCGATGGTCCAGCACTACTTCAACTCGGCCTGGCTCGTGCAAGGCAAGTCGCAACGCGAGTTCCGCACCGAGAGCCTGGGCAACAACCTGTACTCGGTGGCGATGGTGCTGCCGCTCGGCAGCGTCGCGCCCGGCGCCACCGTCACGCATGAAGCCCAGCTCTACGCCGGCCCCCAGGAAGAGACCAAGCTCGAAACCCTGGCCCCCGGCTTGGAACTGGTGAAGGACTACGGCTGGTTCGCTGTGCTCGCCAAGCCGCTCTTCTGGCTGCTCGACAAGCTGCATGGGCTGATCGGCAACTGGGGCTGGGCGATCGTCGCGCTGGTGGTGCTCCTGAAGATCGCGTTCTACTGGCTCAACGCCAGCGCCTATCGCTCGATGGCCAAGATGAAGGCGATCAACCCCCGCATCATGGAAATGCGCGAGCGCCTGAAAGACAAGCCGCAGCAGATGCAGCAGGAGATGATGCGCATCTACCGCGAGGAGAAGGTCAACCCGCTCGGCGGCTGCCTGCCCATCCTCGTGCAGATGCCCTTCTTCATCGCTTTGTACTGGGTGCTGCTCTCCAGCGTCGAGATGCGCAATGCGCCGTGGCTGGGCTGGATCACCGACCTGTCGGCGAAAGACCCGTACTACATCCTGCCGCTGCTGATGACCGCCTCGACGCTTCTGCAGACCTGGCTCAACCCGACGCCGCCGGATCCGGTCCAGGCCCGCATGATGTGGATCATGCCGCTCATCTTCAGCGTGTTCTTCTTCTTCTTCCCCGCGGGCCTGGTGCTGTACTGGCTGACCAACAACATCCTCGGCATCGCCCAGCAGTACGTCATCAACAAGCGCCTGGGCGTCACCTGACCTCCTGCGCACGGGGACAATGCGGCCATGCTGCCGCGCCACCACCAGCCCATCGTCGCCATCGCCACCGCTGCCGGGCGTGGCGCGGTGGGCATCGTGCGGGCCTCGGGCCGTGATCTGCGGCCTCTGATCGACGGCATCTGCGGTCGCACGCTGGCGCCGCGCTTCGCCACCTACGGTCCCTTTCTCGACGCCGACGGCCAACCCATCGACCGGGGCCTGGCCATCCACTTCCCCGCACCGAATTCCTACACTGGCGAAGAGGTGCTCGAACTGCAGGCCCACGGCGGGCCGGTGGTGCTGCAACTGCTGCTCGCGCGTTGCCTCGAGCTCGGCCGCGGCATCGGCCTGCGCCTGGCCGAGCCGGGCGAGTTCACCGAGCGCGCCTACCTCAACGACAAGCTCGACCTCGCGCAAGCCGAAGCGGTCAGCGACCTCATCGACGCCAGCACCGAGGCAGCGGCGCGCTCGGCGAGCCGATCGCTGTCCGGCGCGTTCTCCAGCGAGGTGGAGGCCCTGCGCGAACAGATCGTCCGCCTGCGCATGCTGGTCGAAGCGACGCTCGACTTCCCCGAGGAAGAGATCGATTTCCTGAAGCAGGCCGATGCGCAGGGCCAGCTCGATGCCATCCGCGGCCAGCTCGCGAACGTGCTCGGCCATGCGCGGCAAGGGGCCCTGCTGCGCGAGGGCATCCGCGTCGTGCTGGCCGGCCAACCCAACGTCGGCAAGAGCTCGCTGCTCAACGCGCTGGCCGGGGCCGAGCTCGCGATCGTCACGCCCATCCCCGGCACGACGCGCGACAAGGTCAGCCAGACCATCCAGATCGAAGGCGTGCCGCTGCACGTGATCGACACCGCTGGCTTGCGGGAGGCGGGCGATGCGGGCGACGAGGTCGAGCGCATCGGCATCGCCCGCAGCTGGGACGCCATCGGCCAGGCCGACGCAGTGCTCTTCCTCCACGACCTCACCCGTGTCGGCGAGCCCGCCTACGACGCCGACGACCAGGTGATCGCACAACGCCTGGCGCCACTGGCCGACCGCGTGGTGCAGGTCTTCAACAAGAGCGACTTGCGTCCAGCGCCCGAAGGCGCTGGCATCGCCATCTCGGCACAAACCGGCAGCGGCCTCGATGCACTGCGCCAGCGCCTGCTGGCCCTCGCCGGCTGGCACGCCCAGCCGGAAGGCGTCTACATCGCTCGCGCCCGGCATGTCGACGCCTTGCAGCGCACCCGCGAGCACCTGGAGAGCGCCCACACCCAGCTCCAGTCGCCCGAGCCTGCCCTCGACCTGCTGGCCGAGGAACTCCGCCTCGGCCACAACGCGCTCGCCGAGATCACCGGCGTCTTCACGCCCGACGACCTGCTGGGCGAGATCTTCAGCCGCTTCTGTATCGGCAAGTAAGGGCCTGCCGTCCGCGGGTTGCCCTTCGTTGTTGGGGCGTCGGGGCAGGCTGATAATCGCCCCACCCGGGCCCCGCGCCCGCCGTCACGGGTTCTGTGCACATGATGGACTTCAACGAACTGGTCAACGCGATCCAGACGCTCAACACCGAAGACGCATTCCGGGCCCGGCTGAACGCCGAGCACTGGCGCACCATCGGCCCCTACTTCACGCAGCACGACATCCGCGCTGGCGACCTGCTGATCAAGCAGGGCGACACCGACCGCAGCATGTACTTCCTTGGCCGCGGTTCGCTGCAGGTCTTCGTGACCGGGGCGCCTCCGGGCACCAGCCGCATCGCGATCCTGCGCCCCGGCTCGGTGGTGGGCGAGCCCGGCATCTTCGGTGACGGCCCGCGCATGGCTAGCGTCGAAGCGGTCACGCCGTCGGTGGTGTGGGCCCTGCGTGGGCCTCGCCTCGAAGAGCTGGCCCAGCGTTCCCCGGCGCTGGCCCTCGAGCTCGTGCGCGCGGCGGGTGCGGTCATGGCGCAGCGCATGCGCGCCAACATGGCCAGCAAGATGCCCTTCGCCTGAGGGCAACGCTGAGGGGTCGCTTCGACCGGGTTCGGGTCGATTGCCGTTTCGTGCCACGGGAGTGGCAGCTTCGGCCGTGGTCGCACGGCTATTCCGGTCTGCGGAACCGTTTGTCCCCCACGTGACGAGCGGTGACGGGAAAGTCCGCTGATCGCATAAAAGCACGCCCGGATACCGTCGGGCAGACCGCACTTGATGCGTTCCAAAAGCACGATCACAGGAGACCCCATGCAGCAACATTTCTCCCCCTTCCGGCTGGCCGCGGTCGCCGCGGCCGTCATCCTGGCGTCTTGCGGTGGAGGCGATGACGCTCCACCGGCGCCCGAGGAAACTCGGGCCCAGGACACGCGCGTCTTCACCCCCGTGCCGCTCGACAACACGACGGTCTACCCCGACTACGTCGCAGGCACGAACGGCCCGAGCTTCACCGCCATGGCCGGTGTGGCCGTGACGACCGACCGCTGGGCCGGCGTGCTGAACGGTGCCTCGTATCGCGTCGAGGTGCCGGCCAACTGGAACGGCAAGCTGGTGATGTACGCCCATGGCTACCGTGGCACGACGCTGACCCCGACCACCGGCAACCCGTCGATCCGTCGCTACCTGATCGAGAACGGCTATGCCTGGGCCGCGTCCAGCTACGCCAAGAACTGGTACGACGTCCGGGCCGGCGTCGAAGACACCAACGCGCTGGCGCTCGAGTTCACGCGCATCGCCGCAGCCAACGGCCGCACGCTGGCCGCGCCGACCCGCACTTACATCATCGGCCACTCGATGGGCGGCCACATCGCGGCCGCCGCGGTCGAAGCCGAGACGCTCGCCACCGCGAGAAACCGTGTGCGCTACGACGGCTCCGTGCCGATGTGCGGCGTGACCGGCGACACCGAGCTCTTCAACACCTTCGCCGCGATGCAGGTGGCCGCACAGGCCGTGGCCGGCGTGCCGCGCTACCCGACGCAGAACTGGGCCGACATCTCGGCCGCCGTCACCGGCAACCTGTTCAGCACCTTCAGCGCCAGCAGCGTCGTTCCCACGGCGAATGGCGCGCGCTACGCCTCCATCGTCGAGAACCTGACCGGCGGCGACCGCCCGCTGTTCGACTTGGCGCTGGCCGCGGGCCGCAGCTTCCAGTCGGCCTATGGCACGTTCGGCTCCGACGGCACGGTCAACGGCATCCTGAACCGCAACGTGCTCGACACCAACGCCTTCACCTACACCATCACCGGTGACGCGGCCGGCAGCACCGCCATCAACAACGTGGCGCTGAAGCTCACCGCCGATCCCGAGGCCAACCGCCTGCGCCGCGACGGCCTGCGCTGGGTCCCGAAGGTCAATGGCGAGTTCAGCGTGCCGGTGGTGACGATCCACACGCTGGGTGACCTCTTCGTGCCCTTCAACATGGAGCAGATCTACCGCCAGCGCGCCGTGGCCAAGGGCAACGGCGACCGGCTCGTGCAACGGGCGATCCGCGGCATCAGCCACTGCGACTTCACGGTGGGCGAACAGGTCGAGGCGTTCCGCGACATGGTCATCTGGGCCGAAGGCGGCGCAAAGCCGGCGGGCGACGACGTGCTGACGCCGGCGACGGTGGCGGCGCCGACCTACGGCTGCACCTTCACCCGGGCGCCGACGGCCGAGGACGCGGGTTCCGCTGCGAGCCTGTTCCGCCCTGTGATCAACGCCAACGGTGGCGCCTGCCCCTGAGCCTCGGCGCACGCGACAGGAGAACGCAAAGGGGCCTGCGGGCCCCTTTGTCATGTGGAGGTCAGGCCCGGCCGAGCAGCTTGCCTTCGGCCAGGGCGAGCGCCTCCGGCAAACCGGAGAGCACCAAGGTGTCGCCCGCGGCCAGCGTGAGCTGGTCGTCGGGCGAAGTCACTTTCCCTGACGCCCGCCGCACCGACACCACGCTCACGCCCACTGCGTGCAGCGCCAGGTCGCTCAACGGCTGGCCCAGGCTTGCGGCCGCCGGCGGCAGGCTTACGCTCAAGAGCCGCGCCTGCTGCAGGTCGTCGACGGTGTCGTCGTCGGCGCCGTGGAAGTAGCCGCGCAGCAGGCTGTAGCGCGCATCGCGCTGGTCCTGCACTACACGGATCACGCGGCGCATCGGCACGCCGACGAGCGCGAGCGCATGGCTTGCGAGCATCAGCGAGCCCTCCACCGCTTCCGGCACCACCTCGGTGGCCCCCGCGGCGCGCAGGCGCTCGATGTCGACATCGTCAATGGTGCGCACCACCACCGGCACCGTCGGCGCATGTTCCTGCACGAGGTGCAGGATCTTCAGCGCCGAGGGCGTGTCGTGGTAGCTCACCACCACCGCGCTTGCCCGCGCCAGGCCCGCAGCCATCAGGCTCTGCAGGCGCGCCGCGTCGCCGAACACCACGCTCTGCCCGGCCGCCGCGGCCTGGCGCACGCGGTCAGGGTCGAGGTCGAGCGCCATGTAGGGGATGCGCTCCAGGTCGAGCAGCCGCGCGAGGTTCTGGCCGCTGCGGCCGTAGCCGCAGATGATGATGTGGGCCTCGGTGTTGATGGCGCGCTTGGCGATGGTGGTCATCGCCACCGACTGCATCAGCCAGTCGCTCGCCGAGAGCCGCATCACGATGCGGTTGCTGTACATCACGATGAAGGGCGTGGCCAGCATCGAGAGCACCATGCTCGCCAGCACCGCGCTCTGCAGGGTGGGCGACAGGAGTTTCTCGTCATGCGCGAGGTTCACGAGCACGAAGCCGAACTCGCCGGCTTGCGCGAGGTAGAGGCCGGTGCGCAGCGCCACGCCGGTGGCGGCGCCGTAGAGCTTGGCGAGCGCCGCCACCAGTCCAAACTTGAACGCCACCGGCACCGCGCTCAGCAGCAACACCAGCGGCCACTGCGAGAGCACGATCTCCATGTCGAGCTTCATGCCGATGGTGATGAAGAAGAGCCCGAGCAGCACGTCGTGGAACGGCCGGATGTCGGTCTCCACCTGATGCTTGTATTCGGTTTCGGCGATCAGCATGCCGGCGACGAAGGCCCCCAGCGCAAGCGACAGGCCGGCGTGCTCGGTCAGCCACGACAGGCCCAGTGTCACCAGCAGCAGGTTGAGGATGAAGAGCTCCTCGCTCTTGCGCCGCGCCACCAGCGTGAGCCACCAGCGCATCACGCGCTGGCCGCCGACCAGCAGCACGGTGAGCAGTGCGGCCGCCTTGAGTGTCGCGAAGGCGAGCTCGCGCATCAGGACCTCGGGTGACGAGCCGAGCGCCGGGATCAGCACGATCAGCGGCACCACCGCCAAGTCCTGGAACAGCAGCACGCCCATCACGCGCCGGCCGTGCTCGCTTTCCAGCTCGAGCCGCTCGGCCATGAGCTTCACGACGATGGCAGTGCTGCTCATCGCGAGCGCGCCGCCGAGCGCAAACGCGCTGCGCCAGTTCAGCCCCCACTCGCGCCCGAGCGCGGCAAAGCCCCATGCGAGCAGCGCATTGCCAGCCATCGCCACCAGCACGGTGAGCACCACCTGGCTCAGGCCGAGGCCGAACACCAGCTTGCGCATGCTCTTGAGCTTGGGCAGGTTGAACTCCAGCCCGATCACGAACATCAGGAACACCACGCCGAATTCGGCGAGGTAGGTGACGCTGGGGGAGTCCTTCGCGAGGGCCAGCGCGTTCGGGCCGATCAGCACCCCGACCGACAGGTAACCCAGCATCGGGGGCAGGCGCAGCATGCGGCAGGCGACCACGCCTCCCACGGCGGCGATCAGATAGAGCAGGACCAGTTCGAGGGTGCTGACCATGAGGGCGCGTTGGACGACGCAGGAGCGCTAGCGTGGACAGGAGGGGCACAGGCCGCGTGCCTACAATCGCCCGATCCTACTGGACAGCACTGCCGCAGAGCCTCTTCCGTGTCCTCCGCCACCCCTCTTTCTGCCAGCGTTGACGTGCACCTCGACGTGGACCGAGCGCTGCAACTCGCACGCAAGACCATCGACATCGAGGCCGAAGCGCTGCTCGGGCTGAAGGCGCGCCTGGGCGACGACTTCAGCCGCGCCATGGCGGCCATCCTGCGTTGCACCGGGCGCGTGGTGGTGATGGGCATGGGCAAGAGCGGCCACGTGGGCCGCAAGATCGCCGCCACGCTCGCCTCCACCGGCACGCCGGCGTTCTTCGTGCACCCGGCCGAAGCGAGCCATGGCGACCTCGGCATGGTGGCGCCGGGCGACGTGGTGCTCGCCATCTCGAACTCTGGTGAAGCCAACGAGCTCACCGCCATCCTGCCCGCCATCCGCCGCATCGGGGTCACCCTGGTCGCGATGACCGGCCGTCGCGATTCCACCCTCGCCCAGCATGCCGACATCGTGCTCGACAGCGCCGTCGATGCCGAAGCCTGCCCGCTCAACCTCGCGCCCACCGCCAGCACCACGGCGCAGATGGCCCTCGGCGATGCACTCGCGGTTGCATTGCTCGACGCACGCGGCTTCCGCGAAGAAGACTTCGCCCGCTCGCACCCCGGCGGCAGCCTGGGTCGCAAGCTGCTCACGCACGTGCGCGACGTCATGCGCAGCGGCGACGACGTGCCGCGCGTGGCGCCCGAGACCTCCTTCGTCGACATGATGCGAGAGATGACGCAGAAGGGCCTGGGTGCCACCGCCATCACCGACCCGCAAGGCAAGGTGCTGGGCATCTTCACCGACGGCGACCTGCGCCGCTGCGTCGAGCGGGGCCGTGACCTGCGCGCGCTCGTCGCGCGCGACGTCATGCACACCCAGCCGCGCACCATCCGCGCGGACGTGCTCGCCGTCGAAGCCGCCGACCTGATGGAAGCGCAGCGCATCACGAGCGTGCTCGTCGTCGACGCACAAGGCGTGCTGGTGGGCGCACTCAACTCCAACGACCTGATGCGCGCCAAGGTCATCTGATGCGCGAACTGACCCCGGTCCTGACATTCCCGCCCGAGCTGCTGCTGAAGGCACAGCCGGTGCGTGCGGCGATCTTCGACGTCGACGGCGTGCTCACCGATGGGCGCATCTACATCAGCGAGCGAGGCGAGGAGTTCAAGGCCTTCAGCACGCTCGACGGCCATGGCCTGAAGCTGCTCGCGCAGGGCGGCATCACGCCCATCGTGATCACCGGCCGCGATTCGCCCGCGGTGCGGCGCCGTGTGGCCGACCTCGGCATCGCGCATGCCGTCTATGGCGCGCACGACAAGCTCGCGGCCGCCCAGGGCGTGCTCCAACAGCTTTCGCTCGATTGGCCGGCGCTCGCGGCGATGGGCGACGACTGGCCCGACCTGCCGCTGATCACGCGCGCCGGCTTTGCCTGTGCACCTGTCAATGGCCACGCCGAGGTGCGTGCGATCGCGCACCACGTGACCAGCGCCCCCGGTGGACATGGCGCGGCACGCGAGTTCTGCGATTTGCTGCTGATGGCCGCCAACCGCTATGCGGCCCTGCTGCACGGCCACCTCGTGACGCTCGATGCGACGGGATGACACCTTGGTCGCGTCGCCGGCCGGCGTGAGCCCCGCGGCCGCGCCCAAGTCTGCCGGCGCCGAGCAGCCCTGGCACTGGCGGGTGCTGGAGTTCTTCTCGGCCTACCTGCCCCTCCTGCTGATGGCGCTGCTGGCGCTGGGCACCTGGTGGCTGGTGAAGAACACACCGGTCGTCGAACGCGACCGCGCCACCGCCCCTTTGCGCCATGAGCCCGACTACGAGATGCGCAACTTCTCCGTCCAGCGCTTCGGTGCGCTCGGGCCGCTCAAGGCGCAGATCGACGGCGACGCGCTGCGCCACTACCCCGACACCGACACGGTGGAGATCGACAACGTGCGCGTGCGCGCGGTCGGGGCCGATGGGCGCATCACCTATGCGAGCGCGCGCCGCGGCATTGCCAACGGCGCCGGCACCGAGGTGCAGTTGCTCGGCGGCGCGCAGGTCGTCAGCGAGGCCACGCCCACTTCGCCGGCGCTCGATTTCCGCGGCGAGTTCCTGCATGCCTTCCTCGACACCGAACGGGTGAAGTCGCACCTGCCGGTCACCGTCCTCCACGGCGACACGCAGGTGTTCGCCGAAGGCATGGAATACAGCCACCTCGACCGCCTGATCCAGTTCAGCGGGCGCATGCGCGCGAGCTTCCTGCCGAAAACCGCCAAGGGTCCCGCACGATGAGCACTGCTCCGCTGGTCTACATCACCGGGGCCTCCAGCGGCATCGGTCAGGCGCTCGCGCTGCGCTACTACGAGGCGGGGTATCGGCTCGCCGTGGTGGCACGGCGCGAGGCCGAGCTGCGTCAATGGGCCGAGCGCGAGGGCCTCGAGCCCGCGCGCTTCGCCGTCTACGGCGCCGACGTGCGCGACATCGCGAGCATCACCGGGGCCGGCCGCGCCTGCATCGAGGCGCAAGGCCTGCCCGATGTGGTGATCGCCAACGCCGGCATCAGCATCGGCATCGACACCGCCATCTTCGAAGACCTCGAGATGATGCGCACCGTCTACGAGACCAACAACATCGGCATGGCCGCGACCTTCCAGCCCTTTGTTGCGCCCATGCGCGCGCGGCGCTCGGGCACGCTGGTGGGCATCGCCAGCGTGGCCGGCATCCGCGGCCTGCCGGGCCACGCGGCTTATTGCTCCAGCAAGGCCGCGACCATCAGCTACTGCGAAAGCCTGCGCGGCGAGTTGCGCGATGCGAAGGTGAAGGTCGTCACCATCGCCCCGGGCTATGTGGAGACGCCCCTCACGCGCCGCAACCGCTACCCGATGCCTTTCCTGATGAAGGCCGACGCCTTTGCCGACCGCGCCTTCCGCACCATCGAGGCCGGCGTGAGCTACCGCGTGATCCCCTGGCAGATGGCCGCCGTCGCCAAGCTGCTGCGCCTGCTGCCGAACTGGGTGTTCGACCTCGCGCTGGCCGGCCGGCCACGCAAGCAGCGCCAGGGCGAATGAAAAAGCGGTGGATGCTTTCGCATCCACCGCCTTGTCTTTGAATCGGCTTGTCGGCCGGTATCGATCAGTAGCCGCCGCGGCCACCGCCGCCGCCGCCATAGCCGCCACCACCACCGCCGTAGCCGCCGCCACCGCCGGAGCGGCCACCGCCACCACCGCCGTAGCCGCCGCGACCACCGCCGCCGCCGCCACCGTAGCCGCCACCACCACCGCCGCCATAGCCACCGCCACCACCAGAGCGGCCACCGCCGCCGCCGTAGCCACCGCCACCACCGGAGCGGAAGCCACCCGGGCGCTCTTCACGCGGGCGGGCTTCGTTCACCACCAGGGCGCGGCCTTCGAGGGCCTGGCCGTTCATGCCGTTGATCGCGGATTGCGCTTCGGCGTCAGAGCCCATCTCCACGAAGCCGAAGCCCTTGGAGCGGCCGGTGTCGCGGTCCATCATGACCTTGGCCGAGGACACGGTGCCGAACTGCGAGAACGCTTGCTGAAGATCGTCGTCCCTTATGCTGTACGCAAGGTTGCCGACGTAGAGTTTGTTGCCCATGGAGAGCGCCTTTCTTTCCTGATGACAGAGAACAATCTGGAGCGGTTACCTATCCTCGAAACATTCGAGTCGAAACATTCAAGCGAAGGCGCTGCATCCAATACCGGGGAATTTCCATTATCAAGTCATTGTGCAAACCCGCGCAAATAGTGGAAAGCCCTGCAATTCGCTCAACTTGAAACTGTTGTTTTGAGACCTGCGTGACGCCGAACCTGCAGGACATTCGTATTGCAAGCCTGGTGCCCAGCCTCACCGAATTGGTGGTGGCGCTGGGTTTGGGCAGCCGCCTCGTGGCCCGCACCGGGTTTTGCATTCACCCTGCACCGCAGTTGCGCGAGGTGCCCAAGGTCGGTGGCACCAAGGACGTGAATCTCGCCAAACTGCGGCAATTGGCGCCCACGCATGTGCTGGTGAATGTCGACGAAAACCGGCTCGACATCGTCCCGGCAGTGCAGGCGATGGGCGCGAAACTGCTGGTCACCCACCCGCGGGCACCCGACGACAATCTCGCGCTGGTGGCGCAGCTGGTCGAGGCCTTCGGCCATTTGCCGGGCGTGGCCGAGCGTGGCGAGCAGCTTCAGCGGGCCTTGCGCGACGAGCTTGCCCGCAACCGCGAGTTCGAGGCGTCGCCTGAAACCGTGCTGTACCTGATCTGGCACGACCCCTGGATGACCGTCGCCCGCGACACCTACATCTCCCGCATGCTGGCCACGGTGCACTGGCACACCGTGCCGGAGCTGATGGGCGGTGACCATGGCGCCGCGCGCTACCCGGTGGTGCGTGGCGACGAGGCCTGGCTCGCCTCGGTGCGGCGCGTGCTGCTCAGCTCGGAGCCCTTCCGTTTCGAGGATGCGCATGCGCACGCGGCGCAAGCGCTGTGCCCGCAGGCCGTGGTGCAGCGAGTCGACGGCGAGCTCGTGAGCTGGTACGGTCCACGCGCCGTGCCCGGGCTGCGCTACCTGCGCGAGCTCGCCGCGGCCTGACGGAGCCCGCCACCCGATGGACCTGCTCAAGCCGCTGATCGCGCTCCTCGCCATCGTGAACCCGATCGGCGTCATTCCCTTCTACATTCACTTCACCGAAGGCTTCTCGCCCGAGCAGCGCCGCCGCACGGTGCGCGTGGCCGCCTTCAGCGCCTTCGTCGTGATCGCGGTCAGCGCGCTGGCGGGCCTCAAGATCATCGAGTTCTTTGGCATCTCGCTCGCCTCGTTCCAGGTCGGCGGCGGCACCTTGCTGCTGATCTCAGCCCTGCAGATGCTGAATGCACGACCGGCCGAAACGCGTGACGAAGACGTGAGCGAAGGCGACGACAAGGTCGACGCCGGCGACAGCATCGCAGTGGTGCCGCTCACCATCCCGCTGCTCACCGGCCCCGCCACCATCTCGACGATGGTGATCTACGCCGACAAGACCCGCCACTGGTGGGAGCTCGCCTACCTCGTGGGCTACGGCGTGGTGATCGGTGTCTCGGTGTGGCTCGCCTTCAGCGCAGCCGGCCCCATCGCGCGTGTGCTCGGCAAGACCGGCATCAACGTGATGACGCGGCTGATGGGCCTGATCCTCGCGGCGCTCGCGGTCGAGGTGATGTCCGACGGGCTGATCAAGCTCTTCCCGGTGCTCGCGTCCAACCTGCGCTGACGCGAACAATTGAAACCATCAGCTTTGCCACACCCCGGGTCAAGACGGGGGTGGAAGGCACAAGGCGGCAGCTAGACTTTGCGGCGAACCTTCTTGGTTGAACTTTTGTCGTGCTCGCCGGGCCGCAGTCCTTGAACCCTTCCACACCTCCCGTCTACGACTACATCGTCTGTGGCGCCGGCACTGCCGGCTGCCTGCTCGCCAACCGGCTGAGCGCCGACCCGACAAAGCGCGTGCTGCTGATCGAAGCCGGCGGCAAGGACGACTACCTCTGGATCCACATCCCGGTCGGCTACCTCTATTGCATCGGCAACCCGCGCACCGACTGGCTCTACCAGACCGAGGCCGACCCCGGCCTCAACGGCCGCCGGCTGCGCTACCCGCGCGGCAAGGTGCTCGGCGGCTGCTCCAGCATCAACGGGATGATCTACATGCGCGGCCAGGCCCGCGACTACGACCACTGGGGTGCGCTCGGCAACGAGGGCTGGAGCTGGCGCGAGTGCCTGCCGGCCTTCATGAAGCACGAAGACTTCCACAAGGGCGCCGACGAGTTCCACGCCGCCCCCGGCTTCGACATGACGGGCAAGCGCCCCGGCGGCGAGTGGCGTGTGGAGAAGCAGCGCCTGCGCTGGGACGTGCTCGACGCCTTCGCCGAAGCGGCACAACAGGCCGGCATCCCGCACAGCAACGACTTCAACCGCGGCGACAACGAAGGCGTGGGCTATTTCGACGTCAACCAGCGCCGCGGGATCCGCTGGAACGCGGCCAAGGCCTTTCTGCGCCCTGCCCTCGACCGCGACAACCTTCAGGTGTGGACCGGTGCGCACGTCTCGCGCGTGCTGTTCGACGACAGCGAAGGCGGCGACGCCCGTCGCGCCATCGGCGTCGAGGTGCTGCCGCATGGGGGCGGCGAGCCGCACATCGCGCACGCCCGCGGCGAGGTCATCCTCGCGAGCGGCGCGGTCAACACGCCGCAGATCCTGCAGCTCTCGGGCATCGGCGCCGGCAGCCAGCTGCAGCACCACGGCATCGCGGTGCGGCACCACCTGCCGGGCGTGGGCGGCAATCTGCAGGACCACCTGCAGATCCGCGCCGTGTTCGGCGTGACCGGTGTGCGCACCTTGAACACACAAGCACGCCGCTGGTGGGGCAAGGCGCTGATCGGCCTGGAATATGCATTCAGGCAGACCGGCGCGATGAGCATGGCGCCATCGCAGCTCGGAGCCTTCACCCGCAGCGACCCCTCGCAACCGCACCCCAATCTCGAATACCACGTGCAGCCGCTTTCTCTCGACGCCTTCGGCGAACCGCTGCACCCCTTCAACGCCTTCACCGCCAGCGTGTGCAACCTCAACCCGACGAGCCACGGCCATGTGCAGCTGCGCAGTGCCTCGCCGCTCGATGCGCCGCGGATCCAGGCCAACTACCTCAGCACCGAGGTCGACCGCCACATCGCCGCCCAGTCGCTGCGCCTCACGCGCCGCATCGTGGCGCAGCCGGCGCTCGCGAAATACGCACCGAAAGAGATCAAGCCCGGCCCGCAGTTCGAGAGCGATGAAGAGCTGGCGCGCCTGGCCGGCGACATCGGCACCACCATCTTTCACCCAGTGGGCACGGCCAAGATGGGCCCCGAGGCCGACCCGCTCGCTGTCGTCGACGCACGCCTGAAGGTGCATGGCGTGCGCGGCCTGCGCGTGGTCGATGCGAGCGTCATGCCCACCATCACGAGTGGCAACACCAACTCACCCACGCTGATGATTGCCGAGCGTGCCGCCGGCTGGATCCTGGCGGGCACATAAAAAGAAGCCGCACGGCGCGCCCCTTGGACTACACCCTCTCCTTCGGCTTCACCACAGCCATCAACCTGATCGTCGGCGTGTCGCTGCTGCTCACCTGGTGGCGCGACCCGCGGCAGGTGTTCACCCGGGACCTCGGCTGGGCCTACCTCGCGCAGACGCTGGTGCCGGTGGCCTACATGCTGAGCACGCGCGCGCCGACGGGCGCGCTGCGGGTGGCGGGCACGCTGCTGGTGGTCACGGTGTCGGCGCTCTACGTCGCCTTCCTCGTGCTCGGCAGCGCGCGGCTGGCGGGCTACGTGCCCACGCGCCGGCAATCCCTCTGGGTGTTTGTCGCCCTGTTCGTGCTCGGCCTCGGGCTGATCCAGATCGATGCCCGCTGGGCGCAGGCCACCAGCGCCACGCTGCACATGGCGGCCGGCATGGTGGCACTCGGCTGGCTGTGGCACCGCGGCTTTGCCGAGCGGCTGGTGGGCATGCTGCTGGTGCTGGTCGGGGCCAACCAATACATCTTCGTGGTCGTCGGCGAGAGCGGGCTCGGCGTGCAGCTGGCCATCGCGGGGGTGCTCAGGCTCATCCTCGGCCTGGCGCTGCTGCACACCGCCGTCACCCGCTCGGCCGAAGAATCGCGCCGGCTGCGCCTGCGCTTCCAGCAGCTCGTCGAGCACTCGCACCAGGGCGTGGCCGTGGTGCAGGGCGAGCGCGTGCTCTACGCCAACCCGGCGCTGCTGCGCATCTACGGCCTGAGCTCGCTGGCCGACCTCAACACCTTCTGGCGCGGCCCCGCCGCGCTCACCGAAAGCGAGCGCATGGCCGCGCGCGAGCGCCACCGCCAGGTCGTCGAGGGCGAGATCCCGCAGGCCAACTGGGACGGCGTGCGCGTGCGCGCCGACGGCACGCCGATCCGGCTGCGTTTCACCGCCTGGCGCATCGACTGGGACGGCCAGCCCGCCGAGCAGGTGGTGGTGACCGACGAGACCGTGCAGCACAACGCCGCCCGCGCCCTGCAGCACCAGGCCACGCACGACGGCCTGACCGGCCTGCCCAACCGCAACGCGCTGCACGAGCGCCTGCGCCAGCTGTGCGCGCGGCCCGGCAAGCGCTTCGCCCTGCTGCTGCTGGATGTCGATCGCTTCAAGCTCTTCAACGAGGCGCATGGCCACTCGCTGGGCGACGAGGTGCTGCGCATGCTGGCGAGTGCCCTGCAGCAGGCGGTGAACGGCGACGCGCAGGTGCTGCGCCTGGGCGAAGACGAGTTCGCGTTGATCGCACCCACCGCCGACGACGAGCCGAGCGTGCGCGGCCTCGGCGAGCTGGTGCGCGAGCGCCTGGCGCAGGCGCTCACGGTGCAGTCTCTCAGCCAGGAGACGCACGAGTTCTTCCTCGACGTCTCGATGGGCGCCGCGCTGCACCCGGTCGGCCCCGGCACGCCCGAAGCGCTGCTGCGCGCGGCGACGGCCGCGATGCACCGCGCCAAGGCCGTGCCCGGCACCTCGCTGCAGTTCCCGCCCGAAGGCTTCGAGCGCGGCTCGGGCCAGGTGCTCGATGCCGAGCAGGGCCTGCGCGCCGGCGTGAGCAAGGACGAGTTCGTGCTCTTCTACCAACCCAAGGTCGATGCGGAGACCGGTGCTCTGGTCGGCTTCGAGGCGCTGGTGCGCTGGGACCGCCCCGGCCTGGGCCGCGTGGCCCCGAGCGACTTCATCCCCGCCGCCGAACGCACCGGCCTCATCGGCCCGCTCGGCCGGCTCGTGCTCGCCCAGGCCTGCCAGCAGATCGCCCGCTGGCGCGCCGAGCACGACACCGCCTTCCCGGTGGCGGTCAACGTGTCGCCGCTGCAGCTGATCGACGCGCAGTTCCCGCAGCTGGTGGCCGACACGCTGGCGCGCCACCGCGTGCCGCCCGCCTTGCTCACGCTCGAGATCACCGAGAGCGCGGCCGTCACCCACTTGGAGCAGGCGCGCGACCAGATCCGCCAGATGCGCGAGCTCGGGGTGCGAGTCGCGCTCGACGACTTCGGCACTGGCTTCTCGTCGCTCAACCTGCTGCGCAGCCTGCCGGTGAGCACGGTCAAGATCGACCGCTCGCTGATCGAGCCACTGCCGGCGCCCGATGCCGGCGCGGTGGTGAAGGCGATCTGCCAGCTCGCCGCGGTGCTGCAGCTCGACGTGGTGGCCGAGGGCATCGAGAACGAGGCGCAGGCCTTTGCCGCTCGCCTCGCCGGCTGCCAGGTGCTGCAGGGTTCGCTCTATTCCAACCCGCTCACCGTCGACGAAGCGGCGGCCTGGCTCGCCCGCGCCTGACCTGCAAGGGGTGCGGAGGCGATCCGCACGAGTGGTGTCGAAAACGCCCGCTTTTGCCGGCGGCATCACTCAAGGTGAGTGCTCCCTCGGCAGCGCTCCACTAGAGTGGCGGCCTCGCTCGCACCCCCTCGCATGGCCTCGTTGCTCGCCCTCACCTCCGGCACTGCGCTGCCGGCCGCCATCGACAACTTCATGAAGCGCGGCGCGTCCTACGGGCCGCCGCTGCCGCTGAAGGAATTGAACGTGCACGTGCCGGCCGCACCGATGACACTCGACAACGGCGGCGCCTACACGATCACGCTGTACGGCGGGCCTGCGTTGAGTTTTTCGGTCAACGCCAAACCCGGCCGCCTTCTGGCAACGGCCTGAAGGCCCAAGGTCCCGGTTGGGCGACGGGTCGTCATCCCAAGCGCTTCACCAGCGCCTGGGCATACGCCGCGGTGCCGGCCTTGCCGCCGAGATCACCCGTCCGCACGTTGTCGATGTTGAGCGTCTCGTTCACCGCGCGGCGCACACGCTCGGCCTTGTCGTGCAGCTTCACGTGGTCGAGCATCATCGCGGCCGCGAGGATCAGTGCCGTCGGGTTGGCGATGCCCTTGCCCGCGATGTCGGGTGCCGAGCCGTGCACCGCTTCGAAGATCGCGGCGTCGGTGCCGATGTTGGCGCCCGGCGCCATGCCCAGCCCGCCCACGAGGCCGGCCACCAGGTCGGAGAGGATGTCGCCGAAGAGATTGGTCGTGACGACCACGTCGAACTGGTAGGGGTTGAGCACGAGCTTCATCGCGCAGGCGTCGACGATGATGGTCTCGAACTGGATCCGGCCCTTGTACTTGGCGTCGTACACCTGCTGCGCCGTCTCGAGGAAGATGCCGGTGAGTGCCTTCATGATGTTGGCCTTGTGCACCACGGTGATCTTCTTGCGGCCGGTGGCGATGGCGTGCTCGAAGGCGAATTCCAGCAGGCGCCGGCTGCCGGCGCGGGTGTTGATGCCGGTGGCCATGGCCACGGCGTGCGGGTCACCGTCGATCGCCACGTAGTGTTCGTGGCCGATGTACAGGCCTTCGAGGTTCTCGCGCACGATCACGAGGTCGATGTTGTCGTAGCGGCCGCCGGGGATCACCGTGTGCGCTGGGCGCAGGTTGGCGTAGAGCTGGAATTCCTCGCGCAGGCGCACGTTGGAGGAGCGATAGCCGCTGCCCGAGGGCGTCTCCAGCGGGCCCTTGAGGGCAAGGCGGGTGGTGCGGATGCTGTCGAGCGTGGCCTTCGGCAGCGGGTCGCCTGCAGCGGCGATGCCGCCCAGCCCGGCGACCTGGCGGTCCCATTGGAAGGGCGCGCCCACGGCGTCGAGCACGGCGAGCGTCGCGTCCACGATCTCGGGCCCGATCCCGTCGCCGGGGATCAGGGTGGCGGGGATGGTCTGGGGCATGGCGCGGGCCTTTCGCAAACAGGGGATGGGTCAGAGAGCGGCAGGATACCCGTCGCAATCCGCATGCCTGTGCGAGGCCGGGCGCGGTTCGCCCGGTCGATGAACTCAGTTCATCAGCTGCTTGCGGGCCCGGTGCAGGCGCACGAACAGGTTGTCTTCGCTGATCGAGAGCGCCTCGCAGACCGCCTCGGTCGGCTGGTCCTGCAGCACGCGCAGCTCCACCACGTCGCGCAGGCCGGGCGGCAGGGCCTCGATGCGCGCGAGCGTCTGGCGCAGCGCCTCGCGCTGGGTGGCCACTTCGTCGGGCTGGGGCTGTGGGCAGGCGATGGCGAGCGCGGCGCTGTCGTCGGTCTCGTCGTCCAGGCTTTCCAGTCCCACGCGGCTGCGCACCAGGTCGACGATCTTGTGCTTGAGGATGGCGGTCAGCCACGAGCGCAGTGCGGCGCGCCCGGCAAACGCGGCGCGGCCGGAGATCACGGCCTCGAACACGTCGTGCACCACGTCCTCGGCCAGCATCGGGTCGTGCAGCTTGCGCTGGGCGAAGCGCACCAGGTAGCTGCGGTGCGACACCATTTCCGTCCACGAGACGGGCAGGAAGCTGGAGGGGGCGGCGAACGTGGCGGCGGCGGTCATGGTGCGCTCCTGGGCGGCGTTGTGCGATGGAAGGCACTGTCGCCATCGCAGCTCGCGCCCACCTCGCCGAAGATCACAGGAAGATCACATTTGCGTCAGAAGCTCGAGCCCGCCACGACAATCCCGGCATGCCTGCCACCATCCTCGTCGCCGAAGACCAGACCGACATCCGCGAGCTGCTCGCGATGAACCTGCGCAGCGCCGGCTACGAGGTGCAGACGGTGGCCGACGGTCCCTCGGCGCTCGCAAGCCAGGCCGAGGTGGCGAGCGACCTCCTGATCCTTGATCTGATGATGCCGGGCCTCGACGGGCTGGAGGTCTGCAAGGCGCTGCGTGCCCGCGGCCGCACCACGCCCATCCTGATGCTCACCGCCAAGGCCACCGAGCTCGACCGCGTGCTTGGCCTGGAGCTCGGTGCCGACGACTACCTGACCAAGCCCTTCTCGCTGGCGGAGTTGCTCGCCCGCGTGAAGGCCCTGCTGCGCCGGGCCGACCTGCAGCGCGCGGCGCAACAGGGCCAGGCCGCGCAGACCGGCTGGGTGCGCAATGGCGAGCTGGAGATCCTGCCGGCGAAACGCCAGGTGAAGCTGCGCGGCGCGCTCATCGACTGCACCGCCCTCGAGTTCGACCTGTTGCTGTACTTCGCCAGCCACCCGGGCCATGTGTACTCGCGCTCGCAGCTCTTGAACGCCGTGTGGGGCTACACCCATGACGGCTACGAGCACACGGTGACCACGCACATCAACCGGCTGCGCGCGAAGCTGGAACGCGACCCGATGCGGCCGGAGTTCATCCTCACCGTCAGAGGCGCCGGCTACAAGATGCGAGAAGCCCCCCTGTGAGCGTGCGTCTCAAGATCGCCCTCACGATCTTTGCCACCGGCCTGGTCACGGCGCTGGCCGTGCTGGCCACGGTGGTGGTTGCTTTCCAGCGCTTCGAGCATGAGACGGCCTTCCAGCGCTCGTCGGCCTTCCTGAGCCGCGTGGTTGCGACCTACGACAACCTCTTCGAGCTGCACGAGCGCCACCCCGAGGACTTCCAGGTGTTCTTGAAGAACCTGGTGCTGTTCGAGCCCGACACGCAGCTCTACCTGCTCGACACCGAAGGCCGCGTGCTCGCCAGCACCGGCTCGGTGGTGTTGCCGCCCGACTTCCGTGTGGCGATGGGCCCGGTGCGCCAGGCCGCGTCGGCCATGCCCAGCCCCTACGTGATGGGCGACGATCCCGAGCGCATGGACGCCGATGCCGTGATCGCCGCGCGCGCCCTGGGCCGGCGCGCGATCCGCGGCGACCAGCCCCTCGCCGGCTACCTCTACCTCGTGTGCCACAAGGAAGGCCTGCCGGCCAGCCGCTGGCAGGCGCTGCGCAGTGCGTTCGCGCGTCCGGCGATGGGGCTGATCGTGGCCATCATGACGCTGACCACCCTGCTCGCCGCGCTGGTCATCGCCTCGGTGACGCGGCCGCTCGAGCGGCTCACGAGCGCCGTCGCCGCGTTGTCCATGCGCGGCCTCGACAAGGACGGCCTGCAGGAAGGCGCCGCCGAAGCGCAGCCGCTCCTGCCTCCCGCCACGCGCGATGAATTCGGCCAGCTCACGCTCGCCTTCGGCGCCATGCTCACCACCTTGCGGCAACAGTGGGATGCGCTGCGACGGCTCGACCACTTCCGCCGCGAGGCGGTGAGCAACCTCTCGCACGACCTGCGCTCCCCGCTCACCGCCACCACCGCTTGCATCGAGACGCTGCAGGCCCGCTGGGCCGGCGACCCCTCGCGCGACGAGGACTTGCGCATGGCCGAGATGGCCTTGCGCAACACACGCAACGCCGCCCGCATGGTGCAGGCGCTCGGCGACCTGGCCACGCTCGACGAGCCGAGCTTCCAGCTGCGCGCCGAGACGGTCGACCTCACCGAGCTGATCGACGACGTGGCTGCGCGCTTCGCCGAGCGTGCCACGCAGCGCGGGGTAACGGTCGAGGCTGTGCACCACCGCGACCAGCCGGTGGCGGCCTCTGTCGACATCGAACTCTTCGAGCGCGCGCTGGCCAACCTGGTCGACAACGCGCTCAAGTTCTGCGGCCCGGGCTGCCGCATCACGCTGTGTGCCGACGTGGAAGGCAGCGAGGTCGCGGTGACCGTGGCCGACACCGGCCCCGGCATCCCCGCCGCCGACCTGCCCCACCTCTTCGACCGCTTCTACCAGTCGCGGCAGACCGTCGCGCCGGCCACGGGCGAGGGGGGCAAAGGGCTGGGCCTGGCCATCGTCAAGCGCATCGCCGAGTTGCACGGCGGCCGGGTCGAGGTCACGAGTGCACCGCAAGAAGGCACGCGCGTGCACTTGTATCTGCCACGGGAGCTGCCAAGCGCTGCACGATGACCCTGCTGGCGCCCCAGGATGGCGCAGGAAAACCCCTAGTGTGTGCGTCGGGGCACCGGCCTAAAGTCCGCCCACTCGCGGCCGGCAGGCCTGATCTGCCGGGCACTGGCGGGGGTCTGAGGAGACATTCAACGCGTCGAAGGCAAGTGCCTGCAGGCGCACAAAAGCTGGCGCCCAGAAGGCGACACGGCCGATGACAAAATCCAAAGGCGCCAGGGTCACCCCTGGCGCCTTTGTTATTTCCGGCCCCTCGAAAGCGCTCTCTGGAACTCCTCACCGTCACCCTGGCCTCGCTGTTCGCGGGCTTCGTCGATGCCATCGTCGGCGGCGGCGGCCTGATCCTGGTGCCTGCCCTCTTCAGCGTCTTTCCCACGGCCGCACCGGCCACCCTCTTCGGCACCAACAAGGGCGCGTCGGTCTGGGGCACGGCGTGGGCGACCTGGCAGTTCTCGCGCAAGGTCGAGCTGCGCTGGGCCGCGCTGCTGCCGGCGGCCGCCGCCGCGCTGGCGGGCAGTTTCGTCGGCGCGTGGACGGTCACGCTCGTCAGCGCAAACGGCCTGCGCAAGGCCCTGCCATTCGTGTTGCTCGCCGTGCTGCTGTACACCCTGGCCCGCAAGGACCTCGGCCGCCACCATGCGCCGCGCTTCAGCGGCCGCGCCGAGGCGGCCGTGGCCGGCGCCTTGGGCGCGCTCGTCGGCTTCTACGACGGCTTCTTCGGCCCGGGCACCGGCAGCTTCTTCGTCTTCGCCTTCGTGCGCCTGCTGGGCTACGACTTCCTCAACGCGAGCGCCAGCGCGAAGCTGCTCAACACCGCGACGAACGCGGCGGCGCTCGTGCTGTTTGCCTTCAAAGGGCACGTGTGGTGGCACATCGCCGCCGCGATGGCGGTGGCCAACGTGATCGGCAGCCTGCTCGGCACGCGCCTCGCGCTGAAGCACGGCGCGGGCTTCGTGCGGGGCGTGTTCATCCTGGTCGTCTCGGCCCTGATCGCCAAGACCGGCTGGGACGCGCTGAAGCTCTAGCGCCCTGCGTGCGCGCGCAGGCCTCGTCAGTCCGCGTAGGAGAAGCTGCGGTAGGTGGAGATCAGCCGCTGGTAGGCCGAGGTGGCGCGCTCGTGCGCGGCCGGGTCGCGCACGAAGCGCGACTCGTGCAGGAAGCCCACCATCAGGCTGTTGATCTCGAAGGTGAGCTGGGCCGGGTCGGTCTCGGGCCGCAGGTGACCTTCTTCGATGCAGCGCACGATGGCGCCCTTGAGCAGCACGCGCCAGGCGAGCACGGCTTCGAGCAGCTCGTCGCGCAACTGGCTTTCCACGTGGTCGAGGTCGAAGGCGGCGGTGGCGTGCAGGCCGCCGGCGAAGGCGTTCTCGCCGGTGCCGCGGCCGATCCACAGCCGCATGATCGCGTTCAGGCGCGGCAGGCCGCGCGGTGCACTCAGTGCCGGGGTGAACACATTGGCCACGAAGATGCGGCTGTACTCCTTGATCACCATGCTCTGCAGCGCCTCGACAGAGCCGACACGGGCGAACACCCCGCTCTTGCTGATGTCCATGCGCTTGGCGACCTCGCCCAGCGTAACGGCCTGCAGGCCCTCCACCACGGCAATCTGCAGGGCGGTCTTGATGATGGCTTGGAGCGTTTGTTCGCTTTTGGCGAGCTTGATGGTCATGTGGCGACCCTCTTTGCGGGGATGGCCCGGAGTATATGAAGGCAGGCACCAAATGGCACGGCCGTTCGTCAAAGCGATTGAAGCCATGTTTTGGGTGGTCTGTTCGGTTGATCGACCCCGCCCCGCCTGCGTAGCATGGGTCGTGAAGTCCTGACTTTGATGGAGGCCCCATGCCCGTGGACCCCAAACTGCGCTCACTCAACATCGACGTGCCGGCCCAGCCGGAGGTGCTGGTCAAGCTCTCGCTGCTGCTGGCCGACGACGACGTCGACCTGCCCACGCTCGGCCGGCTGGTCGAGTCCGACATGGCGCTGGCCGCGGCGGTGATGAAGGCGGTCAACTCGTCGCTCTACGGCCTGAAGGGCCGGGTGCAGAGCGTGCAGCAGGCGGTGATGTACCTGGGCACGCGCGAAGTGGCGGCGGTGACCTTCGAATTCGGCCTGCGCGCGGTGTTCCCGGCGGTGCCCGAGCTCGAGCCGGTGTGGCAACGCGCCAGCGTGCGTGGCCTCTTGATGGGCCGCATCGGCCAGGCGCTGAGCGTCGATCCCTGGGGCGCGCACTCGGCCGGCCTGTTCGAGGAATGCGGCAAGGCCGTGCTCTTCAAGCACGCGCCCGAGGCCTACCAGCCGATGCTGGCCTCGTCGACCAATGACATGGAACTGGTCGAGCGCGAATACGAAGCCTTCGGCGTGAGCCACGATGCGCTGGGCGCCTCGCTGTGCGAAAGCTGGGGCCTGGGCCCTGCGGCGGTGGCCAGCGTGCGCCACCACGTGCGCGTCAACGCGCTGCGGCAACTGCCGGCGCAGGCCCCGCGTCGCGCCATCTGTGCGCTGTCGGCACTGGCCAATGCGCTGATGACCGACCCGGATTCGCTCGACGAAGTGGCGCAGGCGGTGGCACCGCAGGCGATGCTGGACCAGACCCTGGTCTTGCGCGGTGCTCGCAAGGTGCAGCAGGCGATCGAAGACGCCGCGGCTCGCGGCTGAAGTTCAGAGGCGGCGGGTCGTCTCTCGGACGATCAGCTCCAGCGCCGGCAGGTCGATCTCCGGCACGCGATTGCCCAGCATGTTGAGCAGCGCGTGCGCAGCGAAGAGCCCCATCTCGTAGATCGGCTGGCGCACCGTCGTGATCGGCGGCGTGAGGTAGGCCGCGGCGGGCAGGTCGTCCACCCCCACCAGTGACAGGTCGTCGGGCACGCGGATGCCCCGGCGGTACATCGCCACGCGCGCGCCGAAGGCCGTCTGGTCATTGGCGGCGAAGACGGCGGTGAACGGGTGGCCGCTGTCGAGCAGCCGGTTCATCGACAGCAGGCCGCCGCTTTCCAGGAAGTCGCCCTGCACGATCAGCTCGGGCGCGACCTCGAGCCCCGCTTCGGCGTGCGCCCGGCGGTAGCCGGCCAGGCGCTCGGTGGCGTCGAAATGGTCGCGCGGGCCGGCGATGTGCGCGATGCGCTTGTGGCCGAGGCTGATCAGGTGGCGCGTCGCGATGTAGCCACCGTGCTCCTGGTCGAGCAGGCGGCTGCGCACGTTCGGCGCGTTGAGCTGGCGGCCGGTCACGACGATGGGCTGGTGCCGCGCGAAGTCGACGATCTGGCTGTCGTCGAGGTGGCCGGTCAGGATCACCAGGCCGTCGATGCGGCGCGCCAGCAGCAGGCGGATGCGCTCGGCCTCCTCCTTCGCATTCCAGTGGCCGCTCACGATGATGGGCGCGTAGCCGCTGCCCGACAGGCCCTCTTCGATGCCGCGCATGGCGCGGTTGAAGAACGGGCTCTCGATGTCTTGCGTGAGCACGCCCACCGTCATCGTGGTGCCCGTCTTCAGGCTGCGCGCAAAGAGGTTGGGTTTGAAGTCGAGCTTGCGGATGGCGTTCTCGACCGCGGTGCGCTTGTCGGAGGCCACGCGTGCCGTGCCGTTGAGGATGCGCGAGACCGTGCTCGCCGAGACGCCGGCTTCACGGGCCACGTCGAGCACCGTGACGGCTTCAGGGGTCGCGCTGACGCTCTGGGGTGAGGCCGGGCTCTGGCGGTCGTCGGAATCGGTCACGGCGTCGGGGCGCAAGAGGGTGGAGGTCGGTGAAAGGTGGGTACAAGGGTGGTACGGCGCGCGGGATGATAACGTTTTCAAGCTGCGCGTGCCCGTCGCCCGCAGCCCTTCCCCATCCCAAGAAACACGGAGACAACCATGCCTTGCCACCCCTTCCGATCATTGTTGGCCAGCCTGGCCTGCCTGGCTTTGCCTGCCGCGGCCTGCGACTTCCAGCAGCCGCCCCAGGCCCGGGCCGAGAGCTGCAACCGCCTGCTCGCCAAGAGCATCAACTTCGGCAACATGCTCGACCACGCCCGCGAAGGCATGGCCGGCCCGGCACTGCGTGACGAGTTCATCGCGCTCACCGCGAAGGCCGGCTTCACCGCCATCCGCCTGCCCATCCGCTGGGATGCGCAGGCGGCCGACAAGGCCCCGTACACCATCGACCCCGAGTTCTTCGCGCGCATCGACGGCGTGGTGAAACTCGCGCTCGAGCACAAGCTCGCCATCGTGCTCGACATGCACCACTACACCGGGATGATGAGCGACCCCGAGGCCGAGCGCGCGCGCTTCCTCGGCCTGTGGGAGCAGGTGGCCGAGCACTACCGCGACGCGCCGCCGCAGGTGATCTTCGAGGTGCTCAACGAGCCGCACAACAAGCTCACGCAGTCGAAGTGGAACGACGCGCTCGCCGCGGTGCTGCCGGTCATCCGCGCGAGCAACCCGCACCGCACGCTCATCATCGGCGGCGCCGACTGGAACAGCCGCCGCATGCTGTGGTCGCTCGACCTGCCGAAGGACGACCGCAACATCATCGCCACCTTCCACTACTACGAGCCGATGGCCGTCACGCACCAGGGCGCCGAATGGGTGAGCGGTGCGGCGGCCTGGATGGGCACCACCTGGCGCGGCCGCGAGCCCGAGCTGAAGCAGCTGCGCGAAGACTTCGACGGTGTGGCCGACTGGGCCAGGCGCGAGCAGCGGCCCATCTACCTCGGCGAGTTCGGGGCCTACTCCAAGGCCGACAACGCGAGCCGCCTCGCGTGGACACGCGCCGTGCGCGAGCACGCCGAGGCACGTGGTTTCTCGTGGGCCTACTGGGAACTGGCGGCCGGCTTCGGCGTGCTGGAGCCGCGCTCGCTGGAGTGGCGCAAGCCGCTGCTGCAGACCCTGTTGCCCCGCCGCTGAGGCCGGCCCCGACCGTGTCGCCGGCAAGACAAGGGCTTTCCCTAGGTTTGGGCCTTTCTGGGGTTTCCCGTGTTGACACCCCCGACCCCCGGCGATGAAATACGCGCCGTTGTGAAATCGATTTCACATGAAATCGAGTCACATCTCCGCCGACGGTGCCGCCCTGTTTGCCTCCTCTTACAGAGAGGAAATGCACGCAGGTCCCCCGAGGTGACCGAGTGCGCGGTGCATGTGATCGGGTTACATGCCTCGCTTTTCGTGAAAACGATGCCAGACGCTTGAAGCAGCGGCTGGCACGCTGTCCCAGCCGAGGAGACACAGATGAAAAACATGATCAAGCCGCTGCTGTTCGCCGTGGCCGGCCTGCTGGCCGCAGGCGCCCAGGCCCAGACCAAGGTGACCATCACGGTCGCGTCCTTCCCCGACCTCGACCGTGGCGTGAAGGCCGCGATCCCGCTGTACCAGAAGCTCAACCCCAACGTCGAGATCAAGCTCGCGTCGCTCGCCTATCCCGACCACCACACCGCCATGACGACGGCGCTGGCCACCGGCGCCAACCTGCCCGACGTGATGGCCGTCGACAACGACTTCATCGGCAAGTTCGCCGAGTCGGGCGGCCTGGAAGACCTGTCGAAGGCGCCCTACAACGCGATGCAGTACCGGGCGAAGGTCTCCAAGTTCAGCTACCCGCAGGCGATGAGCGGCACCGGCGCACTCAACGCGATGCCGGTCGACATCGGCCCCGGCGCGCTCTTCTACCGCAAGGACCTGCTCGACAAGGCCGGCGTCAGCGAAGCCGACCTCACCAAGAGCTGGGAGTCGTTCATCGAATCCGGCAAGAAGGTGAAGGCCGCGACCGGCGCCTACATGCTCGGCAACGCCGTCGACATCAAGGACATCTACATCCGCTCCGGCCTGAAGGACGGCGAAGGCGTGTACTTCGACAAGAAGGGCCAGCCGCTCGTCACCAGCGCCCGCTTCGTCAAGGCCTTCGAGCTGGCCAAGGCCGCTCGCACCGCCGGCATCGACGGCAAGATCGGCGCCTGGTCCAACGAGTGGACCGAAGGCTTCAAGCGCGACCGCATCGCCTCGCAGATGATGGGTGCCTGGCTCGCCGGCCACCTCAACAACTGGCTCGCCAAGGAATCGGCCGGCAAGTGGCGCTCGGCCCAGCTGCCCAACAACTCGTTCGGCTACTGGGGCGGCTCGTTCTACGCCATCCCGAAGAAGGCCGCCAACAAGGCCGCCGCGTGGGACTTCATCAAGTTCCTCACGCTCAACAAGGACATGCAGCTCGAGGCCTTCCGCAAGCTCGACGCCTTCCCCTCGTTGATCGAAGCGCAGAACGACGCCTTCCTCGACCAGCCGATCGAGTACCTCGGTGGCCAGAAGGCCCGCCAGCAGTGGAAGGTCGCGGCCGACAAGATCCAGGCCATCGCCGTCGACAAGTACGACCCGGTCGCCCGTGAAGTCGTCAACGCCGAGCTGGAGAAGGTCCTCGAGCAGAACAAGGACATCAAGGCTGCGCTGGCCGATGCCCAGGCCGCTCTCAAGAAGCGCGTGCGCCGCTGACCGCAGCGCAGTCGATGAAAGAAGAAGAGACCGGGCGCGTCACCATGCAAGCCATGTCAAAACCCCTGACTCCGGAGGCGTCCAGCGTGACGCCGACCGTGCAGCGCCGCAAGCGCTGGAACCTTCGCACGCTGGCGCCCTACCTCTTCATCAGCCCGTTCTTCGTCATCTTCCTGGTGTTCGGGCTGTTCCCGCTGCTGTTCTCGGTGTACCTGTCGTTCCACCGCTGGGAGCCGGCTGCCGGCCTCGCCGCGATGAACTTCGTGGGCATCGAGAACTACACGTACATCCTGTTCGACGACGACTGGTTCCACAAGTCGCTCTACAACACCGGCTGGATGGCCATCGTCTCCGGCGTGCCGCAGCACCTGGTGGCGCTGCCGCTCGCGTTCTTCCTGCACATGGCGTTCAGGCGCTGGCGCAACGCGGTGGTCGGCATCTACTTCCTGCCCTTCATCACCTCGAGCGTGGCGATCTCGCTCGTGTTCTCCACGCTCTTCTCGCGCGATTTCGGCGTCGTCAACGCCAGCATCGCCGCGCTGCAGCAGCTGCCGGTGTTCAACTGGTTTCTGCCCGAGCAGAACATCGACTGGGGCCAGCCGCAGTACACGAAGTGGATGATCTCCTTCGTCGTCTTCTGGCGCTACGTCGGCTGGAACACGGTGCTCTACCTCTCGGCGATGCAGACCATCCCGAAGGACCTGTTCGAGGCCGCCACGATGGACGGCGCCAGCCGGTGGCAGCAGTTCCGCCACGTCGTGCTGCCGCTCTTGCGCCCGATGATCTTCTTCGCGGTCACGCTGACCATCATCGGCAACCTGCAGCTGTTCGAAGAGCCCTTCATCCTGACCGGTGGCACCGGCGGCATCGACCAGGCCGGCAAGACCGCGGCCATGCACATGTACGTCACGGCCTTCGTCGACGGTGACTTCGGCACCGCCTCGGCCGTCGCCTGGGCCCTCTTCATGCTGATCGCCGCCATGACCTGGCTCAACAACAAGCTGCTCGGGCAGAAGGAAGAGAAATGAGCGCGACCCTCGCCCTGCAGGCGCCGCGTCGCGGCAACGGCACGAGCTTCAACGCCAGCCAGTTCATCGCCTACGCCATCGTGCTGAGCGGTGCGGTGCTGATGCTCGCGCCCTTCTATTTCATGTTCATCTTCGCGACGCACAGCGACCGCGAGATCCTGTCGCTGCCGCCGCCCATCTGGTTCGGCAACCACTTCGACGACAACCTCAAGCTGCTGCTCGAGCGCCTGCCCCACTGGTGGAACAACCTCGGCTGGAGCCTCTACATCGCGCTCGCCGTCACCGCCGCCAACCTGCTGCTGTGCTCGCTGGCCGGCTATGCCTTCGCGATGTACGAGTTCCGCTACAAGAAGCAGCTCTTCGTCTTCGTGATGGGCACGATGCTGCTGCCGAGCTTCGTGGGCATGATCCCCACCGCGCTCATCATGAGCTGGCTCGGCTGGATGAACGAGCCCAAGGCGCTGATCGTGCCCGCTGCCTGCGGCGCACTCGGCATCTTCATGATGCGGCAGTACATCGCCTCGGCGATCCCGCGCGACCTGCTCGACGCCGCGCGCATCGATGGCTGCAGCGAGTTCGGCATCTACTTCCGCATCATCCTGCCGCTCATCGGCCCGGCCCTCGGCACGCTCGGCCTCGTGACCTTCATCGCCTCGTGGAACAACTTCATGGGCCCGCTGATCGTCATGCGCGACATGGACATGTACACCGTGCCGCTCGCGCTGCGCTCGCTGCAGGGCACAGGCCAGACACCGTGGGGCGCCATCTGCGCCGGCTCGTCGATCGCGGTGCTGCCGCTGCTCGTGATGTTCGTCATGGCGTCGCGCCGACTCATCGAAGGTCTCACCGCCGGTGCGGTGAAGGCTTGATCCCCTCATACCTCCAAGATTTCCAAGGATCCGACGCGTGACTGTCTCGAAATTTCCTTCCGGCTTCTCGTGGGGCGTCGCCACGGCTGCTTACCAGATCGAAGGAGCGGCCCGCGAAGATGGCCGCGGCCCCTCGATCTGGGACACCTTCTCGCACTTCCCCGGCAACGTGCACAAGGGCCACACCGGTGACGTCGCCTGCGACCACTACCACCGCTACCGCGAAGACATCGACCTGATCGGCTCGCTGGGCGTCGACGCCTACCGCTTCTCGATCGCCTGGCCGCGCGTGCAGCCGCTGGGCCGTGGCGCGTGGAACGACAAGGGCCTCGACTTCTACGACCGCCTCGTCGACCGCCTGCTCGAAAAAGGCCTCAGGCCGCACGCCACGCTCTACCACTGGGACCTGCCGCAAGGCCTGCAGGACATCGGCGGCTGGGCCACGCGCGAGACCGCGCAGCGCTTCGCCGACTACGCCGAGGTGATGGGCAAGCGCCTGGGCGACCGCGTGACCGCCATCGCCACCCACAACGAGCCCTGGTGCACCGCGGTGCTCGGCCACGGCATCGGCCAGTTCGCCCCCGGCGCGCGCGACTTCCAGCTCGCGGCCCAGGTGTCGCACCACCTGCTGCTCTCGCACGGGCTGGCGATGCAGGCCATGCGCGCGGCCGGCGTGAAGGCGCAGCTCGGCATCGTGCTCAACCAGTCGTCCACCACGCCGGCCACCGATTCGCAGGCCGACCGCGACATGGCCGAGCGCGAGTACGCGACCTTCGTGCGCTGGTTCATGGACCCGATCTTCCTGAAGCGCTATCCCAAGGCCCCCGGCCTCGACATTTACCCGGTCGTTCGCGAAAACGATTTCGAGGTGATCGCGCAGCCACTCGATTTCCTCGGCATCAACTACTACACCCGCATCTGGGCCAGCTCGGCCAAGCCGCCGGTGCCGGCACCGAAGCTCATGGGCGAGAACGACATGGGCTGGGAGATCTATCCGCAGGGCCTGACCGAGCTGCTGCTCAAGGTCAACGCCGACTACAAGCTGCCGCCGGTCTACATCACCGAGAACGGCATGGCCAACGCCGACGTGCTGGAGGGCAACCAGGTCAACGACCAGCCGCGCATCGAGTACGTGCGCACGCACCTCGAAGCCCTGCGTGCCGCGATCGCAGCCGGTGTCGACGTGCGCGGCTATTTCTACTGGAGCCTGCTCGACAACTACGAGTGGAACTCCGGCTACGACAAGCGTTTCGGCCTGGTCCACGTCGACTACGAGACGCAGAAGCGCACGCCCAAGGCGAGTGCGCACTGGTACCGCGACTTCATCGCGGCCAACCGCTGAGACCCGAGAGGAAGGAAAGCAGCATGTCCACCCTCACCCTGCGCAGCGTGCGCAAGAGTTATGACGACGGCGCCGAGGTCATCAAGGGCGTCGACCTCGACATCGCCGATGGCGAATTCACCGTCTTCGTCGGCCCCTCCGGCTGCGGCAAGTCGACCCTGCTGCGCATGATCGCGGGCCTGGAAGACATCACCGCCGGCGACATCTCCATCGGCGGCGAGCGCATCAACGACGTGCCGCCCGCCGAGCGTGGCGTGGCGATGGTGTTCCAGAGCTACGCGCTCTACCCGCACATGACGGTGGCCGAGAACATGGGCTTCGCGCTCAAGCTCGCCGGCACGCCCAAGCGCGAGGTGCAGCAGATGGTCGGCCGCGCCGCCGAGATCCTGCAGATCACGCACCTGCTCGAGCGCAAGCCCAAGGCACTCTCGGGCGGCCAGCGCCAGCGCGTGGCCATCGGCCGCGCCATCGTGCGCAAGCCCAAGGTCTTCCTCTTCGACGAGCCCTTGTCGAACCTCGACGCCGGCCTGCGCGTGCAGATGCGCATCGAGCTCTCGCGCCTGCACCAGGAGCTGGGCACGACCATGATCTACGTGACGCACGACCAGGTCGAGGCGATGACGCTCGGCGACCGCATCGCCGTCTTCAACGCCGGCCGCATCGAGCAGGTCGGCACGCCGCTCGCGCTGTACGAGAAGCCCGCCAACCAGTTCGTGGCCGGCTTCCTCGGCTCGCCGCGCATGAACTTCATCCCCTGCACCGCCGAGCGCAGCGAGCGCGACGCCGTGCAGCTGCGCATGGGCGAAGCGGGTGCGGTGCGCCTGCCAGCCACCACGACCTCCTTGCGCCTCACCGCTGGCGACCTGGTGCTGGGCATCCGCCCCGAGCACCTGCAGATCACCTCGGTGGGCGATGGCCTGGCCGCCAAGGTCGCCCTGCTCGAGCACCTGGGCGACTCGACCATCGTGCACGCCACCCTGCGCGGCAGCGAGCACACCGTCGCGCTGCGCGTGCCGGCCGACCACGCACCCCTGGCCACCGGCGATGCCGTGGGCCTCGCACCGCAGCCTGGCCGTTCGCTGCTGTTCCAACCCGATGGCCAGGCACTGGCCCTGCACTGAAGGAGCCCGCCATCCACCGATCCCCCGCCAGGGCCGCAAGGCCCACCACCACCACTGCCGCCACAAACGGCGAATGACAACCACCTAGGAGACGAGGAGAAACCATGAAAACCAATCGACTGATCACCGCCCTGGCCATGGCCGGAGCATCCAGCGCCGCACTGGCCGCACCGCCCATCGAGTTCTCGGGCTACTTCCGCGCCGGCGTCGGCGTCAACACCGCCGGCGGCAACCAGGTCTGCTTCGGCCTGGCCAATGCCGACACCAAGTACCGCCTCGGCAACGAGTGCGACTACGTGATCGAGCCGACCTTCGACGCCAAGCTGGCCGAATACGAAGGCTCCGCCTGGCACGTGCGTGTGATGCCGAGCGTCTACAAGGCCTGGGACGCCGGCAGCGCCCAGAACGCGAGCAACGGCCCTGACGCCTTGACCACCCGCTTCGGCCAGATCTACGCCTACGGACAGAACATCAGCCAGCTGGCCAACGGCCGCGTGTGGGCGGGCCGCCGCTTCTACAACCGTCTGCAGACGGGCATCAACGACCAGTTCCTCGAGAACAACGACGGCAACGGCGCCGGCGTTGAAGACATGGACCTGGGCATCGGCAAGCTGAGCATCGCGTTCATGATGGACCCGAACAACGACGCGTACAACAACCGCGCGTCGCTGCCGATCCGCATGACCGGCATCAAGACCGTGCCCAACGGCGAACTGTCGATCTACGTCACGCCGTCGAAGCAGCTGAAGACCGAAGACCAGACTGGTGTCAACCCGCCACCGGCTGACCAGCCGAAGGGTATCGCCGTGGGCGTGTACCAGAAGCTGAGCGGCACCATCCTCGGCGGCGACACCCTCTTCGGCGTGAAGGGCGACAAGTTCGGCGACCTGAAGAACACCCGCGTGGTGTTCCAGCAGGGCGCGAACTTCGGTGCCACCGCGGTCGACTTCATCACCGAGTACCGCATCCGCAAGAACACCGGCAACACCGGCAACAAGTGGTTCACGATCGGTGCGCGCGCCGACACCCACCTGTCGGGCCCCTTCCGCTTCCTCGCCGAATTGGGCCATGACCAGGTCAAGCCCGACGGCGGCGGTGCCAAGCAGAACCTGACCAAGGGCACGCTGGCCGTGGCCGCCTCGGCTGGCAAGGAAGCCGGTTCGCGCCCGACCGTTCGTCTCTTCGTCACGCATGCCATCTGGAACGATGCGGTGCGCACGGCAGGCGCCGGCGGCTTGAGCTCCACCAACGCCCGCCAGGTGTTCGGCGACAAGAAGTCTGGCACTTCGGTGGGCGTGCAGGCCGAATCCTGGTGGTGATTCGTTCCTGCTAAGGGAAAAGAGAGCGTTGGCCCGGTTGGCGGAACCGGGCCTTTTTTTGTTTCCGCTTCAGAAGAAGCGCATGTCCAGGTCGCCGTGCGCGTAGATCACGACGCCGGTGTCGGTGTGCGTGAGCTGGTGGCCGCTGCCCGCGGGCGCGAGCTGGTAATCGCCGGCCTGCAGCAACACGTCGTCGAGGAAGAGCTCGCCGTCGATCAACAGGCACTCCTCGTCATGCCCGTGTGAGTGCCGCGGCACCGCAGCGCCCGCCTCGGCACGGTAGAGCAAGGCCGCCTGCCCGTCGTGCGCCCACAGCACTCGCCGCCGGATGCCCGGTGCGAACTCGGGCCAGCCCGCCTCGGCATCGCGCACCGTGAGCGTCGATCCCCTCGCATGCGAGGGCACCGCCGATTCGCGCAGGAAGAGCAACGCCGCGGTATCGGCCTGCCAGCCCGGCGTGGCCACGCCGGCGGGCGTGACGTGGTAGTCGCGCGGGCCGAAGCAGCCAGCGTCCGACTGCACCTGCCCCGCCAGCACCAGCCACTCGCGGTGGCGCGTCAGCAGCACCGCTTCGTTGGCGAGCGCCTTGGCGTCGAGCCGTGCCCCCGCGGCCAGCTCGATCAGGCGCACGCGCAGCGGTTCGCCGGGCCGATGCCCGGCACCCCGGTACAGGGTCTGCGCCATGATGCCGGGCGCGAGCACGGCGTGGGGGGCACGCGCACGGCGCGTGGTCACCAGGCCAGCCTCGGCGGCGTGTGAAGCTGCCACACGGGCCATCAGGCGCGTGCGCAGGTCGGGTGTCGAGGCGTTCATCGAGAAGTCCATCATGGGTTGAGCGAACGCAGGCCCTGCGGGCCCAGGGCGTCGCGCAAGGTGGCCAGCGCGCGGCGGATCTGCGACTTCACCGTGCCCAGTGGCAGCTCGGTGTGGGTGGCGATCTCCTCGTGGCTCAGGCCGCGGAAAAACGCGAGCGCCACCAGCTGCCGCGGCTGTGCGTTGAGCAGCATCAGCGCCCGTTGCAGCTCGGCATGGCCACGTGCCACGTCGAGCAGGTCGTCGTGGCCGAGCTCGTCGGCCAGCATCTCGCAGGCGGCTTCGGCGTCGAGGCTGTCGTGCTGGAAGCGCGACTCGTGCCGCACCGCATCGATCGCCCGCGAGCGCGCCATGTTGAGGAGCCAGGTCAGCGCCTTGCCGCGCGCCGGGTCGAAGCGCGGCGCCTGGCGCCACACCTGGAAAAAGGTGTCTTCGACTACCTCTTCGGCCAGCGAGGCACGCCGCACCACCCGCATCACCACCGCGTAGACGCGCGAGACCGTCGCGTCGTAGAGCGTCGCCAGCGCGGCCTCGTCGTGCAGGACGATGCGGCCGATCCAGCCGGCGATGTCGGCATCGCTCGCCGCCGGCGCGCAGCCGAGTCCGGCCGCCGGCGCGGGGGCTTCTTCCCCCTCGGGCGGTGGCTCCGCGTCGTCGAAGAACAGCAGGGCCGGGTCGTCGGGGGGCATGACGGGGGTGGGGTGGGCGTTCATGCCCGGGTGGTACGCAGCGCTTGCGATTTCGGATGCACCCGCCGGATGCGCCTCGATGCATCCACCCACCCGGCCCGGCCGTATGGGCTGGCAGACCCCGAAGGAGCCGCATGCCGAGCCGTCATTTCGACCTGGTGAGCCACTGGCGCATCGATGCGCCGGTCGACCGTGTGTGGGCCGTGCTCACCGACCCCGAAGGCTGGCCACGCTGGTGGCCGTACGTGCGCTCGGTGTGCCTGCTCAAGGTCGGCCGGGCCGACGGTGTCGGCAGCGTGCGCCGCATCGAGTGGGCCACCCGCCTGCCCTATGGCCTGGTCGTCGAGGTGGAGGCGGTGGAGTCGTTGCGCCACGAGCGCCTGCGCGGCCGATCGCGCGGGGCGCTGCGGGGAGAAGGCCTGTGGCTGCTGCGCAGCGACGGCGGCAGCACTCACGTCACCTACGTTTGGCGCGTGGAGCTCGCGCAGCCCTGGATGCGCTGGCTCGCGCCGCTGCTTGCGCCGCTCTTCCGCTGGAACCACCGCGGCGTGATGCGCGCCGGCGGGCTGGGCCTCGCGCGGCACCTGGGCGTGCCGTCGCGCGTGCTGTGCTGATCCGGAGGCCGCGTGTCTTTTTTGCGAACGCGCTGTAAGCCTCGCGCAGCCCGCACGACCACGTCGAACCCTTCACCCCAGGAGCCACGTCCATGAACCCGCTGATGCTTTCCGCCGTGGCGCTTGCCGCCGCCACCTTGGCCTCGAACGCCGTCGCGCAGCCGGCGACGCCGGACCCCAACGCCTTCCTCGACCAGTTCGAATTGACCTTCGGCAAGTTCGACGGCTTTCGACGCTCGGGCGCCAAGGGCATCTGCGCCACGGGGGAGTTCGTCGGCACGGCCGAGGCACGCGCACTCTCCACGGCCTCGGCCTTCAGCGGCAAGCCGGTGCCGGTGATCGTGCGTTTCTCGGTGGGCGGCGCCAACCCGAAGGCGCCCGACAACGCGAAGTCCCAGCGCAACCTCGCGCTGCAGTTCAACCTGCCCGACGGTGAGCAATGGCAGATGGGCAACATCTCGGCGCCGGTGTTCGGCGCGGCCTCGCCGCAGGTGTTCTTCGGGCGGCTCGCGTCGCTGCAACCCGATCCCGCCACCAAGATGCCCGACCCGGCCAAGGTCAAGGCTTTCGCCGATGCCCATCCCGAGGTGCTGCTGCAAGGCAAGTACTTCGCGTCGCAGCCGGTGCCGGCGAGCTTCGGCAGCGTCAACTACTGGGGCGTGCACGCCTTCGCCTTCGTCAACGCGAGCGGCGCCCGGCAGTTCGGCAAGTGGATCTTCGAGCCCGTGGGTGGCGTGCAGGGCCTGAGCGACGACGAGGCCAAGGCCCGTGGCCCGAGCTTCCTCTTCGACGACCTGCGCCAGCGCGTGAAGGACGGCAAGGTCGCCTTCGACTTCAACCTCGAGCTGGCCCAGGCCGGCGACCGGATCGACAGCGCCACCGTGCCGCTGCCCGAGGGCCGCAAGAAGGTCAAGCTCGGCCTGCTCAAGGTGACCTCGGTGGCCGAGGACGGCGGTGGCCCGTGCCTCACCATCACCTACAACCCGATGGTGCTGCCCAAGGGTGTGGAGCCCTCGGCCGACCCGATGCTGGCCGCGCGCGCCGCGCCTTACGCCGTGGGCCTCGGGCGCCGGCTGACGGAAGGCGCGAAGCAGCAGTAGCCGCTGAAGCGTCGCAGTGTCAGCCGAGGCGGCTGAACTCGACGCTGTCGGTGCGCGAGCTGTCGCCACCCGCGATGCGCCGCGTGTGGCTCACCCGGGTGGGCCACGCCGTCGCGGTGTCGACGTCGAAGTCGCCACGGTCGTCGAAGTCCATGCCGGCCAAGGCCGCGGTTGCGTCGACGGCGGCCGCGCCTGCGAGGCGATCGACGGAGGGCTGCAGCTCGCCCCCCACCACCCGCGCGGTCGTGTGCCGATCGACCACCATCAACCAGCCGAGCCGCGCGAGCTGGCCACGGCCATTCACGCCGCGGAGGTCGAAGCGGCCGAGGATAGGGATCTCGCCGGTGCCGAGCGGTGACGCCACCGTGGTGCGCACCTCCAGCGGCTCCCCCACGCGGTACTCGCGCCCCATCGCGCCGAGCAGGATGCCCGGCTCCTTCAGCACGGCCTGCGCGATGTAGGCCTCGTTGGCGAGCATCGGCTGCAGGGCCGCGCGCAGGTGGGCGTCGAGCGGCGCCATCGCCGGGTCTTTCGCCACCACGGCGAGCAGCCGGTCCATCGACTCGCGCATGCGTTCGCGCAGGCCCGGCATGTCCGCCACGCCGGCCACACGCCCGGCCTCGTCGAGCACCACGTCGATCGGCACGCCGTCCCAGAGGTGCTGCAAGGCTTCGAGCAGCGGCCGCATGCGCGGGTCGGCATCGAGGAGCTGGGTGTCCTGCACGGTCCACCGCGCGAGCCAGCCAGCGTCGAGCGCCTCGACGACGGCGATCGACACACGCGAGGCGGCGCGCTGCACCAGCGCGCCGTTGCGTTCCGTGCGCTGATCGAGCCGGTAGCGGAGCGTCTGCCCGACGGCGAGCTGGGGGACCAGCGTGAACGTGTCGGGCACGGCCACCGCCGGCGCGGAGCGAAAGATGGCGAGGCCGCCGATCAGACCGAGGATGCCGCGGCGGGTGGTGGTGAAGGTGGGCATGTGGGTGTGCAGTGTGCGGTGTGCGTGCGGCAAGCCTAGTGCAACCGGTGGGCTCGGTGCATGCTTGCGCACGCCGCGTCGCGACCGCAAGACGACGCCCCCACCTTCGCCGCCGGCGATCGACGAAGCCCCGACATGATGAAAGTGACCCGACGCTCGGCCGGACTCGCGACCCTCTCCGCGTTGTTCACCGCTTGCGGGGGTGGTGGTGGGGGTGACACGCCGCCCGCCCCCGCCCCGGCGCCGGGGGGCGGGACGCCGCCGCCTCCTCCGCCACCCCCTGCGGCGCCTCCTCCCTCACCGCCTCCGCCAGCAGCGCCTCCACCTCCAGCGCCCAACGCCTATCGCTGGAGCAACGTCGCGATGGGTGGCGGCGGCTATGTCACCGCGGTCGTCGCGAGCCGCACGCAGCAGAACCTGTTCTACGCGCGCACCGACGTCGGTGGCGCGTACCGCTGGAACGCCAGCACCGGCCGCTGGGTGCCGCTGCTCGACTTCGTGTCCGAAGACGACGTCGGCCTGATGGGCACCGAGTCGCTCGCGCTCGACCCGCGGGACTCGGCGGTGCTGTACGTGCTGGCCGGCACGCCCTACTTCAGCAACGGCAAGACCGTCGTGATGCGCTCGACCGACTACGGCGCGACCTTCTCGCGCATCACCGACGTCAGCGCGCAGTTCCGCGTCAACGGCAACGGCATGGGCCGCAGCAACGGCGAGAAGCTGCAGGTGGACCCGGGCAACAGCAACGTGCTGTACGCCGGCTCGCGCAACAACGGCGTGTTCCGGAGCACCGATGCGGGCGCGAGCTTCACCCGCCTCGCCTCGCTGCCGGTGACCACCACGCCGAACGAGAACGGCATCAGCTTCGTGCTGCTCGATGCGACCAGCGTCGCGAACGGCGCGGCACGGCGCATCTTCGTCGGCGTCTCGCGCTTCGGCTCGGTCGGCCCCAACCTCTACCGCAGCGACGACGGCGGCGCGACCTTCACGCCGGTGGCCAACGCGCCGGCGAGCGTCATGCCGCAGCGCGCCGTGCTCGCCGGCGACGGCAACCTCTTCATCACCTACGCCAACGGCGCCGGCCCGCACCCCGGCCCCGACAGCCTGACCCCGCGCGAGCCGATGAACGATGGCGCGGTGTGGAAGTACAACGTGGCCGCGGGCACCTGGACGAACGTGACGCCCACGGGCCTCACGACCGGCTTCTCCGGCGTGACGGTCGATCCCGGCAACCCCCAGCGGGTTCTCGTCAGCACGATCAACACCTGGGCCGCGCAGGGCAACAACTGGGGCGACCACTTCTTCCTCAGCACCAACGGCGGCGGCAGCTGGGTCGACGTGGTGCAGCGCGGCTTCGCGCTCGACACCGACGGTGTCTCCTGGATCGGTGAGAACTCGATCCACTGGGCGAGCAGCATCGAGTTCGACCCGTTCGACACACGGTCGGCGTGGGTGACCTCGGGCAACGGTGTCTACCGCACCCGCAACATCGATGCGACGCCGGCCACCTGGACCTTCGCGGTGCGCGGCCTGGAGGAGACGGTGCCGCTCGGGCTGGTGAGCGTGCCGGGCGGGCCGCTGCTGACCACCATCGGCGACTACGGCGGCTTCCGCCACACCGACATCGACGCCTACGCGCCGGTCCACACGCCGCGCCTGAGCTCGACCCCCGGCCTGGCGGTGGCGCCGGCGCGGACCTCGGTGGTCGTGCGCGCGGGCGCCAACCAGATCTACCGCTCGGCCGACACCGGCCTCACCTGGACGCAGGTGCCGGCGCAGGCGACGACGAACCTGGTCGCACTGTCGGCCGACGGGAGCACGCTGCTGCTCACCGATGGTTCCAGCGTCACCTATCGCTCCACCGACTTCACCAGCGCCACGCCCACGTGGACGACCGTCACGGGCCTGGGCAACAACGGCGCGCGCCCGGAGGCCGACCCGGTCAACGCGGCCAAGTTCTACGCCTACGACCCGGCGGCCGGCCGGATGCTCGTGAGCACCGACGGCGGCGCGAGCTTCACCGCGGCCGGCGCGCTGGACAGCTGGGGCGCGCCGCTGATCCGCGCGGCGCCCGGCCGCGAGGGCGACGTGTGGGTGGCCTTGCGCGGCGGCGGGCTGGCGCGTTCGACGAACTCCGGCACCTCGTTCAGCAAGCTGGCCCGGGTGAACTCGTGCAGCGCGGTCGGCTTCGGCAGGACCATGAGCGGTGCCAGTTACCCGACCGTGTTCATCTGGGGCTCGGTCGACGGCGGACGGCGCGGCATCTACCGCTCGACTGACGCCGGTGCGAATTGGCTCCGCATCAACGACGACGCCCACCAGTTCGGCGGGCCGGGCAACGCGCAGTTCATCGCCGGCGACATGAACACCGAAGGCGTGGTCTACATGAGCACCGTCGGGCGCGGCGTCGTCTACGGTGCGCCGGTGGCGACGCCGTGACGGCCGCGCGCCCGTTCAAAGCAGCAGGAAGGCCGCGGCCGCCACGGCCGTCGGCCCGAGCGCGCCCAGCAGCAGGCCGCCGGCCCCGATCGACTCGTCGGTGAAGCCGCGCTTCAGCAGGGCCACGCCGGCCGGGTTGGGCGCGTTGGCGATGACGGTCAGCCCGCCGCCGGCCACGGCGCCGGCCACCAGCATGTACTTCGACTCGTCGGAGATGCCCGAGATCAGCGAGCCCAGGTAGGTCAGCGCCGCGTTGTCGGTGACGGCGGTCAGCCCAAGCGCGCCGAAGAACAGGGCCAGCGGCTCCAGGCCCGCGACGATCGGCTGCAGCCACCAGCGCTGCAGCCCGCCGAGCACCACCAGGCCCGCGAGGAAGAAGCCCACCAGCAGGGCTTCCTTGAGGATGAGGGGGCTCTGGTAGCGCTCGTAGGCCTGCGTGAAGCCCAGGAACAGCAGGAAGAGCGCCAGGAAGGCCACCGGGTGGTGGGCCATCAGCACCACGCCGGCCAGCAGCGCGAGGTGGACCGCGACCACCAGCATCGGCACCGGTGGGCCCTGCGCTTCCTCGGCGCCCGCGGGCGCGGCAAGCAGGTGCGGGCGCAGCAGGACGGTGGCCACCGAGGCGTTGATCGCCACGGCCAGCGCCGCCTTCCAGCCGAAGGTCGCGAGCATGAAGGTGCTGTCCCACTGCCAGGTGCTGGCCACCATCAGCACCGGTGGCGCGGCATACGACGTCAGCGTGCCGCCGATGGAGACGTTGACGAACAGCACGCCCAGCGCCAGGTACTTGATGCGCTCGGGCACCCCGGGCTTGAACACCAGCGGGGCGAGCAGCAGGGCCGCCAGCGTCATGGCCGCGGGCTCGGTGACCAGCGACCCCATCAGCGGCACGACCGCCAGCCCCAGCCAGGCCGAGGCCAGCGGCGTGGGCAGGGGCGAGAGCCGGGCCAGGCCCGCGACGGCGCGCAAGACGGTCTGCAGCACGGGGCGCGACGCCGCCACCACCATCACGACGAAGACGAAGAGCGGCTCGGTGTAGTTGCGCGACTCGGCATAGCCCAGCGCCGCGCCGCCGCCAGCGATCAGCGCCATCACGAGCACCAGCACGATGGCCCAGAAGCCGAACACCACCTCGACTTCGCCCAGCAGGTGGAAGAGGCCGGCGTGCCGGGGGTAGCGGTGGGCCAGGCGCTCGAACAGCTTGGCGACAAAGGTGTGGAGGACGGCCACGCCGAAGACGGCGGCGGCGATCAGGTCGATCGTGGGGTCGGTCATGAGGGTCTGGTCGTGAAGCGGCCGCGAGGCGGCCCGACCGTCGCATGAACCTGCTGCACCGTGTCTGCGGCCCAGCACCCGGCGCGCAGTTTACGGGCAGGCGGGCACCGCCCAGCCGGCATTACGCCGCCAGCACCAGCGGCCCGTCGGGATGATGCCGGGCGCACATGAAGTCCACGAACGCGTTGACCTTCGGGCTCGCCAGCCGCCGCGAGGTGTGCAGCACCCACAGGTCGACTTGCTGGCCGGCCGCGGCGCCCCAGTTCACGAGTTCGCCGCGCGCCAGGTGGCCCGACACGATTGACTGCGGCAGCAGGGCCGCGCCGGCGCCCACCAGGGCGGCGTCGCGCAGCATCAGCATCGACGACAGGCGCAGGACGGGCAGCGGCTGCAGCACGAGACGGCTGTCTTCGAGGGCCCAGGTGTCGCCCTCGCGTGTCGACATCACGACGGCCTGCACCGGCACCGGTTGGCGCGCCGGCCGCGGCTTGGGCACCGAGGGCGCTGCCACCACCAGCAGCCGGTCGCGCGCGAAACGGCGGCCGACGAGTGCGGTGTCGGGGCGCGGGTTGGGCCGGATGGCCACGTCGAAGCGTTCCTCCACCAGGTCGACGAGCCGGTCTTCCGAGACCACCTCGACCGTCACCTCGGGGTGGAGCTGGCGGAACTCCGCACACAGGCGGCCGAGGGCCAGCTGTGCAAACAGCACCGGCGCCGCGATCCGCAGGAGACCGCGCGGTTTGCCCGTGCCCTCGCGCACCGCGGTCAGGGCCTCCACCACTTCGTGCATCGGGCCTTCGGTGCGGCTCAGGAGCAGGTAGCCCGCCTCCGTGAGCTCAAGCCCCTTGGCGCCGCGCTCGATGAGGCGCACGCCGAGCTGGCTTTCCAAGTCGGCGATGCGCCGGGACAGCGTGGCCTTGGAACGCCGCCCCGTGCGGCTGGCGCGTCCGAAGCCGCCATGCGCCGCGACGAGGGTGAAGTCCGACAGGGCGTTCAGGTCCATGGGCAGGTGTTCCAGATTCGAGACAGACTGTTTTCATTCTGGCGTCTGTGTTTATTCCGTGCAACGGCCTATCGTTCACCCCGTCGCAACCACTCACCCCGGAGAAATGTCATGAGCATCCTCGTCACCGGTGCCACCGGCACCATCGGCTCGCTGGTCGTCCAAGGGCTGGCCCGTGCAGGCGCCCCCGTCAAGGCCCTGGTCCGCACGGCCGGCAAGGCGGCCCTGCCCCCCGGCGCCAGCGAGGTCGTCGCCGACCTGACCGACGTCGCCTCGATGCGGCGCGCCCTGGCCTCGACCCGAACCCTCTTCCTGCTGAACGCGGTGACGCCTGACGAAGTGACGCAGGCCTTGATCACCCTCAACCTCGCCCGTGAGGCGGGGGTCGAGCGCATCGTCTACCTGTCGGTGATCCACGCCGACGCCTACACCGACGTGCCGCACTTCACGGGCAAGCACACGGTCGAACGCATGATCGAGACCCTGGACCTCCCGGCCACGGTCCTGCGCCCGGCCTACTTCATGCAGAACGACCGACAGGTCCAGGCGGTCGTCGAGGGCCACGGCGTCTACCCGATGCCCATCGGATCGGCCGGCGTGGCCATGGTGGACACCCGCGACATCGCCGACGTGGCGGTCGCCGAGCTGCTGCGGCGCGACCGCGCCGAGGGCCCGCTGCCGCGCATCACCCTCGACGTGGTCGGCCCGGAGCTCCTGACCGGTACGTCCGCCGCGGCCGTCTGGAGCGAGGCCCTGGGCCGCGAGGTCGTCTACGGCGGCAATGACCTCGCTGCCTTCGAAGCGCAACTGGCCGGCTTCGCGCCCGGCTGGATGGCCTACGACATGCGCCTGATGATGGCCCGCATCCAGCAGCAGGGCATGGTGCCCGGGGCGGCGGCGGTGAAGCGCCTCGAAGCCCTGCTCGGGCGCCCGCTGCGGCGTTACGCGGGGCTGGTGGCCGAACTGACGGCTGCCACCGCGCCGCAAGCCGCCTGACCCCGCTCCTGCCTCGCGTTATCCCGGGGCACACCCGCCCCGGGGGCTGGCAATACTCCGGATGTGCGCCTTGCACCGCTCGATCAGGGCGTTGGCGCACGAGGGGGCGTCATGAACAGGCGGTTCCGTCAGGTTGTTGCGCTGTCCTCCGCTCTGGTGGCGCTGGCGACAGGCGGGGCCTGTCGGGCGCAAGACATTGCCGTCGTCGACGTGCCCCTGGTCGCGGGGGCGCCGCTGCAGTTCCACCCGCTGTCAGCGTCGTCCACGCCGCTCGCGTTGCAGCGGATGGCCCAGGACCGCTACGGCTTCCTCTGGCTGAGCGCCTCCGATGGCTTGCGGCGCTACGACGGCCACGGGTTCATGAAGGTCCCGGAGCGCGAGAGCGCCCACAGCGTCGGCCACATGATCGGCCACTCGTTCGCGACCGACCGCGCAGGGCGGCTGTGGATCGGGGCCGACGATTCGCTCAACCGCTACGACCCCGCGACCGGCAGCTTCAAGCAGTACCGGTCGCCGAACAACGACTGCGGCACCGTGGCGATCGCCCACGACATCGTCGATGACCCGGACGGCATCATCTGGCTCGCGACCGACGACGGCGTGACGGCGCTCGACCCGGCCACCACGAAGACGACCTGCCATCGCCCGCGCTACACACCCTCGGTCGGCGAGACCCGCGTGATCGCGATGGCGGCCGCAAACGACGGCAACCTGTGGATCACCAGCAGCGAGGGGCTGTACGCGCTCGATCGCCGCTCAGGCAAGGTCACGCGTCACCTCAAGCTCGAAACCGCCGAGGGGCGCAAGTTCGTCAGCACGGGCTTTCCGGCCCGGCCATTCGTGGACAGCAGCGGCATGCTCTGGTTCGGCCTGTCGGCCGGTGGCGACCTGGCCTCGGTCGACGTCGCGAGCGGCGCGGTCACGGTCTATGCGTTCCGCAATGGCGGGCTGCTGCCGAATGCGTCGTCCGGCGTGGTCTCGATCCAGGAGGACCGCGACCGTGCACTCTGGCTCGGCAGCCACAAGCTCGGGCTGGTGAAGCTCACGCCCGACCGCCGGCAGGCCATCTGGTACCAGAGCAACCCCGACGATCCGGACGGCTTGCGCGAGGACCTCGTCGTCGGCCTCTTCCGCGACCGCGACGAGCAGTTCTGGACCCTGACCAAGTCCGGCGCGGTCTACCGCTTCAATTCCGAGCGCCCGCGCTTCCGGGCGTACCGCCATCAGCGGGCCAACCCCGCGAGCCTGGGCAAAGGCGCGGTGACGGCGGCCTACGCGGATGACGCCGACACGCTGTGGGTCGGCACCGACCGGGGCCTGAACCGGGTCGACCGCAGGACGGACCAGGCCACGCAGGTCGATCAGCCCGTCTTCGCGCGCGGGGTCAGCGCGATCGCGAAGGACGGCGCGAGCCAGCTCTGGTTCGGCACGAACGGCAACGGCCTCGTGCGCTTCGACCCGGGGTCCGGCCGCTTCACGACGTATGCCCACCGCCCCTCGGACCCGCGTTCGCTCAACCACGACCGGGTCACGGCGCTACGCGTCGACCGCGGCGGCCAGCTGTGGGTGGCAACCGACTTCGGCCTCAGCCGCTGGGACGCGGCGACACAGGACTTCAGCACGTTCCGACCGAGCCCGGGCGGGCTGGTGCAGTACCGCTCGATCGCCGAGGACGCGACCGGCGCGCTGTGGCTCGCGACCTCGTCACGCGGCCTGCAACGCTTCGATCCCCGCACCGGCCGCTTCGAGCTCTTCGACGCGCCGCTGCGCACTGCACAACCGCCCGGCCACAACCGCGTCAGCTCGGTCCACGTCGACCGCGCGGGCATGGTGTGGGCCGCGACCTTCCGCGGGCTCGGCAAGCTCGACCCGCGCACCGCGACCTTCACCTCCTACGCCTCGCGCTCCGGGCTGCCCGCGGACATGGCCATCGGCATCCTGGAAGAAGACGACGGGCGGCTGTGGATCAGCACGCCGAACGGCGTGTCGCGCTTCGACCCGCATGCCGAGACCTTCACCAACTACCACGCGTCGGACGGCCTGCTGACCGACCGCTTCGCCAACCCCGCGGTGGCCACCCGCAGCGCGAACGGCGAGATGTTCTTCGGCTCGCAGAAGGGCGTGGTGGCGTTCTTTCCCTCGCACTTCAACGGGCGCGAGCGTGCGTTGCCGGTGTACCTGACCGATGTGCGCCTCTTCGGCGAGCCAGTCGTGCCGGGCAGCGGGCCGCTCACGCAGCCGATCTGGTCCACCGATTCGCTGGCACTGGCCTCGGGCAGCATCGTCTCGTTCGAGTTCGCCGCGCTCAACTATGTCGACCCGGTGCGCACGCGCTACCGGTACCGGCTGGAAGGGCTCGAAGCGAAATGGAACGAGACCGACAGCAGCCGCCGCAGCGCGACCTACACGACGCTGCCGCCGGGCGACTACACCTTCCGCGTGCAGGCGCGCGGGCCGCGCGGCGACTGGAACGAGAGCGCGCCGTCGCTGCGCCTGAACATTCCGCCGCCGTGGTACACGCGGTGGCCGTTCATCCTGCTGGCCGGCGCGGGACTGCTCGCCACGCTGTGGCTCGCGTACCGCTGGCGCGTGCACCACCTGCACCGCCGCTTCGACGAGCGTGAACGTGCCGCGCGCGAAGTGGCCGAAGACCTGGAGCGGCGGGTGATCGAGCGCACCGAGGAGCTGGCCCGTGCGCAGCATGCGGCCGAAGCCTCGACGCGGGCCAAGAGCGAGTTCCTCGCCAACATGAGCCACGAGATCCGCACGCCGATGAACGCCATCCTCGGCATGTCGTACCTCGCGCTGCAGACCGGGCTGGACGCGTGCCAGCGCAACTACATCGACAAGGTGCACCGTGCCGCCGAGTCGCTGCTGGGCATCATCAACGACATCCTCGACTTCTCGAAGATCGAAGCCGGCCGGCTGGAGATCGAGGAGATCCCCTTCGCGCTCGGCGACGTGCTGGACCAGCTCGCCACGCTCGTGGGCATGCGGGCCGAGGAAAAGGGCCTCGAGCTGCTGTTCGAGCTGCCGCCCGGGCTGCCGACCGCCCTCGTGGGCGATCCCTCGCGGCTCGGCCAGGTGCTGCTGAACCTGAGCAACAACGCGGTCAAGTTCACCGAGCGCGGCGAGGTCACGGTCGCGGTGACCGAGTGCGCGCGCGAAGGTCAGCGCGTGACGCTGCGCTTCGAGGTGCGCGACACCGGCATCGGCCTCACGCCCGAGGCCCGCACGCGCCTGTTCCAGCCGTTCACCCAGGCCGATGCCTCGACCAGCCGGCGCTATGGCGGCACCGGGCTGGGCCTGGCGATCTGCCGCCACCTCGTCGAGCGCATGGGCGGCGAGATCGGGGTCGACAGCGAACCGGGCCGCGGCAGCTGCTTCCATTTCAGCGTGCCCCTCGGCCTGCAGCCCAATGCCGCACCCGCGCCGCAGGACGGCGACCTGCAGGGCCTGCGTGTGCTCGTGGTCGACGACCACCCGGCCGCGCGCGAGCTCCTGCGCACGCTGGCGACGGCCTTCGGCCTGCAGGCCGAGACGGCGGCCGATGGCATCAAGGCGCTGCAGGCGGTCGCCGAGGCCGATGCGCAGGACCGGCCCTTCAAGCTGCTGCTGCTCGACTGGCACATGCCGGGCCTCGATGGCATCGGCTGCGTGGAGCGGCTGGAGCGCGCCGCCGACCGGCATGGCCCGCCCACGGTGCTGATGGTCACCGCCTTCAGCCGCGCCGAGGCCGAACGCCAGCTCGCGGCGCGCGGAGTGCAGGTGGCCGGCCTGCTGTCGAAACCGGTCACGCCCTCGGGCCTGCTCGATGCGTGCGCCACCGCGCTCGGCCGGCCGCGTGGCGTGCCGAGCCGCAGCGAGCAGCGCCAGGAGCTGCTGCAGGCACGCCAGGCCGGGCTCGCCGGCGCACGTGTGCTGCTGGTCGAAGACAACCCCATCAACCAGCAGCTCGCGCGCGACCTGCTCAACCGCGTTGGCATCGTCGTCAACATCGCCGGCGACGGCCGTGAGGCGCTGGCCATCCTCGAGCGCGACCGCTTCGATGCCGTGCTGATGGACTGCCAGATGCCGGTGATGGACGGCTACGCGGCCACACGCGCGCTGCGCCGCCGCCCCGAGCTGAAGGACCTGCCGGTGATCGCGATGACCGCCAACGCCATGGCGGGCGACCGCCAGAAGGTCCTCGAAGCGGGCATGAACGACCACGTCGCCAAGCCGATCCGCGTCGACGACCTGTTCGCCACGCTGGCGCGATGGGTCCGCCCGCCGGCGCCTGCGTCGTCGCAGGAGTCGGCGCCACCCGCGGTGGACATGCGCGCCGGCCTCGCCGCCGTGATGGGTGACGAGACGCTGTACCGGCGGCTGCTGGGGATGTTCCGCAAGCGCGAGCTCGACTTCGTGACGCGCTTCCGTGCCGCCTGCGACCGCGGCGATGCGGACGCCGCGACCCGGTTCGCGCACGACCTCAAGAGCGTCGCCGGCAGCCTCGGCATGCCGGCCCTGCAACGCGTCGCTGCGGCGCTGGAGGAAGCGTGCCGCCTGCACCGCGACCCGGCGGCGCTGGAGCCGCTGCTGCAGGCCGTGCAGCGCCAGCTGGAGCCGGCGCTGGCCAGCGTGCAGGAGATGGGCGTGTCGTGAGATGTGTCGTGAGATGCGTCGTGAGACGCGGCGCCACCGCCGCGCCGATCACGCCTGCGTGGCCGACGCGGCGGGTGCTCCAGCGAAGGCGATGCCGGCACCGGACTGCTTGGCTTGGTACATCGCCGCGTCTGCCGCCTGGATCAGCTCGGTGGGCGTGAGCCCATCGCGCGGAAAGAGGGCGATGCCGATGCTCGACCCCAGCTCGCAGCGGTGGCCTTCCACCACCAGCGGGTCGTGCAGGGCCTGCCGGACCTTGCGCGCCACGGTGTCGGCCGAATGGGCGTCGACCATGTGGGCCAGGCCCACCACGAACTCGTCGCCTCCCACGCGCGCGATGGTGTCGCTCGCGCGGATGGCCGAGCGCAGGCGCCCCGCCACGTCGCACAGCACCTTGTCGCCCACACGGTGGCCGAACGAATCGTTGATCGGCTTGAACTTGTCCAGGTCGATGAAGAGCACGGCATAGGCCTGCCCGGCCTGGCGCGCCGCATGGATGCCCTGCGACAGCCGGTCTTCCAGCGTCGACCGGTTGGGCAGGCCGGTCAGGCGGTCGTGCTCGGCCTCGAAGCGCGACCGTTTTTCCCCTTCGACCGCGGCCGCGTGCGCCACCTGCAGGGCCTCCAGCGCCGACTGCAGACGCTCCTGCGCCTGCTGCAGTTCCGCGGTGCGCTCGGCGACGAGCGCCTCCAGGCTCTGGCGGTAGCGGGCGAGCTCCTGGTCCTTGGCGACGCGTTCCGACACATCGCGAACCACCACGATCAGCACTTCCTCGCCATCGATCACCGTGATGCTGCCGGCGGCCTCCACCGGAACGCGGCGGCCCGACTTGGTGACCAGCCGGCAGAAGAACGGCCGGTTCGACCCCGACTTCACCGCGTGCAGGAAGGCCTTGCGCAGCTCGGGCTCTTCCCAGATGCCGAGTTCGAGCGAGGTGCGCCCGAGGATGTCCTTCAGCGAATAGCCCATGAGCCGCTCGAAGCCCGGGTTGACGTCGATGGTGCGCCCATCGGACAGGCGGCTGATGGTGATGTATTCGGGGGACGCCTCGAACACCGTTCGGTAGGCCGCGTCGGACGCCCGCCGCTCGTTGTGGTCCTTGGACAAGTTGGAAACTCCCAGATCGTCTTCGGTCTTCGGAGCGAAGGCGTGCCGGCTCAAGTGCAAAAGTCACGCGGTCGCGAACTGCCGCCGGAAGCTGGTGGGCGGCGGCAGGCCCTGCAACCTGAAATGCCGCCGCAGCGACTCGGGCGAGCCGAAGCCGGCGAGCTCGGCCACCTGCTCCATGTCGAGCCCGGCGTGCGACTCCAGCAGCTCCTTGGCGACCGAGATGCGCTCGCGCACCAGCCACTCGAGCGGGGTGAGGCCGGTGGCGTCCTTGAACTGGCGCTGCAGGGTGCGCACGCTCATGCCGGCGTGCTCGGCGAGCGCGGGCAGTGTGTGCCCGGCGCGCGGGTTCTCGCGCATCAGGTCGATCAGCCGCGCGATCGGGCTTTCTTCTTCGCGCGGCATCGGCCGGGGCACGAACTGGGCCTGCCCGCCCTCGCGGTGCGGCGGCATCACGAGCCGCTGCGCCACCAGGTTGGCGACCTTCGCGCCGTGGTCGCGGCGCACCAGGTGCAGGAGCATGTCGAGCCCCGCGGCCGAGCCGGCCGAGGTGATGACCTGGCCTTCGTCGATGTAGAGCGCGCTTGCGTCGACCTGCACGTTGGGAAAGGCGTTCGCGAGCTTCTCGGCATAACGCCAATGCGTGGTGGCACGTTTGCCGGCCAGCAGGCCGGCGTGGGCGAGCACGAAGACGCCCGAGCAGATCGAGGTGACCCGGGCACCGCGGGCATGGGCCGCACGCAAGGCCTTCAGCAGCGCAGGCGGCGGCGTCTCGTCGGCATCGCGCCAGCCGGGCACGACGATCGTGTCGGCGCGGCGCAGCGTGGCCAGGCCGTGCGGTGCTTCGACGGTGAGGCCGCCCATCGCGCGCAGCGGGCCGGGCTCGATGGCGCACACCGCATGCCGGTACCACTCGACGCCGAGCTCCGGGCGCTGCAGCGCGAAGAGCTCGACCGCGCAGCCGAACTCGAAGGTGCAGAGCTGGTCGTAGGCGAGGATCGCGACGAGGTGCTGCGGGGTTTTCGACATGGCGCAATCTTACCGGCCGTCGTCATTCCAGCCACTGTTGAGTTCGCGGCGACGGACGCACACTGAGGCCCATCGCAACGTTCAACCCGGAGAGGAGAGCACCATGCCGTCCGTCGTCAGCCAGACCCCCGCCGCCGCCCCGCACCGCGCCGTCGAGCACTTCCAGTCGGCGCTCGAGTTCGAGACCGACTGCTGGGACGTGCACCACGCCATGACCAGCGGCCAGCCGGACTTCGTGCTGCTCGACGTGCGCGGCCCCGACCTCTACGCGAAAGGCCACGTGCCCGGCGCGCTGAACCTGCCGCACGGGAAGATCGTCGAGTCGAAGATGGCCGAGTGGCCGATGGACACGCTCTTCGTCACCTACTGCGCCGGACCGCACTGCAACGGCGGCCACAAGGGCGCGCTGCGCCTGGCCAAGCTGGGCCGCAAGGTGAAGCTGATGATCGGCGGCGCCACCGGCTGGCTCGACGAAGGCTTCAGCCTGAAGGAGGGCTCGGCGCCGTGAGGGTGCGACGTGCCACGGCGCATGACGTGGTGCCGCTGCTCGCGCTGATGCGCGCGCTGGCCGTGTTCGAAGGCTATGACGCCGACTTCCGCGTCACGGCCTCCGACCTGCTGGCGCGCGGCCTCGGTGGCCAGGCGGCGCCGGAGTTCATCGCGCTCGTTGCCGAAGACGGGCACGGTTCGCTGTGCGGCCATGCCGTGCTGCTCGTGACGCCCTTCACCTACGACCTGCGTCCCACCGTGGTGCTCAAGGAGTTGTATGTCGACGTGCAGCATCGTCGTCGTGGCGTTGCCGAAGGGCTGCTGGCAGCCGTGCAGGCCGAGGCGCAGGCCATCGGCGCTGGCCGCATCCGCTGGCTGGTGCTGCCCGGCAACGGGCCGGCCAAGCGGCTGTACCGCCGCTTCGGTGGAGCGCCCGACACGGCCTGGGAGTCGTGGGAGCGTCGGCTCGAGAGGCCGTTACAGTCGTCCGCATGACCACGCTCTTCATCTCCGCCTTCCTGCTGGGCCTGATCTTCAATGCCACGCCCGGTGCGGTGTTCGCCGAGACCGTGCGCCAGGGCGTGCATGGCGGCTACCGCCCCGCCCTGGCGGTGCAGATCGGCTCGCTGGTCGGTGATGCGCTGTGGGCGGTGCTCGGGCTCGTGGGCATCGGCCTCCTGCTGCAGCTCGAGGCGTTGCGCCTGCCGATCGGCATCGCGGGCGTGGCCTACCTGCTGTGGCTGGCGCGCGATGCGTGGCAGGCGGCCCACCGCGAGTTCAGCCTCGAGATGGGCGCGGCGCAGCGGCAGCGTGCGCTGAAGGCGGGGGTGATGCTCTCGGTCACCAACCCGCAGAACGTGGCCTACTGGGCCGCGCTCGGCAGCGCGATGGGCGCCGTGGGCGTGGCGGCGCCGACGGCGGCCGACTACGGCGTGTTCTTCGCGGGCTTCATGGCCTCGTCGGTGCTGTGGTGCTTTGTCTGCGCTGCGATCGTCGACCGCGTGTTCAAGCGCGCCGGTGTGCGCTGGGCACGGGTCACCTACAAGCTGTGTGCCCTGGCCTTCGTGGCCCTCGCGCTCGGGTCGGTGCGCGACCTCGCGAACGAGGCGCTGCGCACGCCGGCGCGCGAGAAGCCGGGGGTCATCTCGCGGCCGTAGAGGGGATCACGGGGCCATGCCCTGCTCGTCACGCACCGCCTGGTGGTGGCTGAGGTAGATGCGCCCGGCGAACCAGCTCGACCACTGAGCCGCACGCAGGCCGTCGAGCACCGGGCCCTTCACCTCGGACAGGTCGAGGCGGATGCCGCGCTCGCGCAGCACCGTCTGCAGCGTGCTCAGCGCTTCGAGGCCGCTCAGGTCGATGCGGTTGACCGGGGTCATCTGCAGCACGACGCGGCGGGTGTCGGGGTAGGCGTCGAGGTGCTTGGCCACCACGCCGGGCAGCTGGCGGGCGTTGACGAAGAGCAGGCTCTCGTCCACGCGCAGGCTCAGCACGCCGGGCGTGAGCTCGGTGGCGTAGCGCGTCACGTTGCGGTAGTGCTCGGTGCCGGGCACGCGCCCGATCAGCGCAGCGTGCGGCCGCGCCGCGTGCTGCAGCATCAGCGCGATCGAGATCAGCACGCCGACGCCCAGCGCCCACTGCGCCGTGTGCAGCACGGTGATCGCGGCGACGAGGCCCATCAGCGCCGCCTCGCCGCGCGTGTAGCGCCAAGCGAGGCCGAAAGCCTTCCATTCGGCGGCGGCGAGGACCGGCACCACGATGGTCGCGGCCAGCACGGTGCGGGGCAGCCAGGCCAGCGGTGCGGCGAGCAGCAGCGCGGCCAGGGCGAGAAAGAGCGCCGTCCACGCGCCGGCCCAGCGGGTGCGCGCACCGGCCTCGGCATTGAGCGCGCTGCGCGAGAAGCTGCCGCCCACCGGCATACCGCCCGACACGCCGGCGGCCAAATTGGCGGCGGCCAGGCCGGCGAGTTCGCGCCGGCCATCCACATGCTCGCCGCGCTGCAGCCCCAGGCGCTCGGCCACCGCGAAGCTGCTCACGAAGGTGACGAGGGCGAGCAGCGCCGCCGACGGCAGCAGCAGGAGCCACAGCTCCGCATCGAAGAGCGGCAGCGCCAGCGGCAGGTGCAGCGTGGGCAGTGGGCCGACGACCGTGACGCCGTGCGAGGGTGCGGCGAAGGCCCACGCCAGGCCGGTCGCGATGGCGATGACCACCAGCGGTGCAGCACGCGCCACCAGCTTCGCCAGATCGGTGCTGAGCCAGCGGGCCGCGAGCGGCTGCAGGTGGCGGCGCGCCACGAGCAGCACGACGAGCGAGCTCACGCCGAATGCGGCGGTGGTGGGGTGCAGCCACGCGCCGGCGCGCGACGACTCGACCCAGCTGTCGACCAGCGCGCGCAGGTGCACGCCGTGCGCCGGGCTGCCCAGCAGCGCGGGCAGTTGCGAGAGCGCGATCGAGATCGCAGCGCCCACCGAGAAGCCCTGCAGCACCGGCGCGCTGAGCAGGGCGGCGAGGGCATCGAGCTTGAGCACGGCCGCGGCGGCCAGCAGCAGCCCCACCTCGGCCGCGAGCACGACCGCGGCCGCGCTCAGGTCCACCTGCCCGGCCAGCGGGGCGATGGCCTGCAGCGTCATCAGGGCGAGCACGGCGGCGGGGCCGACGGCGTTGAGGCTGCTCGCCCCCACCAGCGCATAGGCCACCAGCGGCAGCACGCTGGCATAGAGGCCCACCTGGGGCGGCAGGCCGGCGAGCAGCGCGTAGGCGATGCTCTGCGGGATCAGCAGCACGGCCACGATGGCGGCGGCGAGCAGGTCGTCGCGCAGGCTGTCGCGCCGGTAGGACGGGGGTGTGGGTGTCATGGAGGTCGAGGTCGGGCCATTCTGCGCCAGCTTGACGCGCTGCATGCTGCGCCGCACCATGCGGCAGTCCACTCAGGGAGCCCGCCATGTCCACGTCGAACTGGAACTTCACCCCCACCGTGCACTGGCCGCTCAGCGGCTCGGTCACGCAAGACATCAGCCCGAGCCTGCTCTTTCGCGCCAAGGACACCGAGGTCGAGACGCGCGTGCTGCGCGAGGTGGCGTCCTACGGCCGGCAGATCGGCAAGCTGAGCGAGGTGCTGCTCGCGGTGGTGGAGACACTGCCCAAGGGCAAGCTCGACGAGGCCACGCGCGAGACCGTGCACCAGCTGCAGGTCATGGGCGAGAACATCAAGCGCATCAAACAGGGCGAGAAGGTGCTGCCGAGCACCGTGGAGGAGGCGCGGGCGATGGTGGCCGAGTTGCGCCGGCTCTACCCGGAGCTCTGAGCCGGGTCTCAATCCACCTTGGCCCCCGACGCCTTCACCACCTTCTCCCACTTCCGGGTCTCGGCGGCGATGTAGGCCGCGAACTCCGCCGGCTTCATGCCGCTCGGGATGGCGCCTTGTGCCAGCAGCCGCTCCTTCAGCTCGGGCGCGCCGAGCGACTTGGCGGTCTCCTGCTGGATGCGGTTGACGATGTCGGCCGGCGTGCCGGCCGGTGCGAGCAGGCCGAACCACGAGCTCGCTTCGAAGCCCTTCACGCCGGCCTCGGCGATGGTCGGCACGTCGGGCAGCGCCGCGCTGCGCTCGGCGGTGGTCACGCCAAGTGCCTTCAACTTGCCGGCCTTGATGTGCGGCATGGCCGAGGGCAGGTTGTCGAACATCAGGTCCATCGTGCCGCCGATCAGGTCGAGCAGCGCCGGGCCCGAGCCGCGGTAGGGAAAGTGCACGAGGAAGGTCCCGGTCATGCTCTTGAAGAGCTCGCCCGAGAGGTGGATCGAGGTGCCGTTGCCGCTCGAGGCCATGTTGAGCCTGCCGGGGTTCGCCTTTGCGTATTTGATGAGGTCGGCCACCGAGTTGATCTTGGCGGCCTCGGCGCGCGCCGGGTTCATCACCAGCACGTTGGGCACGCCGGCCACGAGCGTGATGGGGGCGAAGTCCTTGATCGGATCGAATGGCATCTTCGGGTAGAGCGACTGGTTGATGCCGTGCGTGCCCACCGTGCCCATCAGCAGTGTGAAGCCGTCGGCTGGCGACTTGGCCACCAGGTCGCCACCCACGTTGCCGCCTGCGCCGGGCTTGTTGTCGACGATGAACTGCGCATTGAAGGCGCGGCTCAGCTCGGGCGCCATCGCGCGGGCGAGGATGTCGGTGGTGCCGCCGGGCGCGAAGGGCACGACGATGCGGACCGGCTTGCCCGTGGGCCATGCGCCCTGGGCCCAGGCGCCGGGTGCGGCCGCGAAGGCCGCGCCGGCGGCCAGCAGGTGGCGGCGGTTGATCACGTTTGGAACAGCTTTGATGCAGGGCATGCGCAAGACTCCGGGAGGCTGTGAACCGCCGCAGTGTGCAACAGCGACGCGCCGCGACAAAAGTGGGTATTTCGAGAAGGAGCAGGCTTCCCAAGCCCTGGGGGCTGTGCCAAAGTGGCCCGACCTCAGCACCGCGGCGTGACGATCTTGAGTGAACCGCCCGTGAGCCCGCACGACCTCGCCGCGATCATCGGGCGAGTGCAGTCTCGCTATATCCGCGCAGCGCCGCCGCGCGAAGTGTTCGACCCCCTGCTTGTCGACCTGCTCGAGTGCACCGGCAGTGAATACGGTTTCATCGCCGATGTCCGACTCGACGACCGAGGCCAGCCCTTCCTGCGCATGGAGGTGCTGACCGACATCTCCTGGAACGACGCCACGCGCGCGATGGTCGAGCGCCACCTGCGCGGTGGCGAAGGCGACGCACTCGAGTTCCACAACCTGCAGACCCTCTTCGGCCATGCGGTGCGCACCGGCGAGGTCGTCATCGCCAACGACCCGGGGCAGGATTCGCGGCGCGGCGGCGGCCTGCCCGCCGGGCACCCGCCGATGCGCTCCTTCCTCGGCGTGCCGCTCTTCCATGGCGGCGAGATGGTGGGCCAGCTCGGCTTGGCCAACCGGGCGGGCGGCTACGACCAGGCGGTGGTCGAGCGCCTGCAGCCGCTTTTCACCAGCGTGGCCGCCATCATGGGGGCGGTGCGGGCCGAGCGCGCACGCCGTGCCGCCGAGCAGGCGCTGCGCGAGCAGCAGGCGCAGCTGCAGGCGACCGTCGACCTGGCCGGCGTCGGCATCGTCGAGCTTGCGCTCGACGGCACGCCGCGCATGGTCAACCAGCGCATGTGCGACATGCTCGGCCGCACGCGCGAGGCGCAGATGCAGCTGTGCACCGACCACGTCACGCACCCCGACGACCTGCCGGCCGAGCTCACGCTGCGCGAGCGGCTGCTGGCGGGCGAGTTCGCGCGCTACCACTGCGCCAAGCGCTACCTGCACGCCGAAGGCCATGCCGTCTGGGTCAACGCCAACACCACGCTCGTGCGCAAGCCCGATGGCACGCCCGACTACATGATCGTCGTGGCCGAAGACATCACCGAGCGCATGCAGGCCGAAGCGGCGCTGCGCAGCAGCCAGCAGCGCTTCATCGACCTCGTGAACTCGGTCGACGGCGTGTTCTGGGAAGCCGATTTCGAAGAGCGCTGTTTCACCTACGTGAGCGACAAGGCCGAGGCGATCACCGGTTTCCCGCCCGCACGCTGGATGGAGCGCCACTTCTGGTCGTCGCGCGTGCACCCCGACGACCGCGATCGCACCGTGAAGGAGGTGATCGCGGTGCAGCTCGACGGCACGCCGCATTCGATCGACTACCGCTTCATCGCGGCCGACGGACGCGTGCTGTGGATGAGCAGCCTCGTCACCCTGCTGCAGAGCGACGACGGCCGGCGGCTGCTGCGCGGCCTGATCATCGACACCACCGCGCGCAAGCGCGCCGAAGAGACCGAGCTCGCCGCGCAGGCCGCGATGCGCGCCAACGCGGCCAAGACGCAGTTCCTCTCGCGCATGAGCCACGAGCTGCGCACGCCGCTCAATGCGGTGCTCGGCTTCGCGCAGCTGCTCACGCTCGACACCAATCACCCGCTCACGCCCGCGCAGCGCGCACGGGTCGACCACATCTCGCAGGCCGGCGCCCACCTGCTCGCGATGATCAACGACGTGCTCGACCTCTCGCGCATCGAGAGCGGTGGGGTGTCGCTGATGCCGGCGGTGGTGCCGGTCTACGTGGTGGTCAACGAGGCGATGACGCTCGTGGCCAACGTCGCGGCCGAGGCCGGCGTCACGCTGCAGGTCGACCGCAGCCGGCGCGACGTGGCGTCGGTGACCACCTGCGTGCGTGCCGACCACCTGCGCCTGCGGCAGGTGCTGGTCAACCTGCTCAGCAACGCCGTCAAGTACAACCGGCCCGGCGGCAGCGTGGTCGTGCGCTGGCCGGTGAGCCCCCAGGGCGAGGTGAACCTGCAGGTGCACGACACCGGCATCGGCCTCACCGCCGAGCAGCAGGAACATCTCTTCGAGCCCTTCAACCGGCTGGGCATCGAGCGCAGCGGCATCGAAGGCACCGGCATCGGCCTCGTGATCACGCAGCGGCTGGTGCAGGTGATGGGCGGGCGGCTCAGCGTGGAGAGCGTGGTCGGCGAGGGCAGCTGTTTCACCGCCAGCCTGCCGGAAGCGCACCCGGTGGGCGCGCAGCCGGTGCAGGCCTGAGTCAGGACGCGCTGGGCGCGGCGCGCTGGCGGCCGAGCAGTGCCCACAGGGCGATGGCCCCGAAGGTCGCGGTGCCGATGCCGCCGAGCGACCAACTGCCGAACTTGAGCGTGAAGTCGCCCGTGCCGAGGATCAGCGTGACGGCCGCGACGATGAGGTTGCGGTTGTCGCTGAAGTCGACCTTGTTGTCGACCCAGATCTTGGCGCCGGCCACTGCGATGAGGCCGAAGACGACGATGCTCACGCCGCCCATCACCGCCAGCGGAATCGTCTGGATCAGCGCACCGAACTTCGGGCTGAAGCCGAGCACGATCGCGATCAGGGCGGCCACCACGAACATCGCGGTCGAGTAGATCTTGGTCGCGGCCATCACGCCGATGTTTTCGGCGTAGGTGGTGACGCCGGTGCCGCCCGCGGCACCGCTCACGACGGTCGCCACGCCGTCGCCGATGAAGGCACGGCCGAGCATCGGGTTGAGGTCGCGGCCGGTCATCGCACTCACCGCCTTGATGTGGCCGAGGTTCTCGGCCACGAGGATCAGCGCCACCGGGGCGATCAGCAGCATCGCCTCGCCGGTGAAGACGGGCGTGGCGAACTTCGGCAGGCCGAAGAGGGGTGCGGCGGCGATGCCCGAGAAGTCGATCGGCTTGCCAAGGCCGAAGCCGATGGTGAGCACCGCGTAGACCACGCTCGCGGCGATCAGGCCGACGAGGATCAGGAGCCGCTGCACCATGCCGCGCGTGTACACCGCGACCAGGCCCACGCTCACGAAGGTGATGGCCTGCATCCACGCATCGAACGCGGTCGGCGCCATGTTCTTGATCGGCACGCCGGCGAGGTTGAGCCCGATCACCGCGACCACCGAGCCGGTCACGACCGGCGGCATCAGCCGCTCGATCCAGTGCACCGCCTGGCCCTGCTCCACCTCGTCGACTTCCAGGCCGGCGATGGTGCTGGAGCGGAAGTGCCGCACGTTGGTGAAGTGCACCAGCACGCCGATCAGCGTGTAGATCACCCCGCAGGCGATGATGCCGCCGAGCGCCACGCCGAGGTTGCCATTGGCCCCCTTGCCGGCGTAGCCGCTGGCGGCGATGACGACGCCGATGAAGGCGAAGCTCGAGCCGAGGTAGCTCGGCACCTGGCCCTGCACGATGAAGAAGAAGATCAGCGTGCCCACGCCGCTCATCAGGATGGCGACGTTGGGGTCGAAGCCCATCAGGAGCGGCGCCAGCACCGTGGCGCCGAACATCGCGATCACGTGCTGCACGCCCATCGCAAACGTCTGCGGCCAGGGCAGGCGTTCGTCGGGGGCGACCACGACACCAGGAACGGGGCGCTTGACGCGCCATTCGGGGAAGAGTGCCATCTCCTGTCTCCTTGCTCGCGCTGTTGTGCGCGGCAGTGTAGGAGTGGCGGTGTCAGTGCGTCATGAGGGATGACGCTCTTTCGACGGGACAAAAAAATGAGGGAAGCGGGACAGGTTCTGGGAGCTCGCTCTCATCCACCCCAGGTTGCCCGCTTCCCTTGGACGTCACACGTCGAAAAACCCTCTCTCACTAAACCAGAAATCAGCGGCCGTTGCGGGGGGTGAGCCCCGGCGGCGGGAACAGCGACAGCTGCGCCGGCGTGCGGCTGGGCTGCAGGACCTTGAACGAACGATCCGCGGGCAGCGTGGCCCAGTTGGAATCGGGTGCCGTGCGGCGCTGCACGGGCGGGCGTGCGGTGCTCGGCAGCGTCACGCGGGAAACGGTCTGCTCGCTCATGGCCGCCTCGCTCGTCAGTGGCCGACCAGCCAGCGGCTGGGGGCGAATTCGCTCGGGCGCACCGCCAGCGACTGCGCGGCGGGCGGGGCCAGCACGCTGGCCGCACGGCTGAGCCAGGTGCTCAGGCTGGCTTGGCGCGGCGCGGCCGGCTGGGCCAGTCGCAGCATCGACGAGGCGCCACCGCGGCAGCTCGGGGCGGCCGGGCGCACGCGGCGCGATGCTTGCGAAGCAGAGGAGGTGGAGCGATGAAACAGCGGCATGGCACGACGTCCTGTGTGATCTCTCTCGCTTGCCGCGGCCGATGCCGCAGTGGCGGGGATGAGCACTCAAGCGCAGCTTCCGTGCCAGTGCTGACTTGCGCTTTTTCGTGTGGCTTTCGACGAACCGGGCCGCGTTTTGATAGCCCGGTTCGCCGTTTTTCGGTGAAAGCGTAAGACGCGCGTTACATCTCTGACCCGTTTGGTCGCTCGGCCCCGTCCCGGCCGGCCCGCAGGTGGGCAGTGACGGCCTGAGCGACCGCCGCATCGGCCAGCACCCGCCGGTGGCCGAGGGTGCGGGTGGTCACGAGCGTGGAGCCGGGCACGGCCTGGGCCAGCCGCTGCCCCACCGCCAGCGGCGAGACGCGGTCGTCCTCGTCGTGCACGAAGAGCGTGGGCTGTTGCAGCCGCGGGCCCAGCCAGCCGGGGTCGAAGCGCACCAGCGGCACGCCTTCCACCCGCTCGATCACCGCGCCCATGCGCTGCGGCAGGCTGTCGCCCAGCGAGAGGCTGCGGGCGAACCACTGGAGAAAGAGCGACGGCGGCGGCGAGGCCGCGAGCAGGGCAAGGCGCTGCACCGGCAGGCCGTTGGCCGCGGCATGGGCGGTGGCCAGGGCGCCCAACGAATGTGCCACCACGCCATGCAGCGGCCCGAGCCGCGCCGAGGCAGCCCACAGCGCCCGGACGAACTGCGGCAGCGTGGCCCGCCAGCCGGCGCTGCGGCCGTGGGCCGGGAAGTCGAGCATGACCGGAGCAAAGCCGTCGGCGTGCAGCACGTCGGCGAGCGTCAGCATCTGCTGGGCGCTGCCGGCCCAGCCGTGCACGAGCAGCACCGTGGGCCGCTCGCCCTCGCCTTCCTTCGGCACGCGCCGGTAGACCGCCATCGCGCCCTGCTCGAAGGGCCAGTGCTCGACCTGCCAGCCTGCGGGCAGCGGCCGGCGCCGTGCCGCGAGCTTGAGCGGCATCGGAGTGAAGAAGAGCCGCAGCGCAAGTCGCGTCGCCGCGGCCGGGGCGACCGACTGCGAGAGCCGCAGCGCGAAGCCCAGGCTGCGGGCGCCCAGGCTCGCGTAGAAGCTGGCGGCGGGGTTGGAAGCGGCCACGGTCGGGGTGCTCATATCACAGCCCCGCGAGGTCGAAATCGGCGTTGCGGTCGGGCACCGAGGCCCACACCGTTTGCACCCAGGCGCCGGCCCAGGCCAGCGCGCCCACGAGGCCGAGCAGTACAACGATCAACATGGTTCAACTCCTTGTGTCGCACGATCGTGCGAAGTCTGGCCAGCGAAAACGTCGACGGGGTTCATCACGATTCCGGCGTCAACGCGGGGAAGAAGGGGTCTGCAGCGAGCGGATCAGGCGCTCGTAGGCCGTCCAGGCGCGGTCGGCCGCACGCGGGTCGCGCAGGAAACGCGCCTCGCGCATCAGCGCGACGAAGAGGCCGTCGATCTCGAACACGAGCTGGTCGGGGTCGAGGTCGGGGTCGAGGTGGCCGGCCTCCACGGCTTGCAGCACCGTGCGGCGCAGCGCCGTGCGCCAGCGCTGCACGTGCGTGAGCAGCAGCTCGCGCAGCGGGCCTTCGCGGTCGTCGAACTCGAAGGCGCCGGCACTGTAGAGGCAGCCCATCTTGATCTCGACGTCGCGCGCGCGCTGCATCCACAGGCGCATGATGGCGTTGAGCCGCGGCAGGCCGCGCGGCTCGCGCATCGCGGGGGTGAACACGTCGGCCAGGAAACGTCGGCCATACTCATCGATCACGGCGGCCTGCAGCGCCTCGCGCGAGCCGATGCGCGAGAACACCCCGCTCTTCGAGAGGCCCAGGCGCTTGGCCACCTCGCCGATGGTGAGGCTGTCGAGCCCGTCGGCGGCGGCCATCGCGAGCGAGGTGTCGAGGATCGCGGCGAGGGTGAGCTCGCTGCGTTCGGTCTTGGTTTCCATGGCTGCTATCTTCGCACGATCGTGCGAAGTGTCAAGCCCCTGAGCCGCCTGGGGCCTTCGCCTTGCGTGACCTGCTGCACGAACGCCTCGGCTCGCATCGACAGCGCCGGGCGGCACGTGTAAAACGCAGGCAGGTCAGGTGGATAGCCGTGGAGGACCTGTGAAACCCGACGCTTCGGTGCTGGGGCGCAAGCGCTGGCTGGTGGTGGTGGGCCCCTTGCTGGCCGTGGTGCTGCTGCTGGCCGCGCTCACCGTGGCCAGCATCGACCTGCTCTCCTCGGCGCGTGCCTACGTCGGCGGCGAGAGCTTCTGGTCCAAGGGCCAGAAAGACGCGGTCTACCACCTCGAGCGCTACATCGCCACGCGCGACCCGGCCGAGTACCGCCTGTTCGAAGAAGCGCTGAAGGTGCCGCTCGGCGACCGCCGCGCCCGCCTGGCGCTCGAGCAGCGCCCGCCCGACCGCGAGGCCGCGCGCCTGGGCTTCCTGGCCGGCGGCAACCACCCCGACGACGTGGAGGGGATGATCAACCTCTTCGTGCGCTTCCGGCGCGTGAGCTTCATGGCCGCGGCGATCGACACCTGGGCCGAGGGCGACCAGCAGATCGCGCAGCTGGCCACCCTGGGCCGGCAGGTGCAGGAGCACATCGCCAGCGGCGACACCCGCTCGCCCGAGCTGGCGGCGCTGACGGCCGAGCTGCCGCGCCTCAACCAGCGCCTGACCGATCTCGAAGGGCGCTTCTCCACCACGCTCGGCGAGGCCTCGCGCACCGTGAGCCGCCTGATGCTGGGCCTGACGCTCGTACTCGCCATCGTGCTGTCGGCCGGCGCACTGCTGCTCACCCGCAGCCTGATGCGCGCCCAGGCGCGTGCCGAGGAGGAGCTGCGCCTGGCCAACGAGCGCTGGACGCTCGCGGCCGACGCCGCCGGCATCGGCCTCTTCGACTGGGACCTGCAGACCCGGCAGGCCCGCATCGATGCCCGCGGCGCCGCGGTCTACGGGCTGCCGCCCGAGCCGGTCGAGCTCGAAGGCAGCAAGCTCACGCTGCCGCGCATCCACCCCGACGATGCGCAGCAATTTCGCGCCACCCTCGCGCAGATCATGAACAGCCACACGCCGACGACCACCCGCTACCGCGTGCGGCTGGACGACGGCAGCGAGCGCCACGTCGAGGCCGTGGCCATGGTGCGGCATGGCCACGGGCGCGCCAGCGGGGCGCGCATGATCGGCACGCTGCGCGACGTGACGCGCGAGGTGCTGGCGGCGCAGGCCCTGCTCGACAAGGAGGCGGCCGAACGCGGCAACCGCTCCAAGAGCGAATTCCTCTCGCGCGTGAGCCACGAGCTGCGCACCCCGCTCAACGCGGTGCTCGGCTTCTCGGAGCTGCTGCAGACCGACCCCCGCGAGCCGCTCAGCCCGACGCAGGCCGCGCGGGTGCAGCACGTGATCGACGCGGGGCGCCACCTGCTGGCCTTGATCGACGACGTGCTCGACCTGAGCGAGTCCGACGAGGCCGCCGTCGCGCGGCTGCCGCTGCAGCCGGTGCTGCTGGGGGCGGCGGTGCAGGTGAGCGTGGACCGCCTGCGGCCGATGGCCGAGCGCCAGCAGGTGCAGGTGCAGGCCGAGCTGCCCGAGCATCCCGTCTACGTGCTCGCCGACCCGCGACGCCTCTCGCAGGTGCTCGCGCACCTGCTGTCGAACGCGATCAAGTTCAACCGGCGCGGCGGCGACGTGAAGGTCTCGTGCGAGCCGCTGGGCGAGGAGGTGCGCATCCGCGTGCACGACACCGGCCACGGCCTGCGGGCCGACCAGCTCGCCCAGCTCTTCCAGCCCTTCAACCGGCTCGGTGCCGAATCGACGCGCGCACCCGGCAGCGGCCTCGGCCTGGTGGTGGTGCAGCAGCTGTTGCGGCGCCAGCGCGGGCGCATCGCGCTGACCAGCACCGCCGGCATCGGCACCTGCGTGGAGGTGCACCTCCAGGCGGCGCAGGCGCCTGCCGCCTGATCAGGCGGCGGCAGCGCCCGGGACCAGCCCGCGCGGCACGGCGGCCAGCAGCCGGCGCGTGTACTCCTGCTGAGGCGCGTCGAGGATCTGCGCCACGCTCGCCTGCTCGACCACCTCGCCGTCCTTCATCACCAGCACCTCGTCGGCCATGAAGCGCACCACGGCGAGGTCGTGGCTGATGAAGACATAGGCGAGGCCCAGTTCGTCCTGCAGGTCCTTGAGCAGGTTGAGCACCTGGGCCTGCACCGAGACGTCGAGCGCGCTCACCGCTTCGTCGAGCACCAGCACCTCGGGGTCGAGGGTGAGGCAGCGTGCGATGGCCACACGCTGGCGCTGGCCGCCCGAGAACTCGTGCGGGTACTTGTAGAGCGCCGCGTCATCGAGGCCGACCTTGGCGAGCAGGTGGCGCGCCTTGTCCTGGCGCTCCTCTTCGCTGGCCCCGATGCCGTGGATGCGCATCGGCTCCACCAGCGTCTGCCCGATGGTGAAGCGCGGGTTGAGCGAGGCATACGGGTTCTGGAAAACGACCTGGATGCGGCGGCGCATCGGCAGCAGCTCGTCACGCGGAAGGCTCAGGAGCTCGCGCCCGTCGAACATCACCTGCCCGCCGGTCGGGCCGCCATTGGGGTCGTGCAGGCGCAGCAGCGCCAGGCCCATGGTCGTCTTGCCCGAGCCCGACTCGCCCACCACGCCCAGCGTGTGGCCGCGCCGCAATGTGAAGCTCGCGCCCTTCACCGCCTTGAACTCAGTGCGGCCAAACACGCCGCGGCGCAGCCAGTAACTCTTGCGCAGCGCCGTGGCCTCGATGACGACCGGCGCATTCGGGTCCTTGGCCTTGCCCGCGCTCGCCGTGGATTGCCCGGCCATGTGGTCGTCGATGGTGGCGAGCCGCGCGCCGCGGTTGGCGAGCGTCGGCCGGCAGGCGAGCAAGGCCTTGGTGTAGGCGTCCTGCGGCGCGGCAAACACCTGCGCCACCGGCCCCTGCTCGCGCACCGTGCCGCCGCGCATCACCACCACGTGGTCGGCGATCTCGCCCACCACGCCGAGGTCGTGGCTGATGAAGAGCATGCTCATGCGGTGCTGCTGCTTGAGTTTGCCCAGCACGTCGAGGATCTGGCGCTGGATGGTCACGTCGAGCGCGGTCGTCGGCTCGTCGGCGATCAGCAGCTTGGGCTCGCAGGCGATCGCCATCGCGATCATCACGCGCTGCTGCTGCCCGCCCGACAGCTCGTGCGGGTAAGCCGACAGCCGGCGCTTCGGATCGGGCAGGCCCACTTCGTTCAACAGCGCCTCGGCGCGCGTGAGCGCCTGGCGGGTCGAAAGGCCCAGGTGCTTGACGAGCGGCTCGGTGAGCTGGTGGCCGACGGTGAAGACCGGGTTGAGCGAGCTCATCGGGTCCTGGAACACGCAGGCGATCTCGCGGCCGCGCAGGGCCTGCAGCTCGGGCAGGCTCGCCTTCAGCAGGTCGCGGCCCTGGAAGCTGATCGCCCCCTGGCGCTCGGCGTTGTCGGGCAACAGGTTGAGCACCGACATCGCGGTCACGCTCTTGCCGGAGCCCGACTCGCCGACGAGCGCGACGGTGGTGATCTCGGGGATGTCGAAGCTCACGCCCTCGTCGCCCCGGCCGACCGCCTGGAAGCGCTGCACGAGGCCCTCGACCTTGCCGGTGCGGAACGACACCCGCAGGTTCTGCAATGACAACAGCGTGCTCATTCGAGGCCCCTCAGCTTCGGGTCGAGCGCATCGCGCAAGGCGTCGGTGAAGAGGGAGAACGCGGTGACGAAGACGGCCATGAACGCCGTGGCCGCGACCAGCTGCCACCACTGCCCGAGGATCAGCTCGTTCTGCGCTTCCTGCAGCATCGTGCCCCAGGAGACATCGTCGACGCCCACGCCGAGCCCGAGGTACGACAGGATCACCTCGAACTTGATGAAGCCCACCACCAGCAGCGACATGCGCACCAGCACCACGTGGCTCACGTTGGGCAGGATGTGGCGGAACATGCGCGAGGTCGTCGAGGCGCCGATCGCTTCGGCCGCGCGCACGTAGTCGCGCGCAGAGTGCTTGAGGAACTCGGCCCGCACCTGGCGATAGACCCCCGTCCAGCCGACGAGCGCGAGGATGATCGCCACGCTGCCGATGCCCCGCCCGAAGACCACCGCGAAGACGAGCAGCAGCAGGATGTCGGGCATCGCGGTGAACACGCTGTAGAGCCACTCGAGGAAGTCGCCCACGCGCCGCCCGAAGAAGCCGGCGAGCGCACCGAGCACCGTGCCGATGAGGGCCGCGATCACCGCGGCCACCAGGCCCACGATCACCGAGGTCTGCGTGCCCTTGGCGGCTTTGGCCAGCACGTCGCGGCCGAGCCGGTCGCCGCCGAAGGGCAGGGTCTCGGCCTTCACCGTGTCGGTCGAGCGCAGCTGCGCGGCACGCTCGGCCCATTCCTTGTAGCGCGGGGCCAGCGGGTCGACGTCGGAGAGGTCGACGTTGGGGCCGGTGGGCACCGGGATGGTGGTCGACTCGACCTTGGGGGCCGGGCCCATGAAGGTGGGCCGTGCATTGGCCACGCCCACCTCGGCCTGCCAGTGGCGGGCCACCACGCCGCTCGCCGTGAGCGCGATCAGCAGCAGGAAGGCCAGCACGACGACCATCGAGGCGAGGCCCACCCGGTCGGCCCGCAGGCGTTTCCATGCCGCCACCCACACGCCATCGGACGCCACCACCGCCGTGGCCACGGTGCCGTTTGCCATCACCGCGCTCATTTGAGGACCACCCGGGGATCGACCAGCTTGTAGAGGATGTCGGCCAGCAGGTTGATCAGCATCGTGAGCACGCCGAGGTAGATGGCCACCGACTGGATGACGGGATAGTCGCCGCGGTTCACCGCCAGGATGATCTCGCGCCCGAGGCCAGGGATGGAGAAGAAGACCTCGATCAGGAACGAGCCGACGAAGACCCCCGGCAGCATCAGGGCCACGTTGGTGAGGATGGGGATCATCGCGTTACGCAGCACGTGGCGGAAGAGCACCGCCTTCTCGGTCATGCCCTTGGCACGCGCGGTGCGCACGTAGTCGTGGCCGAGCTCGTCGAGGAAGAAGCTGCGGTACAGGCGCAGCTGCGGTGCCACGCCCACCATCACCGCCAGCAGCGCCGGCAGCGGCACGTAGGTCGTGAGGTTGGTCCACACGCTGTCGCTCCAGCCCTGCACCGGGAACCAGCCGAGCTGGAAGCCGAACACGTACTGGCCGATGATGATGTAGACCAGGAAGGAAATCGACAGCGCAACCGTCGTGATCACCATCGCCGCGCGGTCGGCCAGCGAGCCGCGGCGGTAGGCCACCCACATCGCGATCGGGATGGCCAGCAGCACGTCGAGCACCAGGATGGGCAGCATCACCGTCAGCGTGGCCGGCAGGCGCGTGGCGAAGATGTTGCTCACCGCTTCGTTGGTCGCCCAGCTGTTGCCCCAGTCGAAGGTGACCACGCCCTTGAGGTAGATCCACAGCTGCACGTACCAGGGCTTGTCGAGCCCGAGCTGGGCGCGGATGGCTTCGATCTGCGCGTTGCTCGCGTTCAGCCCACCGAGGATGACGGCCGGGTCGTCGCCCACCGCCTTGAAGAGGAAGAAGACCAGCAGCAGGACCCCCAGCAGCGTGGGGATCATCTGCAGCAAGCGGCGGATGACGTAGGCGGCCATGTCGTGTGGGTCGTGGTGCTTCGTGTGGTGCGTTGGACCGGTGCGAGCGCGAGTCTAAGCAGGTCTTCGGTGGAATCGCCCCGCGTTTGCCCGGGTCTTGGCGACGCAACTTGCATGCCGGTCTGCGGTCCATCCACCTTAGACTTTGGCGAACCCTTGCAAGGAGACCGATCGATGACGCGTGGCCTCGGTGCCGCCCTGATGGCGCTGCTCATGGTGGGTGCGCCTGCCGTGTGGGCGCAGGATGCCAATGCCCCCAAGGTGCTGCGCTATTCGTTCCGCGTGGCCGAGACCGGTTTCGACCCGGCGCAGATCTCCGACCTCTACTCGCGCACCATCGCGGCCAACATCTTCGACGCGCCGCTGCAGTACGAATTCCTCGCGCGGCCCTTCCGCTATCGCCCCAACACGGTGGCCTCGATGCCGGAGGTGAGCGCCGATTTCAAGACCTTCACCTTCCGCCTGAAGCCCGGCATCTACTTCGCCGACGATCCGGCGTTCAAGGGAAAGAAGCGCGAGCTGGTGGCGGCCGACTACGTCTACGCCTGGAAGCGCCATGCCGACCCCCGCTGGAAGAGCCCCAATTTCTACCTGCTCGACAACGCCAAGATCGTCGGCCTGACCGAGCTGCGCAACGAGGTGCTCAAGGACAAGAAGCCCTTCGACTACGAGCGCGAGGTCGAAGGCCTGAAGGTGATCGACAAGTACACCTTCCAGGTGAAGACGGCCGAGCCCCGGCCACGACTGCTGCTCGAGTTCACCGATGGTTCGGCCTGGGGCGCGGTGGCGCGCGAGGTGGTCGAGGCCTATGGCGACAAGATCATGGAGCACCCGGTGGGCACCGGGCCGTACAAGCTCGCGAGCTGGCGGCGCGCGTCGAAGATCGTGCTGGAAAAGAACCCCGCCTACCGCGAGGAGTTCTACGACGAAGAGGCGCCCGCCGACGATCCCATCGCGCAGGCCGCGGTCGCGAAGCTCAAGGGCAATCGCCTGCCGATGATCGACCGCATCGAGATCGCGATCGTGGCCGAGAGCCAGCCGCGCTGGCTCGCCTTCCTCAACCGCGAGCACGACATCCTGTGGGAAGTGCCGAGCGAGTTTTCCGAGCTCGCGATGCCGCGCGACCAGCTCGCGCCCAACCTGAAGAAGCGCGACATCACCCTGGTGCGCTACCCGCGCGCCGACGTGGCGCTGTCGTACTTCAACATGGAAGACCCGGTGGTCGGCGGCTACACGCCGGACAAGGTGGCGCTGCGGCGCGCGATCTCGCTCGCGACCGACGTGGAGAAGGAGATCCGCGTGGTGCGCAAGAAGCAGGCGGTGCCGTCGCAAGGCCCCATCGCGCCGAGCACCTGGGGCCACAACCCGGCGCTCAAGACCGAGATGAGCGACTACGACCCGGCGCGCGCCAAGGCCCTGCTCGACCTCTACGGCTACGTCGACCGGGACGGCGACGGCTGGCGCGACCAGCCCGACGGCAAGCCCCTGGTGCTGGAGTACGCCACGCAGCCCGACCAGGCCTCGCGCCAGCTCGCCGAGCTGTGGCAGAAGAACATGGAGGCGATCCGGGTGCGCATCGCCTTCAAGGTCGCCAACTGGCCCGACAACCTCAAGGCCTCGACCGGCGGCAAGCTGATGATGTGGGGCGTGGGCTGGTCGGCCGGCGCGCCCGATGGCGAGACCTTTCTCGCGCTCGGTGACGGCAACAGCAAGGGCCAGTCCAACAAGTCGCGCTTCGACCTGCCTGCCTACAACCGCGCCTTCCAGCATCAGAAGGGCCTGCCCAACGGGCCCGAGCGGCAGGCGGCGATGGACGAGGCGCAGCGCCTGATCGTGGCCTACGCGCCGTACAAGTTCCATGTGCACCGCATCTTCAGCGACCTGTCGCACCCGTGGGTGATCGGCTATCACCGCAACAACTTCGTCCGCGAGTTCTGGAAATGGATCGACATCGACGTGGCACGCCAGCAGAAAGAGGCCCAGCGGTGATCGCGCGCCGCGCGTTGTGGGGCGTGGTGCTGGCCGCTTCGCTGCTCGGCCCGGCGTTTGCGCAAAAGGCCGCCAACGCGCCGGCGCCCAAGGTGCTGCGCTACGCCTTCCCCGCCGCCGAGACCGGCTTCGACCCCGCGCAGGTGAGCGACATCTACTCGCGCATCGTCACCGCGCACATCTTCGACGCGCCGCTTTCCTACGACCCGCTGGCGCGGCCCTACAAGCTGCGGCCCTCGACGGCTGCCGCCATGCCGGAGGTGAGCGACGACCACAAGACCTTCGTCTTCCGCATCAAGCCCGGCATCTACTTCGCCGACGACCCGGCCTTCAAGGGCAGGAAGCGCGAGCTCGTCGCCGCGGACTACGTCTATGCGCTCAAGCGCGTCTACGACCCGAAGACCAAGTCGCCCGGCCACCAATCGCTGGAAGACGAAGGCATCATCGGCCTGCAGGCGCTGCGCGACGAGGCCCTGAAGGGCAACAAGCCCTTCGACTACGACCGCGAGGTCGAGGGCCTGAAGGTGCTCGACCGCTATACCTTCCGCGTGAAGCTGCGCGAGTCGCGGCCGCGGCACCTCTACCTGTGGGCCGGCCGCGACGTGGCCGCCGGCGCGGTGGCGCGCGAGGTGGTCGAGGCCTATGGCGACAAGATCATGGAGCACCCGGTGGGCACCGGCCCGTTCCGCCTGGTCGACTGGCGGCGCAGCTCGAGGATCGTGCTCGAGCGCAACCCGAACTACCGCGAAGACCTCTACGACGGCGAGCCTGCGGCCGACGATGCCGAGGGCCAGGCCCTGCTCAAGCGCTTCAAGGGCCAGCGCCTGCCGATGATCGACCGTGTCGAGGTGTCGATCATCGAGCAGTCGCAGCCGCGCTGGCTGTCCTTCCTCAACGGCGAGCAGAACTTCATCGAGCGCCTGCCCAACGAGTTCGCCGACCAGGCCCTGCCCGGCGGCAAGCTCGCGCCCCACCTCGCCAAGCGTGGCATGCAGGCGATCCGGGTGCCGGGTGCCGACGTCACCCTGCTCGTCTTCAACATGGAGAGCCCGGTCGTGGGCGGCTACACGCCGCAGCAGGTGGCGCTGCGGCGGGCCATCTCGCTCGGCAACAACGTCGAGCGCGAGATCCAGCTGCTGCGGCGCAGCCAGGCCATCCGCGCGCAATCGATCATGCCGCCCTTCACCACCGGCTACTCGGCCGACCGGCGCACCGAGATGAGCGAGTACAACCTGGCCCGCGCCAAGGCCCTGCTCGACCTCTACGGCTGGGTCGACAAGAACGGCGACGGCTGGCGCGAGCGGCCCGACGGGTCGCCGCTGGTGATCGAGATGTCGACCCAGTCCGACGGCACCAGCCGCCAGCTCGACGAGCTTTTCAAGAAAGACATGGACGCGCTGGGCCTGCGCCTGTCGCTCAAGGTGGCGCAGTGGCCCGAGAACCTGAAGTCGGCGCGGGCGGGGCAGTTCATGACCTGGCGCGTCGGCTCGTCGGCCGCGTCGCCCGACGGGCAGGGCGCGCTCGAGCGCGCCTATGGCCCGTCGACCGGCAAGGGCAACCTCGCGCGCTTCAAGCTGCCCGCCTTCGACACGCTCTACGACCGCATGAAGATGCTGCCCGACGGGCCCGAGCGCCTGGCGGGCTTCGACGACGCCACCAAGCTGCTCGTCGCGTACATGCCCTACCGCATCGGCGTGCACCGCATCCTCACCGACATGGGCGACGCTTCGCTGCTGGGCTACCGCCGCCCGGTCTTCTGGCTCGACTGGTGGCAGTACGTCGACATCGACACCACCCGCCTGCCCAAGCGCTGAACGATTCTTCTCATGAGCACCGTCCCCGAACCCCAGATCAACCGCTACACCCGCTGGCTGGCCAAGACACGCGGCCTGCACTTCGACGCGACCACGACCGAGGGCTACGACGCGATGTGGCGCTGGTCCGTTGGCGACCTCGATGCTTTCTGGTCCTCGGTGTGGGACTACTTCGACCTGCAGTCGCCCACCCCGCGCAGCACCGTGCTGGTGGAAGAGAAGCTGCCCGGCGCGCAGTGGTTCCCCGGCGCGCAGCTCAACTACGTGCAGCAGGTGTTCCGCCATGCCGACGCGGCGCATGCGGCGGGCCACCCGGCGATCGTGTTCCAGAACGAGCGCCTGCGCGAGCGCGGCGAGTTGCAGGAGGTGAGCTGGCCTGAATTGCGCAGGCAGGTCGCGTCGCTCGCCGCGCACCTGCAGCGCCTGGGTGTCGAGGCGGGCGACCGGGTGGTGGCCTTCCTGCCCAACACGCCGCAGACGGCCATCGCCTTCCTCGCGGTGGCGAGCCTCGGCGCGGTGTGGTCGGTGTGCTCGCCCGACATGGGCCCGGTGGCGGTGCTCGACCGCTTCCGCCAGATCGCGCCCAAGGTGCTGATCGCCTGCGACGGGTACGTCTACGGCGGCAACGCCCACGACCGGCTGCCGGTGCTCGAGGGCCTGCTCGCCGAGCTGCCGAGCGTGCAGCACGTGGTGCTGTGGCGCTACCTCGACGAGGGCGCCTCGCCGGCCCGGCTGGCCAGCGCCACGCGGCAGGTGCACGACTTCCACACGCTGACCGCCGACGACGCGGCGCTCGCCCCGCGCTGGGTGGCCTTCGACCACCCGCTGTGGGTCGTCTACTCCAGCGGCACCACCGGGCTGCCCAAGCCCATCGTGCACGGCCATGGTGGCGTGGTGCTCGAAGCGATCAAGATGCTGGGGCTGCACAACAACCTCGGCGCCACCGTCGACACCGGCGACCGCTACCACTGGTACAGCGCGACCGGCTGGATCATGTGGAACTCGCAGGTGGCCGGCTTGCTGCTCGGCACCACGATCTGCATCTACGACGGCAGCCCCTCGGGCAAGAGCGGGCAGCCCGACTGGTCGACGCTCTGGCGCTTCGCCGACGACACCAAGGCCACCTTCTTCGGCGCCGGCAGCGCCTTCTACGCGAGCTGCCTCAAGGCCGACGTGCGGCCGAAGGAGATCGTCAAGCTCGCGCACCTGCGCGCGCTCGGCGCCACCGGCTCGCCGCTCGCCACCGAGTGCTACCGCTGGGCCTACGACCACGTGCCGAAGGTCGGGGGCCGCGACATCTGGTTCTCGGTGATCTCGGGCGGCACCGACTTCGCCGGCGCCTTCATCGCCGGCCTGCCGACGCTGCCCGTCGTGGAAGGCCAGATGCAGTGCCGCTGCCTCGGCGCGGCGGTCGAAGCGTGGAACGAGAAAGGCGAGCCGCTCATCGATGAAGTCGGCGAGCTGGTCTGCGCCAAACCCATGCCGTCGATGCCCTTGTACTTCTGGAACGACGAAGGCCATCGCCGCTACCACGACAGCTACTTCGACATGTACCCCGGCGTCTGGCGCCACGGCGACTGGATCCGCATCCTGCCCAACGGCGGCTCCATCATCTACGGCCGCAGCGACGCCACCATCAACCGCCACGGCATCCGCATGGGCACCTCCGAGCTCTACCGGGCGGTGGAAGCGCAGCCCGAGGTGCTCGACAGCCTGGTGGTCGACCTCGAGTACCTGGGCCGCGACAGCTACATGCCGCTCTTCGTGGTGCTGCGCGAGGGCGTGACGCTCGACGCCGCGCTCGACAAGCGCCTGCGCGAGGCGATCAGGACGGCGCTCTCGGCACGCCACGTGCCCAACGAGATCTTCCAGGTGAGTGCGATCCCGCGCACGCTGTCTGGCAAGAAGATGGAGTTGCCGGTGAAGAAGCTGTTGCTGGGCACGCCGCCCGAGCAGGTGTTCAAGCTCGATGCGATGGCGAATGCCGACTGTGTGCCCTGGTTCGTGGCGTTTGCGAAGCGTCGTGCCGGCCCACCCTGACCCGAAGGGCGCCGCGACCGGCATGCTGCGCCGCCGGCCGTTCGTGGGCGCCTCGCTCGCGCTGCTGGCCGGTGCCGCCACCGGGCCTGTGCGCGCCGTCGTGCGCCAACGGCCGCGCATCGTGCTGCTGTCGCCCAACAGCCCCGGCAACACCTACTGGCCGCAGGTCTTTCGCATCATCGAGCGGGTGGCGCAGACGCTCGATTTCGAGTTCGTGCCGCACAGCCTAGGCGTGGAGGACCGTTTCGCCCGCCAGCAGGACACCCTGCGCATCCTCTCGGCCGAGCCGCGGCCGCAGGCGGTGATCGTCTCGCCGGTCATCGGCCACAGCGCCAAGCTGCTGCAGGCCGCCGACACGCTGCGCATCCCGGTGTTCATCCTCGGCCCGCTGTTCCCGTCGGAGCTGCCCGCGCTGGGCCAGGGGCCTCGGCGCAAGCATGCGAGCTGGGCCGCCCTCTTCAACTGGGCCGAAGAGGAAAAAGGCCACGCCCTGGGCAAGGCCCTGCTGGACGAAGCCACCCGGCACGGCGCCTTCGCCGACGACGGCACGCTGCACGTGGTCGGCGTCGGCGGCAACCCGGGCTGGTTTGGCTCGGGGCTGCGGCAGGCGGGGCTGATGCGGGCCGTGGCGGCGCATCCGAAGGCGGTGTTCAAGCAGGTGGTGCCCACCTTGTGGCGGCAGGAGGAAGGCCAGCGCCTGACCGCCAAGCTGCTCGCGCGCTACCCGCAGGCGAGCGTGGTCTGGGCCGCGAGCGACCAGCTGGGCGCCGGCGCGGCCCAGGCGCTGGCCGCACATGGGCGCACGCTCGGCAAGACGGCGTTCACCGGCGGGCTCGACCTCTCGGCGCTCGGCCTGCAGCTCGTGAAGGAGGGCCGGTTCGTCGCCACCGCGGCCAGCACGCTGTTGTCGTATGCCGAGGTGGCGGTGCGGGTCTACGACTATCTGCACGGCTTCGACTTCGCCGAACGCCTGGGCAGCACGCTGGAATTCCCCACCCTCGTGGCCACCCGCGACAACGTCGATGCGCACCTGCGCCTGTCGGGCTGCGTGCAGAGCATCGACTTCCGCAATTTCTCCCGGGTGTACCGGCCGGTGCTCGGCCGCTACGACTTCACCCTCGACGCCTACCGCGAGGCCGCCCGGCCTTGCGCCGGGGGCTGACACGCATGGCCGGCAGCGCCCGCCACCGCACCCTGTCGCGCCAGCTGCTCGCGCTGGTGGTGGGCTACACGCTGCTGCTGGCCCTCCCGCTCGGGCTCGTCAACGCGTGGTTCGCCCACCGGCAGGAGGCGGCGCGCCAGCAGGAGCAGGTCGATGCGATCGTGGCGCTGTTCGGGCGCCAACTCGGCAAGGCGGTGTGGGATTTCGACGAAGACGCGGTGCACCACGTGCTGTCGGGCCTGCACCACTTCCCGGCCCTGCAGGTGGTGGAGGTGGTGGCACCGGACCTGACCGTCGTCTACAACAAGGCCGGCACGCGGCCCGAGCGCGCCGGGCCGGTGCAGCGCCACGAGCTGCGTGCGCCCGATGGCGGCCTGCTGATCGGCGAGCTGCGCATGCGCCTCGATCCGGCGGCCCTGCGCGCGCAGGTGTGGAAGGACGCCGGCCGCCACATCGGCGTGCTGGGGCTGGAGCTGCTGGCGGTGGCGGTGCTGGTCTTCACGCTGCTGCGCCGCCACGTGACGACGCCGGTGCTCGCCCTGTCGGACCACGTGGACCGCATGACGCCCGATCGCCTCGACGAGCCCGCACCCGAGCCGCCGACCCGGCGCCCCAACGAACTGCACGCGCTGGCCCGCGGCGTGACCCGGCTGCAGCACGAGCTGCGCGAGCAGCTGGCCGCCCGCGACGCCGCCGCCCGCACCCTGCAGGAGAGCGAGGCGCGGCTGCAGTCCATCACCGACGGAATTCCCAACCAGCTGTGGACCGCACGCCCCGATGGCCAGCTCGATTTCGTGAGCCGCAGTGCGCTGCAGTATTTCGGCCGCAGCCACGACGAACTCATCGGCTCGGGCTGGCAGGCCGTGGTGCACCCGGACGACCTGCCCGCCAGCGCCGAGCGCTGGTCGGCGGCCGTGGCGACGGGCACGCCCTACCAGACCGACTTCCGCCTGCGCCGCTTCGACGGGGTGTACCGGTGGCATTCGGCAATGGGCGTGGCGCAACGCGACGCGCAGGGCCGCATCCTCAAGTGGTTCGGCTCCAGCACCGACATCACCGACCGCAAGGACGCCGAAGCCGCGCTCGAGCGACACCGCATCCAGCTCGAGAAACTGGTGGAGGAGCGCACCGCGGCGCTCTCGATCGCGAAGAACACCGCCGAGGCCGCCAGCCGCGCCAAGAGCAGCTTCCTCGCCAACATGAGCCACGAGATCCGCACGCCGATGAACGCCATCATCGGCCTCAACCAGCTGCTGCGGCGCGACACCGCTTCGCCCGAGCAGGTGGAGCGCATGGACCGCATCGACAGCGCCGGCCGGCACCTGCTCTCGCTCATCGACAACGTGCTCGACCTCTCGAAGATCGAAGCCGGCCGCATGCAGCTCGAGCAGACCGACTTCCACCTCGGCCAGCTGCTGGCGAGCGTGGCCGACATGCTCGGCGAGTCGGTGCGCAACCGGGGCCTGGCGCTGAGCGTCGAGTGCGACGACGTGCCGATGTGGCTGCGCGGCGACCCCACGCGCCTGCGCCAGGCGATGCTCAACTACGCCGGCAACGCGGTGAAGTTCACCCACGAGGGCCGCATCGTGCTGCGCGCGCTGCGGCTCGGCGAAGCGGATGGCGTGCTGACCGTGCGCTTCGAGGTCGAAGACACCGGCGTGGGCATTGCGCCCGACAAGACGCCGCTGCTCTTCCAGGCCTTCGAGCAGGCCGACGCGTCGACCACGCGCGAGTACGGCGGCACTGGCCTTGGGCTCACGATCACGAGCCGCATCGCCGAGCTGATGGGCGGCGAGGCCGGCGCCGAGAGCTCACCGGGCCAGGGCAGCACCTTCTGGTTCACCGCGCGGCTGCAGCGTGGGCAGCCAGGCGTGATGACGACCGTGCCCGGCGCGGCCGAGGGCGAGGCGCGGCTGAAGCGCGAGCACCCGGGCGCGCGCATCCTGCTGGCCGAAGACAACGCGGTGAACCGCGACGTGGCGCAGGCCATGCTGCACGCCGCGGGCCTGCGGGTCGACGTGGCCGTCAACGGGCGCGAGGCGCTGCAGGCCGCGCAGGCCGGGCATTACGACCTGGTGCTGATGGACATGCAGATGCCGCTCATGGACGGCGTGGAGGCCACGCGCGCCATCCGCGCCCTGCCCGGCTGGGGCCGCACCCCCATCCTCGCGATGACGGGCAACGCCTTCGACGAAGACCGGCAGGCCTGCCTCGCGGCGGGCATGAACGACTTCATCACCAAGCCGGTGAACCTGGCGACGCTCTACGTCGCGCTGCTGAAGTGGCTGTCGGAGCCGGCGTGAGCGTGCGTCATCCGTGCGCGGGGATGCGGGCCGGGCCACCTGCCCGAAAGGGCAGGGACGCCGGCGCGGCGCGGCGGCGAGAATCCGCCGATGAAGCTGCTGCTGGTCGATGACCACCCGTTGTTCGGCGTGGGGTTTGCACATGCCCTGACGCATGCGCAGGCCGGCATCGAGGTGCAGACCGCGCTCACGCTTGACCAGGGCCTGGCCCTGGCGGCCAACGGGGCCGGGCTCGACGTGGTGCTGATCGACTACCGCCTGGGCGGTGACAGCGGCCTCGACGGCCTGCGCCGCTTCGGCACGCAGCACCCGCTGGTGGCGCGGGTGCTGATCTCGGGTGAGGAAGACGTGGCGCTGGCGGCGCGAGCACGGGCGGCCGGCGCCGCGGCCTTCCTGGGCAAGTCGCTGCCCATCGGCGCGGTGCTGCAGGCCTTGCAGGCGGTGTGCAACGGCGACGAGCACTTCAGCCCCGCCGCATCGGCCCTCTCGCAACGGGGCGCCGGCGACGGCGGGCCCACGGCACGCCAGCTCGAAGTGCTGTCCTTGATCGCCCGCGGCCGGCAGAACAAGCACATCGCCGACGAGCTGGGCATCGCCGAGCGCACGGTGAAGCTGCACGTCACCGCGCTGCTCGATTCGCTGGGCGCGCGCAACCGCACCCACCTGCTGGTGCGTGCGCGCGAGGCGGGGTTGCTGTAGATGGCGCGCACCAGCGGCGGATGGCGGTTGATCCCCGCCGAGGTGGAACCGGAGCGGCTGGCCCGCCTGCTGCTGGTCAGCCCGATGGTGGCGGTGCTGAGTGCCGTGGGCGCGGTGGTGTCGTGCGCGCCGTATGTCAACGGGCCGGTCGATCGCGAGCTGATGGTCTGGCTGGTGCTCTTTGGCGCGGTGAGTCTCGCGCGGGTGCTGGCGGCCCTGCATGCGCCGCGTGCCCGCAGCCTGCAGACCCATCCGCGGCGCTGGGCCCTCTGGGGCCTGGGCAGCACGCTGGTGCACGGCCTGCAGTGGGGCGGGCTCAGCGTGGTGCTGTGGGTGCCGGGCAACCCGCAGGCCGAATCGATCCTGCACATCACCCTGGCGGCCGTGGCCATGGGGTCGGCGGTGCACCTGTCGGGCTTCTACCGCGTGCTGGCGGTCTTCGTGGTGTGCGTGCTGGGGCCGCTGGTGCTGCGCGACCTCTTCGTGGGCAGCCCGTACCACGCCCTGATGGCGATGATGATCTTCCTGATCGGCGTGTACACGCTGCTCAACGGGCGCAACCAGGCCCAGCTCATCGAAGCCTTGCACCGCGAGAACCAGCGCAGCGAAGCCGCGCGCCGCGCCGCCGAAGCGGCCAATGCCGCACGCACCCGCTTCTTTGCCGCGGCCAACCACGACCTGCGCCAGCCCCTTCATGCCATGGGCCTGCTGGCCCAGACGCTGCACGCGCGAGGCCCGAAGGCCACGCCGGTCGACGTGGCCGAGACGGCCGAGATCGCCGGCCACCTGGTCGAGTGCGTGGAGGGCATGACCCACGTGGTCGACGACCTGCTCGAGATCACCCGCCTCGACGTCGGCCACCTGGCACCGCAGCGCTCGGTGTTCGCGCTCGACGAGCTGCTGCGCGAAACCTGCCAGCCCTACCAGGCGCTGGCGCGCGACAAGGGCCTGCAGCTCACCGTGGACGCCGGGCCGCTGGCGGTGTGCAGCGACCGCGCGCTGGTGGCGCGCGTGCTGGCCAACCTGGTGTCCAACGCCATTCGCTACACCCGCGCGGGCGCGGTGCGCCTCTATGCCCGTGCCGAGGGCGACCAGGTGGTGCTGCGGGTCGAGGACACCGGCATCGGCATCGCCCCCGAGCACCTGCCGCGCATCTTCGAAGAGTTCTACCAGGTGGGCAACCCGGCGCGCGACCGCCGCCTCGGCCTGGGCCTGGGCCTGGCCACCGTCAAGCGCCTGAGCGAGCTGCTGTCGCTGTCGGTCTCGGTGCAGTCGGCGCCGGGGCAAGGCAGCGTGTTCACGCTGATGCTGCCGCTGGCCGCGGGCCACGAACGGGCTCCCCTGCCCTTGGGCGGCATCCATGCGGCCGAGCCGCTGATCGCATCCCAGCGAGTGCTGGTGATCGAGGACGATGCCGACTCACGCCATGCACTGCTCGGCCTGCTGCGCCAGTGGGGCTGCGACGCACGGGCGGCCCCCGGCGCGCGCGAGGCGCTCGCATCGCTGGACCAGGGCTTCACGCCCGACGTGCTGGTGGTCGACCTGCGCCTGGCCGATGGGGCCAGCGGGCTGGACGCGATCACCGCGCTGCGCGCCGCCGTCGGCCACGACCTGCCAGCGCTGGTGGTCACGGGCGATGCGGGCAGCGAGCCCATGCGCGAGGCCCAGGCCCGCGGCTTTGCGGTGCTCATCAAGCCGGCCCGGCCGGTGCAGCTGCGCGCGTTTCTGAGCCAGGCCTCCGTCGCGCATTGAGGTCGCGCGCGACTTTCCGACTGCCCTTTGGTGCTATGGGTGCCGTGGCCGGCGCTGCCTAGCATCCGTCTCACAAAGCTGCGCGCCTGGTCGCGGCTCGTCAAGGAGACACCGGGCATGAACACCCTGATCAGCGGTTGGGCCGCCGTGCTGGCCATCGCGACGGCCGGCCTGGCCGCCTGTGGTGGCGGCGGCGGCGGAGGGGGTAGCAGCGCCCCGCCACCACCACCCCCGCCGCCCCCGCCACCGCCCACCGCGGGCTGGTCGACCCTCCTGCCGCCGCTGTCGGCCACCGGCTCGGGCAGTGCCAAGGTGGTGATGGACAACGCGGGCCGTGCGCTGGCCGTGTGGCTCACGCTGCGCCCCGGCAGTTCGATCAACAACGACCTGGTGGCCAGCCGCTACGAGCCCGCCAGCGGCTGGAGTGCGCCGCAGATCCTCGAATCGCGTGACGGCGACGTGACACGTTTCGAGCTGGCGATGGACGCCAGCTCGGGCCGCGCAGCCGTGCTCTGGTCACAGGCCAGCGACACCAGCACCAGCGCCGCCTGGTCACGGCACTTCGACCCGTCCGTCGGCTGGACGCCGGTGCAGGCGCTCAGCACACCCGCCGGCATGGTCGCGATGATGAGCGTCGGCCTCGACGTGCAGGGCAACGCCGTGGCCGCCTGGTCGCAGCTCGACGGCTCGCGCTTCAACATCTGGGGCAGCCGCGGCAACGCGGCGGGCACCTGGGGCACCGCGCAGCTGATCGAGAACATCGACGAACTCAGCCGCATCGACGGCAACCCGCGCATCGCCGTGGCCCCCCAGGGCGATGCGGTCGTGGTGTGGCAGGCGAGCGGCGGCACGACCGCCAACCGCGGCACCTGGACCAACCGCTACACGTCTGGTGGCGGCTGGGGCACGGCGAGCCAGCTGGTGTCGGTCTCGGGCGGCTCGGCCCCCGACATCGCGATGGACGCCAACGGCAACGCGGTGATGGTGTGGTCGCAGATCGAGCCCGTGTCGGCCACCGAGATGTATGTGCTCGTCCAGGCCAAGCGCTACCAGTCCGGGGCCTGGGGCGCGCCGCTGCGGGTGGCACGCGAGCTGGGGGCCAACAGCGTGCTGAGCACCGTGCACGTGAAGGTGAACGCTGCGGGTGCCGCACTCGTGGCCTGGGGCCAGGGCGATGAATCGATCCGCGCCACGATCGCGCCGGCGGGCGGGAGCTGGCCTGCGCCGAGCGTCGTCAAACCGGCGGGCTCGCGCGCGGCGGCGAGCGGCGTGCGCGCGGCCATCGACCCCCTGGGCAACGCGTTCCTCGCCTGGTCGCAACAGAACGGCGCGGGCACCGTCGACACGCTGTTGAGCACCTTCACCGTGGCCGGCGGCTGGGTGGCCGGCGTGCCCCATGACAGCAGCGTCGAGATCGCCACCGACCCGGCCATCGCGGTGGATGAGCGCGGCAACGCCTGGTACCTGTGGACGCAGAGCATGGGGGCCTCGGTGGGCACGCAGATCGTGGCGCGGCGCTACAACTCGGGGCGCTAGGGCGCGGCCCGCCTCCCCTTGGGGGATCGGCCGGTGTCCTCACCGGCCGGGGCCGGCATTCAGAGCGGCAACTCGGTGAAGTAACGCCCGCCGTGGTAGATGAGCGGCAGGGCGCCCTCGCGCCGCTCGCAGCGCTCGACTTCGCCCACGAAGATGACGTGGTCACCCTCTTCGTACTGGCTGCGGTTGAAGCACTCGAACACCGCCGCGCTGCCTTCGAGCACCGGCGCGCCGCCCGCGCCCTGGCGGAAGGGGACGCCGGCGAAGCGGTCGACGTCCTTGCTGGCGAAACGCTCGGCCAGCACCTTCTGGTCGGCGGCGAGGATGTTGATCGCGTAGTGCGAGCCGCCGCTGAAGGCCGGCAGTGAACCTGCGCGCCTCGAGAGGCTCCACAACACGAGTGGCGGCGACAGCGAGACCGAATTGAACGAATTGGCGGTGAGGCCCACGGGGCGGCCGGTGGCATCGAGGGCGGTGACGACCGTCACGCCGGTGGCGAAGGCGCCCAGGGCCGTGCGGAATTCCTGCGAGGAAAAGCTCGGGGTCAGCGGGCGCAGCAAAGCGGTCATTCGGACATTGTGGAGGAGGCTTTCCTTGAAGGCCAACTCCCATCTCGGGGGGCGCAGTGGCCGAGGAGCGAGCCCCTACACTGCCGCCGCCATGAAAACTTCACGCTTGGCGCGGGTTTGGCTCGCCGCCCCGCTTCTGGCCGCCAGCAGCCTGGCGGCGGCCGTGCCGCAGTGCGCCGACTGGTCGCGGCGCCTGCCCGGCGTCAGCCGCCATCTCTGCGAGCAGGCGCAGCTGCAACCTTCCGGCGCCCGATCGGTGCGCGGCGTGCCGCTGTACCTGCGTGACGTGAGCGTGCGTGGCGACGAGGCCACGCCCTGGGTCGGGCCTGCGCCGCGGCCGCCCCGGCGGGTGCTGGTGGTGGGCGGCATCCATGGCGACGAGTTGTCGTCGGCCTCGCTCGTCTTCCACTGGATCGGGCATGCGGCCGCCGCACCGGCCGGCCTCGACTGGCGCTTCGTGCCGGCCCTCAACCCCGATGGCCTGATGCTGCCCAAGCCGACCCGCGTCAACGCCAACAAGGTCGACCTGAACCGCAACTTCCCCACCCCCCGCTGGGCCCAGGAAGCGCCGGTGTACTGGGAAAAGCGCACCCGCCGCGACCCGCGCCGCTACCCCGGGCGGGCGGCGATCTCCGAGCCGGAGAGCCGCTTCCTCGTCGAGACCATCACCGAATGGAAGCCCGACCTCATCGTCAGCGTGCACGCGCCCTACGGCGTGCTCGACTACGACGGCCCGCGCGAGCCGCCGCAGCGCCTGGGCCGGCTCGAGCTCGAGCGCGTGGGCATCTTCCCCGGCTCGCTCGGGCACTACGGCGGCGTGCACAAGGGCGTGCCGGTGGTGACCATCGAACTGCCGAACGCGCTGCGTGCGCCCACCGAGGCCGAGATGCGCCAGATGTGGCGCGACCTGCTGCGCTGGGTGGACCAGCGCTTCCCGCAGCCCGGCGAGCGCTAGGGTCGTCGCAACCGATGCGTTCCTAGAATCGCCGCCACATGTCCGCTGCCCCGCCCCACCCTCTGCACGCCCGGCTCGACGCCTGGCGCCGCCTCGTCGTCGTGGGGCTGCTCGGCTTCGCCTCGGGTCTGCCGCTTGCGCTGACGGGCCAGGCCATGCAGGCCTGGCTGAGTGTCGAGGGGCTCGACATCGCCACCATCGGCTTCCTGAGCGTGGTGGGCCTGCCCTACACCTTCAAGTTCCTCTGGGCGCCGCTGATGGACCGCTTCGAGCTGCCCTGGCTCGGCCGGCGCCGCGGTTGGCTGGTGCTGACGCAGCTCTTGCTCGCCGTCGCCCTGTTGCTGATGGCCGACACCTCGCCCAGCAATGCCATCCGCACCTTCGCGCTGCTGGCGGTGCTGGTCGCCTTCATCAGCGCCTCGCAGGACGTGGTGATCGACGCCTACCGCACCGACGTGCTGGCGGCGCACGAGCGGGGCCTCGGCTCCTCGCTCAGCGTGCTCGGCTATCGCCTCGCGATGATCCTCTCGGGCGGCGTGGCGCTGATCTGGGTCGACCCCACGCAGGGCGGCGGCTGGACCTGGCCCGAGGTCTACCGCTTCATGGCCGGGCTGATGGTGGTGGCCGCGGTGGTCTCGGCGATCGTGCTGCCGCGCCTGCCCGACACGGAGCGGCCCACCAGCGTGGCGCGGCACGACGTGCTGGGCTTCATGGCGGTGCTGGCGGCCGTGGCGCTGGGCGTGTTCCTCAGCGACCGCTTCGGCCCGCCGATCGCCCGGGCGCTGCTCGCCCCGCTGTGGGCCGGCAGCACCCTGCCCGTGCCGCTGCAGGGCAAGTGGACCGACCTGCTCGCGCTGCTGCTGGGCGTGGCCTTCACGCTGCCGCTCGCCGCCTGGGCCGCGCGCGCTGCGCATTTCGAGACGCTGCTCGGCGGCCTGCGCAGCTACTTCAGCCAGACGGGCGCCGGCGCCTTCCTCGCGTTCATCGTGCTCTACAAGCTGGGCGATGCCTTCGCCGGCTCGCTGATGACGCCCTTCCTGCTGAAGACCATGATGTTCAGCTCGGCCGAAGTGGGCGTGGTCAACAAGTTGATCGGCCTGTGGCTCACCATCGGCGGCGCGCTGCTGGGCGGCGCGTTGATGCTCAAGCTCGGGCTGTGGCGTTCGCTGATGCTCTTCGGCGTGTTGCAGATGGCCAGCAACCTCGGCTTCTGGTGGCTGGCGATGGAAGGCAAGGGCCTGATGCCCGGCCTCGTGATCCCGGCGTTTGACTGGGGCTTCGTCAAGCTGGCGCACGCCACCCCGGTCGACGGCGGCCTGCTGATGGTGATCGCCTTCGAGAACCTCTCGGGCGGCATGGGCACGGCGGCCTTCGTCGCCTTCCTGATGGGCCTGTGCAACCAGCGTTTCACGGCCACCCAGTACGCTTTGCTGTCGGCTTTCGCATCGGTCGGTCGGGTTTGGGTGGGGCCGCTCGCGGGGGTGATGGCCGAGACCATCGGCTGGCCCACCTTCTTCATCGTCTCCACCGTGCTGGCCGCGCCGGCGCTCGTGATGCTGTGGTGGCTGCGCCGCCCGGTGCAGGCGCTCGAAGTCGACCCCCGTGCCGCCGCGCTCGACGATTGAAAAACTGCCGCCTGGAACAACATTTGCCCTTCAGGACTCCGAGACGCCATGAGACAAGACTTCTTCCAGCCTGACGCCGACCTCTCCCCTGCGCCCGAGTGGCACCGCCCCGGGTGTGCCTGCGCCATGCACGGCCGCCGCCTCTTCACCGGCGCGCTGGTCGGCGGCGCCGGCCTCTTGGCCGTGCCGGCCTGGGCGCGCGAGGGCGTGGAGGTGGGCAAGGAGTCGACCTTCACCAAGTTCATCTCGGCCGAGCAGGTGGAGGGCGCGGCACAGGGCCAGTACGCCCAGATGAAGCAGCAGGCCGCCGAGAAGAAGGCGCTGGCCCCCGACAGCCACCCCCAGGTGGTGCGCCTGCGCGCCATCGCGCAGCGGCTGATCCCCTTCACCAACGACTGGAACCCGCGCGCCAAGGACTGGAAGTGGGAGGTCAACCTGCTCGGCTCGCAGCAGATCAACGCCTTCTGCATGCCGGGCGGCAAGATCGCCTTCTACTACGGCATCCTCGAGAAGCTGCAGCTCAACGACGACGAGGTCGCGATGATCATGGGCCACGAGATGGCCCATGCGCTGCGCGAGCATGCGCGTGAGCGCATGGGCAAGACGCTGGCGACCCGGGGCGCCATCGAGATCGGCGCCGCCATCTTCGGCCTGGGCAACGCCGGCCGCATGGCCGCCGACATGGGCGGCCAGCTGCTCACGCTCAAGTTCGGCCGCGAAGACGAGTCGGAAGCCGACCTGGTCGGCATGGAGCTCGCCGCCCGCGCCGGCTACGACCCGCGTGCCGGCGTGAGCCTGTGGAACAAGATGGGCCAGGCCAGCAAGGGTGCGCCGCCGCAGTTCCTCTCGACCCACCCGTCGGGGCCGACCCGCATCCGTGACATCGAGACGGCCCTGCCCAAGGTGGAAGGGCTGTATGCGCGGGCGCCCAAGCCGGCGCAGCGCTTCGAGCCGCCCAAGCCGGCAGCGGCGCCGGCCAAGGGCTGATCGTTCACTGGAAGGTGGCGCTGGTGGCGTATTGCTGCCAGTCGACGATGCAGTAACGGTCGGCGCTGGTGCAGTTCACGCTGTCGTATTGCTCCAGGGTGACCACCATGCAGTAGGCGCCGCGCGGCGGCGTGGTGGCATTCAGCGTGTGCGCGGCCAGGTTGGCCGACGTGAAGTTGTAGAGCTGGTTGCCGCCACCGGTGAAGGTGATGGCGTAGGTGGCGACCACGTAGCCGGTGATGCCGCCCCCCGCATAGGAATACGGCACGGCCCATAGCGCCGCCCGCAGCGAGCCGGTGCGCGCCGTCGAGGCGAGGTTGGGGTTGTTGTAGCCGATCTCGCCCGGGTCGAAGACCACGGTGCCCGAGGTCGAGCTCGCGCCCGACAGGCCGCTGTACGAGGTGGCGCCGTAGAGCGACAGGCCGGCGGTGCCGCTGCCGCCCTGGGGCGTGCAGCTGATGGGCTGCACCGGTGTGGCCGGCGCGAGCGGGTGGTCGTCGTCACCGCCACCGCAACCGGCCAGTGCGAAGGCCGCGAGGGCGAGCAGAAGGAGAGACGGGTGCCGTGTGGGCGATGAGGCGTTCATGGGCGGTGTTCCGGAGTGGTGAGCGTCACTCTAGAAGCCGCCTGCGGCGCGTGCATCCGCCATCTGACGGACAAGCCGCACCGATGTTCGGTTAGCGACGCCCTACCAGCGCGCCGGCATCGGCCGCTGGATCAGCCAGGTCTTGCCCTGCGGCAGCACGTAGCCGCCCTGCTCCAGGTCCTTCATCAGCCGGCTCACCATCTCGCGCGAGCAGCCCACGCGGTGCGCCATCTCGGCGTGCGTCGGCCGTGGCGAAATCAGGCGCCGGCCGTCGGGCAGCGGCTGGGCCAGCTCTTCGAGCAGCTTGACCACGCGGCCGTAGACATCGAGCAGCGCCATGTTGCGCGCGCTCAGCGTGGCCATGCGCGCACGGCGGATCACGCGGGCCAGCAGCTCGAAGGCGAAGTCGGGATGGTTGGCGATGTGCTCGCGCAGCGGGGTGCGGCCCACGACCACGCAGCGCGTGGGCTCGAGCGTCACGACCGAGGCCGAGCGCGGGCCGCCATCGAGGCTCATCTCGCCGATGTATTCACCGGGGCCGTAGACGCCGTAGACGATCTCGCGCTCGCCGTCTTCGGTGGAATAGGCCTTCACGCGGCCGCTGAGCACGATGAAGAGCATCTCGCCCACGTCGCCCTCGTGGATGAGCAACGTGCCCTTGGGGTAGCTCTTCTCCACGCCTCGCGCGGCCAGCGCCTGCACCGAATCGGAAAGCAGCGACGCGACAGAGTGCTGTGCCGTTCGAACGGAGTCCATGAAAGGCGGCCACGCCTGCAGGGCGTGCGGTGGAGGACCGAGAGGCGAAAACTCTAGCACGCCAAGCCAATGGCGATGGGTCGGCTCCACCACGGTGCGACGCTTCAGCACACAAGCGCTGAGCGCATGCGGGACGCGATGGGCGGCAGCGTGCTCACCCGCTCCACCAGGTCGCGGATGCTCGCCGTCTGGGTCTTGTGGCGGATGCTGCTGATCTGCGTGCGCACGGTCGACACCGCCACGTCGAACTGGCGCGCGACTTCCTTCGGCCGCAAGCCGCCGCACAGGGCCTGCAGCACACGCGCCTCGGCGACGGTGAGGCCGTGGGTGTGGGCATAGAAGTCGACCGTCAGGCCGGCGCAGTTCTGCCGCTTGCCGAGCAGCAGCAACACCATCACGTCGCTCTCGCGGCTGCCCTCGTTCAGCGGCACGGCGGCCACGGGCAGCATCGCGCCTTGCCCGAGCATCAGCAGGCGGCGCCGGCCGTGGCCGGCGTCGGCCAAGGCGCCGAGCAGGCTACCTTGCTGTTCGCGCCGAGCGGCCTGCACGCGCGAGCCGAAGAGCTGCAGCGTGTCGTGGCGGGCCAGCTCCAGCCGGGCGGGTTGGTTGGCGTGGTGCAGGGTGCCGTCGGGCGCGAGCAGCAGCATGCCGTGGTCCATCTCGTCGAGCATGCGGGCCAGCCACCGGGCGGTGGGCGGGGCGCTTCGTCGCTCAGGGCCGGTGTATGGGGCAACGACAGGGCGGGCGAGGCAGGCGTCTTCGAGCATGGCAGCTTCCCTTGTGATGGCGGCGGGAGCCCTCCTCCCGACGCATGCCCATCAATTTAGGGATGCGCTGCGCTTCTCTGGTGTGAATGTGAACTGGCCGACCTGTGACTTATTCACCTGCCGGCCTCACGAGCCTGCCAGGTCGCGGACATAGGGGTTGCGTCGTCGTTCCTCCCCGAAGCTGCTCTCCGGCCCATGCCCGGGAATGAACACCACCTCGTTGCCCATCGGCCAGAGGCGTGTGCGGATCGAATCGACCAGCGTGTCGAAGTCACCCATCGGGAAGTCGGTGCGGCCGATGCCGCCGGCGAACAGCACGTCGCCCACGAAGGCCCGTCTGGAGGTGGGCTCGAAAAACACCACGTGCCCCGGCGTGTGGCCCGGGCAGTGGCGCACCTGCAGCGTGCAGCGCCCCACCTGCACCGTGTCGCCGTCGTGCAGCCAGCGTGTGGGCGTGAACATCTCGGCCGGCGGGAAGCCGAACATCGCGCTCTGCTGCGGCAGGCCGTCGATCCAGAACTGGTCGGCCTCGTGCGGGCCGACGATGGGCAGGCCGAGCTCGCGGGCGAGCGTGCCGGTGCCGCCGGCGTGGTCGATGTGGGCGTGGGTGAGCAGGATCTGCTTCAGCGTGACGCCGAGCTTCTGCGCGGCGGCGAGCAGCCGCGGCAGCTCGCCACCCGGGTCGACGACGGCGCCTTCCATCGTCTCGTCGCACCAGACGATGGAGCAGTTCTGCTGGAAGGGGGTGACCGGGACGGTTTGGTAGTGAAAACTCATGATGCTTTATCGTATGCGGATGTTTTCATACATCGATCCCACGATACGTGCGCGGCTCGTCGCGCAGGGCCGGCTGATCCGCGTCGACTCGAGCGGCGCGGTGCTCGCGCCCGATGCGGTGAGCGAGCGCCCCGGCGCCATCCTGAACGTGCTGGGCCCGATCCCGCTGCCGATGGATGTCGCCGGCAAGCAGGAGACGTTCAAGTGGTACGCCTTCGTGCGCCACACCGAGCTGGCCGAGGCCAACCGCATCGCCGACGCGCTGCGCGGCCGCGGCGAGCAGCATCTCTTCTCGGTGCTGTCCAACAACATGTCGGTCAACAGCGTGCTGGTGATGGGCGATTTGCGCGAAGCCGAGAACCCGCTCGTGCGCGTGCACTCCTGCTGCCTCACGGGCGACGTCTTCGGCTCGATGCGTTGTGAATGCGGGCCGCAGCTGCAGCGCGCGTTCAAGCGCATCGAGGCCGAGCGCTGCGGCGCGGTCGTCTACATGAGCGGCCACGAAGGCCGCGGCATCGGCCTGTGGGCCAAGGCCATCACCTACGTGCTGCAGGATGCCGGCGAAGACACCTACCAGGCCAACCGGTCACTCGGCTTGCCCGACGACAGCCGCGACTTCAGCGACGCCGCGACCATGCTGCTGCACCTGCGCGGCGACAAGCCGATGCGCCTGATGAGCAACAACCCGAAGAAGCACCAGGACCTGCGTGCCGGCGGGTTGAACCACATCCAGGCCGAGCCGCACGTCACCGGCGTCAACGCGGCGAACCTGCGCTACCTCAACGCCAAGCGCGGCTGGGGCCACCTCCTCGATCTCGACGAGATCAATCCGGTGGACGACGGCAAGAAGGAGTAGCTCCCGGGCCCGGGCCTTGCACAACCTCAATTTTCAGTAGATGGAAGTCGTGAACATCGGCGAACATCGAATGAACAGGGAGGTACGCCATGCGCCGCGAGATCAAGCCCAAGACCGGCCAGATGCTGGACACGTCGGACCTGACGGTTGCAGCGCCCATTCGGCAAGGTCTCGTCCCGTCGCTTGACGCCGTGAGCTACAAGACGCGCGCCGAGCGCGTCCTGCAATTGCTTCAACTCGGGCGCGCCGGCCAGCAGGAATTCGAGCTGACGCGGGTGCTGGCCGATTCGGTCGATCGCATCGGCCTGATCCACTCGGTGCGCGTGGGCATCATCGAGCCGCAGAACCTGCTGATGTTGTCCGTCACCTTCGACGGCGCCTGGGAGCCCTACATGCGGGTGATCTGGCAGAAGGTGGCCCGCCTGCTCGACCTCATCTTCAGCAACACCGAGGGCTACGTGTACGGCTGGGAGTCGAGCTACGAGCAATGGATGACCTGGCTTCGTCGTCACCAGGTTCATTCGCCGTTCTTCTATTCGCAGTCGCAGATGACCGCGGGCGACGTCGACCTGCTGCGCAGGCAGGAGTGGCTGCAGCGGCAGAAGACCGGGCAAGAGGCGCCGGCCCGGCTGATGAGCACGCTGAATGCGGACGAGGTGGAGCACGCGCTGAGCGATGGTGGCCAGGCCGACCCCCGCTTTCCGGGCAGCCAACCCTACGCCACGCCCTTCGGGGGCAACTATCTCCTGGTGCGCCAGAGTGTTCGCGCGCTTGCCGCACTGCACCGGCTCACCGATGTCTACCTGCCTGGAACGCACGATGGCTGGGTGCTGCACCGAGCGGGGTGCGAGGCCCTGTCCAGGCTGGCCTACCTCCATCGCAGTGGCAGTGTGGACCTCGACGACGCGCTCGAGCGTTTTGCCGACGCGCTGGACTGGCTGAAGCGGGTCGAATCCGATCCGCCACCGGCACGCAAGGCTCCGCCGTTGCAGGCTGCGCTGACCGACGTGCTGCCGCCAGCCGAGCGGAAGCACGTCCAGGCGGGCATCCTCACCCCGCTGGAGGCGGACCACGGTGGCGTCCTCCTGATGCGCTTCGCAAGTTCCGCGGAGCTGGGTGCATTCCTGCAGAAGCTTCCGCTGACACACCACGACCAGCCCTTCAACGGCGATGGGATCAGTGTCAATGTCGCCTTCTCGGTCGAGGGGCTGCGGCTCGCAGGCTTCTCCGACGAAGAGCTGCGTGCCTGGCCCGATGCATTCTTCGAGGGCATGCCGCGCCGCGCAGGCCTGCTGGGCGACGTGCGGCTCAACCACCCGCGCAACTGGCGCCTGCCACCACGCCTCACGGGAGGCACATTCGGCGCCACCGAGCAGGATGACTACGCCGGCACCACGCACATCGAGTTGGCCGAGGTCCATCTGCTGCTGCAGGTGCGCCTGAAGACTGGTGCCGTTGCGGTCACGCCCAACGATGCGAGGACCCAGCTGTGTGCGTTTCTCTCGAAGTGGACCCAGCCGAGTCAACGGCTGGCGGTGCAATGGCTGCACCGGCAGAAGAGCAAGGCCGGCCACACGACCGATCACTTCGGCTGGCGTGATGCCCAGACCGGGCCGGTCTTCGATGCTACCAAGGCCAGCCCCAGGGCGCGCGACCACAGCCACGTGGGCGAAGCGCTGTGCGGATACGCCAACGCCGTGGACCATCGTTCGCCGGCAGCGAGCCAACCCTTCGCGAGGTGGCTGCAGAACGGCAGTTTCCTCGTCGTGCGCAAGCTGCGCCAGGACGTTGCGGCCCTCGACGCCGCGGTCGGGTCGGTGACACCGCAGCTGGATGCCGACATCGTCCGTGCCAAGCTGATGGGCCGCTGGCCGGAAGGGGCCACGCACGGCACGCCGGGCGAACCGCTGGTGCGCAGGCCCCCGCCCGTGGGGTCGAACAACTTCAGCTTTGGTGGAGACCCCGGTGGTGCGATCTGCCCCCTGCACGCGCACATCCGGCGTTCCAACCAGCGCATGGCGCCGGGTGACCTGAGCAATGAGGAGCCTGTGAAAGGGCCGCAGGGCCCGGTTCGCCCGCCCAAGCTCTTGCGGCGTGGCATGAGCTACGGCCCCAGCCTTGTCGACGATCCGGCAGCCGAAAGGGGACTCTTCTTCCTGGCCTACAACGCCAGCCTGTCCGAGCAGTTCGAGGTCATCCAGCGCTGGCTCAGCGGCAGCAATGCCAGCGGCGGCGATTCTGCCCAATCCGACCCGCTGCTCGGCGTGGCCATGCCGGGCCAGGCCAGGACCTGCCTCTTCCACGAGGCCGGCCAGCTGCACCGTGTGACGCTGGAAGCTGCGGTGCCGCTGAACGAAGAGCCGCGGCCGCTGGTGCGACTGGAATGGGGAAGCTATTTCTTCGCCCCGGCCTTGCCCATCGTGGCCGAGATGGCAGTCCGTGCCGCGGGCGCGGGCGAGATGCCGCTGTGGCGTGCTCACCGTGGCGAGGAAGAGATCGAACGTCTGCTGTCACTCGAGCGGTCTGCGGGGCCGGCGGTGGCGCTGCAAGCCTGGAAGGAGGCGCTCGAAGACCCCGAGTCTCTGCTCGACTACCGGGCGCAGTCGATCTGGGCGGCGATCCGCGAATTTCACGGTGGCCAGCTCAAGTGTGCGTTCGGCGTGCTGGTCGCGACACAGGCCGGCGTCGACCACGTGCTGCGCCAGGAGTCGCTCTACACGGCGGTCGGTTACCTCGGCCGCATGCAGTACTCCTTCGGCCCCATCTTCCTCGGCTCCGATGCCGGCGCGGCGGACGGACGCTATGAGCGCGAGTCGGCCTTCATCGTCGAGGCGATCCGCAAGCTGCCCGTGGACGCGACCTACCAGCGCGCTCGCGATCTCACGGCCGCCCGCTTGCAGCACCTGCGCGACATCACCGTCTCTGCCGCGCAGGATGCCGGCGACTCGAAATGGCGCCTGACCTTCGACGTGCGCGAGCTGCTGGACGATCTGCTCGGGCACTTCTGCAAGGATTGGTTCGGCATCCTCGACGGGCCCGCGCAGCCCTTCGCCTGGGGTGGGCTCGATGTCGCACTGGGCCCGCATGACAAGCCACGCAACCCGGGTCACTTTGCATCGCCCTCGCGCTATTTCTTCCAGCCCCACCCGAATGCCGATGTGGCGCGTGTGGGCGAGGCACATGGCCAGGCGCTGCGCCGGGCCATGCAGGCCTTGCTCGACGCCAACCCGCCTGGAACGGCCAACGCCCCTCTGGTGAAGGCGGTGCGCGCCAACCCGCTCCATGCGAGCGATCCGACCTACGCGGCGCGAACGCTGGTGGGCGTGGTGATGGGTTTCGTGCCGACCGTGGACGGCACGCTGCGCCGCATCCTCGCCGAATGGTTGCGCGAAGGCAGCTTCTGGCGCCTGCGCGGGCAGTGTCCGGCCCTGCCCGACTTCAAGGCAGCTTCCGCCTTCTTGATGGCGGACTTCATCCGCGGCATCCAGATGCGTGCGGCGCCCGAGTTGCTCTGGCGCACTGCCGCGGCAGACCACACCTTGGGCAGCGGTGCGCATGCCATTTCGGTGAAGAGCGGTGATCGTGTCGTCGCGGGCCTTCTGTCGGCGACACAAGCCAACTGGGAACGCGGCTCGCGGGACTTCCATGCCGTCTTTGGTGGCGACCGCAAGGCGGCCGGAGCTCCGACGCACGCCTGCCCGGGCACCGATGCGGCGATCGCGCTGATGCTGGGCTTCTTTGCGGCACTGCTGGAAACCAAGCTGGCCCTCCGCCCGGGCCCGGCGGGCCTGAGCTTCGAGGCCAGCGACGCGCTGGAGCGCCCGCCGGCGGTCGTGGACGACAGCTGCACTGTCGAAGATGGGGACGGAGGAGCCAAGAAGAAATTCGCACAGAAGGTGTTGGTGATGACCTTGGGCGACTCCTGGTTGGTGAAAGGCGTCCCCCTCGTCTTCCCCACGCTGAGCCGCGCGCTGGGCAGCAGGGGCTACGAGATCGAAAAGGATCTCGCGTCCGCTCAGGCGACGTCGACTGCCATCGCCCAAAGCGCGACCGCTGCCGTGGATGAGCTGGCCGATGTCGATCTCGTCCTTCTGGATGGTGGTGGCAACGACGTGCACCAGAAGCCGTCGTTCTTCAGGAAACCGCAAAACCCCGACTGGGACAAGCTGACGGACAAGAAAGACCGGAGCACGCTAGACGATTTGCTGGAGGGCAAGGACGGTGCGGTCAAGCTCAACGACGATGCGGTCAAGGCGTTCATCGACGTTCATCTGAAAGGCGTGATGCGGGGCGCGCTGGCAACGCTCACCTCGGCAACTAGCGCCAAGCCCGTCATCATCGTGGGCTACGACTTTCCCATTCCCAACGGAAAAGTCAGGGTTGGCAAGCCGTGGCTCAAACCGGCCTTCACCCGCGTGGGCCTTGATGCCACGGACGCAGCCGATCTGGCCAAGAGCACCGACCTGATGAAGCAGCTGATCGAGCGGCTCAACGACATGTTTGCGGACTTGGTGAAAGAGGCCGCGTTCGCAGGAAAGGCGTTTGCGGTCAACCTGACTGGCACCCTGACCCAAGCGAACGAGTGGATCGACGAGTTGCATCCCACCGCGGCGGGCTTCGAGAAGCTGGCCACGGTGCTCGACACGGCAATCCGAGCGCTGCCCGCGCCCGTCCCCAAGCCAAGCCCGTGAGGACTGCGTCGCCGCATCCTTACGACGCGCCTGCCACCCGCTCCGCGTGCCAGTGCATCCCCATGGCGATGAGTTCGCCATGCGCTTCGCGTTCGAGGGCAAGGGCTGGCGAGTCCTTGCCTTGCCGCCGCAGCATCTCGGCCCGCGCGGAGAGGTTCAGCGCAGCTTCGCGCCGGCTGCCGCGAAGCGTGGCCGATCGTGCCGCCCGGTCGAGCCACGTGCTCGCTCGCTGGAATTGCCCGTCTCGAACGGCCAGCCGCGCCAACGCCCGGTAGCAGCACGCTTCGCCCAGGCGCTCCCCCTCGCGGGTGCGCCACAGGGTATGGGCCGCGTACTGCCGCGTGCGCACGACGTCGCCCAAGGTGGCATACGCGTCGGCCAGCCAGCCGTAGTGCAATGAGTTGTAGAAGCGGCCGCCGCGGGCGCTCATCCAGTTGACGGCATCCACGGTCTGCACCAGGCCTTCGGGGTCGCCTGCGCCAGCCCAGCGTGCATACCCCGCCGCCGCCCGGCACACCACCAGCAACAGCAGGCCGCGTGTGTTCTCGGCGATGCGCGCGCTTTCGGCCGCCACCTCTTCGGCTTCGCGCCAGCGCCCTTGCCAGACCAATGCCACGGCGACCCAGTTGCGCACGGAGTTGGCGACGGGATGCGTCGTGCCGCCCAGCAGCGCGAGGGCTTCGTCGAAACAACGGTGCGCTTCATCGAACTCGCCACGGTCCGCCAGGATGCTGCCTTTGCAGGACAGCGAGTAGGCCGACCCGATGGCCATGCTGCTGCCCGGTTTGCTCTGCCGCCGCTTGGCCGCCAGTGCCTCGTCGAAAACCGGCAGCGCCTCGTCGTAGCGCGACGCTGCGGCGAGCACCTGGGCCAAGGTGGCATCGACCTGGGCAACCAGGCGCACATCGCGGGCCTGCTCCGCCACGCTGCGCGAATCACGCAACTGCCTCTCGCTCTCCCGGAAGCGCCCAAAGCCGTAGTACATGTAGCCCAGCCAGTACTGGGCCCGGGCCAGCGTGTCCGCATCGCCGAGGGTTCTGGCCAGCGCCACGGCGTGCTCGAAGGGCGTGGGATCGTTGCCTTGTGCAAGCGGATCGAAGATGCAGGTCATGCCGAGCTTGTTGCTCACCAGGCACCACTTCAACGACAGGGAGCGGTCGCGATCCGGCACACGGTCGAGCGCGTCCATCGCCGACGCGTACCACTGCCGCGCACTGTCCAGCGCGAAGGCCGCCGACGCCCGGTCGCCGGCAGACTCGGCCTGCGAGGCGGCTTGCTCCCACTGGCTTGCGCCGCGGCAGTGGTAGGCCAGGATCTCGGGCTGGCCGTCGCCGGTGCCGTCTTGTGCGAGCAGTTCGAAGTAGGCGGCGTGGAGGCGCTCCCGCTCGCGCAAGCCGATGGACTTGTAGACCGCATCGCGCGCCAGGCCGTGCTTGAAAAGCAGCTTGCCGGCCGAGGCTGCGGGGTAGAGAAAGTCGGCGTGCGCCAGTGCCTGGATCACCGCGGCATCACATGTGTGCCCGGTGACGGCCTGCAGCAGGTGAACCGGCACCGTGTTGCCGGCCACTGCCGCGGCGCGAACCAGGTCGGCCAGGTCTTGCGGCAGTCGTTTGAGGCGGCCGACCACCCACGCCGCCAACCATGACGGGGTGCCCCCCTCTTCTCCGTCCAGCCACTGCGCCAGCATCAAGGGCGATGCCGAGCGGCACAGTTCCTCCACGTACAGCGGCACGCCGCCCGTGTGCGCATGAATGCGCCGTGCGAGGAACGGGTCCACCTGGGGTTGCCACTGGTGCACGGCTCGGGTGGTGCCTGCCAGCGACAGTGGCATGAGTTCCAGGCGTGGTGCGTCGACGATCCAGCGGGCGCCGTCGTCACGAGGCCGGCACGCGAGCAGGATCGCGACGCGCGGTGCCCGCTGCAACAAGCCTTGCACCAGTTGGCGGCTCGCATCGTCGGCCCATTGCCAGTCGTCCACCACCAGCGACAAAGGTTCGCGGGCCGCCCACTCGCAGAACAACTCCATCAGGCGCTCGGTGGACACCGGCACGCTGGCGTCGAGTGCCAGGCCGTCGGGCATTGTTCTGCCGCGCAGCATCTGCATGAAGGGCTGCAGCACTTCCGCCCGCAGGTAGCTCTCGCAGGTGCCGTACAGCACGGTGCCGCTCACGCGCGGGATCACCTCGTCCAGCATGCGGGTCTTGCCCATGCCGGCCTCGGCCTCGAGCAGCATGCACGGGGTGTCCGTCGCGGACTCGTGGCTCAGGAACGCGCGAAGCTGATCGAGCGGTCCGTCGCGATCCACCAGGGTGGTCAGCCCGCGCGCAGCGGTGGCATCGATGCGGCGCTGGATGTTGCTGCGCCCGAGGATGCTCAAGGTGAGCGGGAGCTGCCCCGGTACGTGGGTGAAGAAGTTCGCGTGTGGCCCCAGGGCCGCCTCGAATGCCACGATCGACCCGGCGGGCGCCGACTTCAGCAACCCCGCCGCGGAGTTCGCCACGTCACCCACCAGATCCAGCCTTCCCCGCTCGATGTCGCCCGGGGACAGCACCACCACGCCGGCGGCAATGCCACTGCGCATGCGGGGTGGAGGGGAGTGCGGGAACCCCGTCAGCGCGTTGGCCCGTTGGTGGATGTCCAGGGCGGCCTCGGCCGCCCGTCGCCCCCCGTCTTCACAAGGGTGGGGGTAGCCGAAGATCAACAGGCCCCCGTCGCCCTGCGTGCGCAACAGCATTCCGCCGTGGTCTTCGGCGGCCTGGCGCCAGATGTGGCGAAGCTCGTCGATGAGGTCCGCCAGCAGCTCCGCATCGACCTTGCGCCCCAGCAGTGTCGAGCCGACAAGGTCCGAGAACAGCACCGTCAGGACGTGCCGTTGTCGCGATGCGGGCGCCTCACGCTGGAGATCTTGTGGGGGCATGGGCCGCATGTTGCCAGCATGCGGGTGACCATGAGCATCGGCTGCGCGCTCCTCGGAGATGTTCTGTTATCCGTGCCTGTTGCTGTCGACACCACGCAACAACGCAGCTGATCAGCTCCAGGCTGTCCACTTGCCCGCGCTCGCGGCCGACTCGATCACCTTCTCGACGAAGTGGATGCCGCGCGCCCCTTCCGCGAGCGTGGGGTAGTCGGCGTGCACCGGATTGGCCTGGCGGCCCTCCAGCCGCGCCCGGATGTCGGCCGCGACACCCAGGTAGACGTTCGCAAACGCCTCGAGGAAGGCCTCGGGGTGGCCCGAGGGGATGCGCGTCGCGTTTTGCGCGGCGGCGCTCAGGCCGGGTGAGCCGCGCGTGAGGATGCGGCGCGGGCCGTCGATTGGCGAATGGACGAGGTGGTTGGGGTCTTCCTGCCGCCAGTCGAGGGAGCCCTGGCTGCCGAAGACCCGTAGGCGGATGTCGTTCTCGCAGCCGGTCTCCACTTGAGATGCCATCAGCACGCCGCGGGCGCCGTTGGTGAAGCGCAGCAGCACGCTCACGTCGTCGTCGAGGCGGCGGCCGGGGACGAAGGTGTTCACGTCGGCGCACAGGCTTTCGATGGTGAGGCCGGTGACGGTGGCCATCAGGTGCTCGGCATGCGTGCCCACGTCCGACAGCGTGCCGCCGGGCCCGCTGCGCGCGGGATCGGCGCGCCAGGCGCCGGTGTCGCCGCTCTGCAGCTGCGGAGCCAGCCAGCCCTGGCGGTATTCGACGATCACCTTGTGGATGTGGCCGATCGCGCCGGCGCGCACCATCTCGCGTGCCTGCCGCACCATCGGGTAGCCGGTGTAGTTGTAGGTGACGCCGAACACGGTGCGCGCACGCTCGGCGGCCTTGATGAGGTCGTCGGCCTGCGCGCTGGTGTGCACCAGGGGCTTGTCGCACACCACGTGGAAGCCCGCCTCCGTGAACGCCTTGGCCACCGGGTGATGCAGGTCGTTGGGCGTGACGATGGCGACGAAGTGGATGCGCTCGTGTGCCGGGCGCTTGAGTTCGTCGGCCAGCAGGGCCTGCCAGCTGGCGTGGATGCGGTCCTCGGGCAGGCCGAGGTCGCGGCCCGACGCGAGCGCCTTGTCGGGCTGCGACGAGAGCGCAGCCGACACGAGGCGCATCTGACCGTCGAGCGCCATGGCCTGGCGATGCACCGAGCCGATGAAGGCGCCACGACCGCCACCGACCATGGCGTAGCGAAGGGGAGCGCTCATGTCAGAAGGGTGAATCCGGGAAATAGAACTGCTTGGCATTCTCCTTGGTGATCAGCACCGAAGGAATGATGGTCGTGGCCGGAAGCTTGTCACCCTTCAGCCGCGCTTCGGCGGTGAGCTTGATCGCGTCGTAGATGAACTTCGGCGAGTACGACACGTTGGCCTGGATGCGCGGATCCTGGCCGTCGATCAGCGTCTTCACCATGCCTTTCGCGCCCGCGCCACCGAAGACGATTCGGATGTCGCTGCGCTTGGCCTGGTCGATGGCCTTGAGCACGCCCACCGCCATGTCGTCGTCTGCCGCCCACACCGCGTCGATCTGCTTGAAGCGGGTCAGGAAGTCCTGCATCACCTTGAACGCGTCGTCGCGGTTCCAGTTGCCGTACTTGGCGTCGAGCAGCTTGATGTCGGGGTGGTTCTTCATCACGCTGTTGAAGGCGTCCATGCGCTCGTTGTCGAGCGTGGTGGCGATGCCGCGCAGCGCGACGATGTTGCCCTTGCCGCCCAGGGCCTTGGCGAGGTACTCGGCGGGGATCTTGCCGAAGGCGGTGTTGTCACCGGCCACGTAGGCGTCCTGTGCGCTGGTGTCGGTGAGGCCGCGGTCGACCACCGTCACGTACACGCCCTTGGCCTTGACCTGCGCCACCGGCTTGGTGAGTGCGGCCGATTCGAAGGGGAACACGACCAGCGCGTTGATCTTGTTGGCCGTCACCAGGTCCTGCAGCTGGTTGGCCTGCTCGCCGGCGTTGGCGGCGGTCTTGATGGTCACCTTGAGGTCGGGGTACTTCTTCTCCAGCTCCTTCTTCGCCTCGCCGGCCCACCAGACGATGCCGCCGGTGAAGCCGTGGGTCGCGGCCGGGATGGCGACGCCGAGGTTGACCTTGTTCTGCGCCGAAGCGGTGGCCGTGAAGCCGAGGGTGCCGGCCGCGAACGCGGCGATGGCAAGCAGTCGAACAGCGAATGTCATGGTTGTCTCCGTTGTGTGCTGATGGACAGGTGCGGCTCGCGGCCGCGGGTGGGGAAAGGGTTCTCTACTTGCGCCGCCTCTGCATGAAGGCGACGGCGATGATCACGAAGCCCTGCACCGCCGCGTTGAGGTACACGCTGATGATGCTGGTGAGGTTCAGGATGTTGCTGATGACCGAGAGCAGCACGGCGCCGACCACCGTGCCGGTGATGCTGCCCGCGCCACCCTTCAACGCGGTGCCGCCGACGATCACCGCGGCGATCGCTTCGAGCTCCCACAGGAGGCCGGTGGTCGGTGAGGCCGAGCCGAGGCGCGGCACGTAGAGCAGCGTCGCGATGCCCACGCACACGCCGAGCAGCATGTAGGTCAGAAGCTTGATGCGGTCGACGTCGACAGCCGCGTAGCGCGCCACCTGTTCATTCGAGCCGATCGCCTGCACGTAGCGGCCGTAGGCCGTGCGGTTGAGGATGAGGCCGCCGGCGATGGCGACGAGCAGGAAGATCCACACTGGGATCGGCACACCCAGCAGGCTCGCGTAATAGACCGGGCTGTAGGCATCGGCCAGCGTGTTGTCGAGCGTGATCGCGCCGCCGTTGGAGAAGTAGGTCAGGTAGGCCCGGAAGATGCCGAGCGTGCCCAGCGTCACGATGAAGGGCTCGATCTGCCCTTTGGTGATGAGCAGGCCGTGTGCGAGGCCGAACACCGCGCCGAGCAGCACGGCGAAGCCCATGCCGAGCGCGACCACCAGCGTCGTCGAGCCGACCGAAGCCGCGATCGCGTTCATGAAGAGGATCACGCAGCCCGCGATCAAGGCGGCCATCGAGCCGACCGAGAGGTCGATGCCGCCGGAGATGATGACGAAGCACATGCCCACCGCGATGATCCCGATGAAGGCGGTGCGGGTGAGCAGGTTCATCGCGTTGTCGAGCGTCGCGAAGTCGCTGTTGAGCCAGGTGCCGGCGATGCACAGCAGCACCAGGCCCAGCACCGGGCCAAAGCCATGCAGGCGGGTGTGCCAGGCCGCGCGAGGCGTCGTACCCGCGGCGGCGGAGTCAATGCGTTCCGGTGGCATGGGCGATGAGTTCCTCTTCGGTCAGGTGGGTCGCGTCGAGCGTGGCCTGCTGGCGGCCCGTGCGCATGACGACCACGCGGTGGCACAGGCCGATCAGCTCCATCAGCTCCGACGAGACGACGATCACGGCGCGGCCCTCACGGGCGAGGCGCTGCACCAGGAAATAGATGTCGCGCTTGGCGCCGACGTCGACGCCGCGGGTCGGCTCGTCGAGCACCACCACGCGCGGCTCGGGGTGCAGCACCTTGGCGAGGGCCAGCTTCTGCTGGTTGCCGCCCGAGAGCGACGAGGCCGGCACGTCGAGCGAGCCGGTGCGGATGCCGAAGTCCTGCACGGCCTTCTTCAACGCCGCTTCTTCGTCGGCCGGCTTGAGCCAGGGCTTCGCATACCGCGCGAGCGTCATCAGCGTCAGGTTTTCGCGCAGGCCGAAGTGCACGTGCAGGCCCTTGCCCTTGCGGTCTTCGCTGAGATACGTGATGCCGTGGTTGGCCGCATCGCGCGGGCTCTTGATCTTCACGGGCCGGCCGTCGATGCGCAGCTCGCCGCGGCAGGCACGCAGGCCGAGCATGCCCTCGAAAAGCTCGGTGCGGCCGGCGCCCACCAGGCCGGCGAAGCCCAGGATCTCGCCAGGGCGAACCTCGAAAGCGATGTCGTCGGCCCAACCCGGCACGCAGAAGCCTTTGACGTCGAGCAAGGGCTGCGTGCCGGCGGGCGGCGGGTCCTTGGGCGGGAACAGATCCGACAGCTCGCGCCCCACCATCAGCTGCGCCATCTGGTGGCGGGTGAGGCCTTGCGTCGGCTGCTGCGCGACGAAACGCCCGTCGCGCATCACCACCACCTCGTCGGTCACGCGCTCCACCTCGTCGAGCTTGTGCGAGATGTAGAGCAGCGTCACGCCTTCGCGCTTCAGTTGCGCCATCAGCGCGAAGAGCCGCTCGGTCTCGCCGGGGGTGAGCGTGGCGGTGGGCTCGTCCATGATCAACAGCTTCGCCTTGCGCGACAGCGCCCGCGCGATCTCGACGAGCTGCTTCTCGGCCACGATGAGCTGGCGCACCGGCGTGTCGGGGTGTGCGTTGAGGCCCACCTGCTGCAGCACGCGCGCGGTCTCGTCGCGCATCGAGGCATCGTCGAGCCACAAGCCTTTGCGGCGCTCGTGGCCGAGGAAGATGTTCTGCGCGATCGTCAGGTCTTCGGCGAGGTTGAACTCCTGGTGGATCAGCACGATGCCCTGCGCTTCGGCTTCGCGCGGGCCGCTGAATCGCATCGGCTGGCCGTTGATGCGCAGCTCGCCACCGCTCAAGCCTTCGTAGCCGGAGAGGATCTTCATCAGCGTCGACTTGCCGGCGCCGTTTTCGCCGAGCAGGCCGACGACCCGCCCAGGGGTCAGCGAGAAGCTCACGCCGTGCAAGACCTCCACCGGCCCGAAGGCCTTGCGCACTTCGTTGAACTCGACGGCCACGCTCATGACGGGATCACCCCACGCGACTTCAGCGTCTCGTGCATGGCCAGCACACCGGCGCCGACCACACCCGCCTGGTCGCCGAGCGGCGAGTAGGCGATCTCGAGGTGGCGTGTCGAGAGTGCGAGCGAGCGGTGGTACACGCTCTGCCGCAGCGAGGCGAGGAACAGCGGCCCGATGCGCGTCACCCCGCCGCCGATGAACACATGCGACGGGTTGAAGAAGTTGACGATGGACGCGAGCATCTGCCCGATGTGCGTGCCGGCGCGCTGCACGATCGCGTTGGCCGCCGCATCGCCGGCGCGGCTCGCCTGCGCCACGTCGACCGGCGTGAGCGTGCCGCGTTCGTCGAGCAGCGACGCGAGCATGGGGCTCTCACCCGACTGCGCCGCCTCCGTCGCCTGCTGCGCGATGGCCGGGCCGGCGGCCAGCGCTTCCACACAGCCCAGGTTGCCGCAGGTGCAGCGCGGGCCGTGCGGGTCGACGCAGATGTGGCCCACGTCGCCGGCCGAACCGTCGGCGCCGCGGTACACCTCGCCGTGGCAGACGATGCCGCAGCCGATGCCGGTGCCGACCTTGATGACGAGGAAGTTGGCGAGGCTGCGCTGCAGCCGCCACAGCTCGCCGAGCGCCATCAGGTTGACGTCGTTGTCGACAAAGACCGGCGCCTTGTAGTCGGCACGCAGGTCGTCTCGGATCGAGAAGCTGTCCCACTCGGGCATGAGCGGCGGATTGACGAGCTGTCCGCTCGCAAAATCGACCGGCCCCGGCACGCCGATGCCGATGGCGATCACGTCGCGCGGCTGGCGGCCGCACTGCTGGAGCAGCTGCGACATCAGCGCCCGCACGCGCGAGAGCACGAGGCCGGGGCCGCGGCGCACGTCGGCCGCTTCGCCGTGGCTGGCCAGCACCTGCAGGTCGGGTGTGAGCACCGCCACTTCGAGGCCGGTCGCGCCCAGGTCGGCGGCCAGCAGCACGCCCAGGCCGCGGTGCAGGCGCAGCGTCTCGGGCCGGCGACCGCCCGACGAGGCCTGCAGGCCCACTTCTTCCAGCAGGCCCTGCGCCAGCAGGCCGGCGACGGTCGCGTTGGAGCGGGTCTTGGAGAAGGTGGCGCGCTGCGCGAGCGCGTCGCGCGACAGCCCGCCGCTCCAGAACACGTGGTCCAGCAGGGTCTGCTCGGTTTCGGACAGTTCGGCCCAAGGGCTCACCGTTTGTCTCCTGGCGGCCCTCTGATGGGGCTCGATCAGGGGATGCTAGGGAGGCGACTTCCGCCAGGCAAGACCAATCTTTGACCTGATGTGGGTCAATCGACGCCTGAAAAGGCGGGGCGCGGATCGAAACCCGCGCCCCGCCCGGTGTGCCTCACCGGCGGGCGATCTCGGCGACCACGCTTGCCGGCGCCACCTCGTGGTGGTCGAACTGCATCGTGTACTGCGCGCGCCCGGACGAAAGCGCCCGCAGGTGGCCGATGTAGCCGAACATCTCCGACAGCGGCACCTGGGCGTCGACCACCGACGCGTTGCCACGCTGGTCCTGCCCGCGCACGAGGCCGCGCCGGCGGGCCAGGTCGCCGATCACGTCGCCGAGGTGCTCGACCGGCGTGACGACTTCCACCGCCATCACCGGCTCCAGCAGCACCGGCTCCGCTTTCGCGAACGCCTCACGCGCCGCGGCCACCGCCGCCAGCTCGAAGGCCAGCGTCGACGAGTCGCGCTCGTGGAAGCCGCCGTCGACCAGCGTGGCCTCGAAGTCCACCACCGGCGCGCCGGCGATCACGCCGGTCTGCGCCGCGCGGCGGAGGCCCTGCTCCACCGCGGGGATGAACTCGCGCGGCACCGCTCCGCCGACGACCTCGCACGCGAAGCGAAAACCCTCGCCACGCGCCAGCGGCGCGAAGCGCAGCGTCACCTCGGCGAACTGGCCGGGGCCGCCGGACTGCTTCTTGTGCACGTGGTGCACCTCCACCGCCCGGGTGATCGTCTCGCGGTAGGCCACCTGCGGCCGGCCGACTGCGACCTCCACGCCGAAGCGCGCCCGCAGCTTCTCGATCGAGACCTCGAGCTGCAGCTCGCCCATGCCGGAGAGGATCGTCTGCCCCGATTCGGCGTCCTGCCGCATCTTGAGGCTCGGGTCTTCTCGCAGCAGCGCGTGCAAGGCCTTCGACAGACCGGTCAGGTCGTCGCGCGTCTTCGGCTCGATCGCCACGTCGATCACCGGCTCGGGCACGCGGATCTCCTCGAGATGCAGCGGGTGCGTCGGGTCGCACAGGGTGTGGCCCGTCAGCGTGTCCTTCAGGCCCACGATCGCGGCGATGTCACCGGCGACAAGCTCCTCGCGTTCGACCTGGTCGTCGGCGTGGACCTCGTACAGCCGTGCCACACGCTCCTGCTTGCCCGTGCTCGCATTGAGCACGCTGTCGCCGCGCTTGAGCTTGCCACGGTAGACACGCACGAACACCTTCGCGCCGTGGTCGTCGGACACCAGCTTGAAGGCGAGCGCGGCGAACGGCCCGTCGGGGTCGGACGCAGGTTCGCCTTCCGCGCGCTGGATGTCTTCCGGCGACGGCAGGTAGTCGACGACCGCATCGAGCAGCGGCTCGACGCCGCGGTTCCGGAACGCAGAGCCTGCGAGCGCGGGCACGAACGCGCCCGACAGCACGCCACGGCGGATGCCGGTGCGAAGCGTTGCGTCGTCGATCGGCTCGCCGTTGAGGTACGCGTTCAGTGCCGCGTCGTCCTGCTCGACCGCAGCTTCGACGAGCCGCGCACGATGCGCCTGAGCAACCGCCACCAGCGATGCCGGAATCTCCGTCACCACATAGGGCTCACGTGCATCGTCACGCTCCCACACGAGGGCGCGCATGCCGACGAGGTCGACCACGCCGCGGAAGTCGCCTTCCGCGCCGATCGGCAGCTGCAGCGGCAGCACCTTGGCGCCGAGCCGCTCTTCCATCATCGCCACCACGCGCAGGAAATCGGCGCCCACGCGGTCGAGCTTGTTGATGAAGGCGATGCGCGGCACGCGGTACTGGTCCGCGAGGCGCCAGTTGGTCTCGGTCTGCGGCTCCACGCCGGCCACGCCGTCGAACACGACCACGGCACCGTCGAGCACGCGCAGCGAGCGGTTCACCTCGATGTTGAAGTCGATGTGGCCCGGCGTGTCGATCAGGTTGATCTGCACGCCGTTCCAGTGAACGGTCGTTGCTGCACTGTTGATGGTGATGCCGCGCTTGCGCTCCTGCGGGTCGAAGTCGAGCTGCGTCGTGCCGGCATTCACGTCGCCGATGCGATGGCTCTCGCCCGTGTAGAAGAGGATGCGCTCGCTGGTCGTCGTCTTGCCCGCGTCGACGTGGGCGATGACACCGATGTTGCGCAGTTGTCTTGGCTTGTTGTTCATGGCGAATCTTTCTTTCGAAGAAGTCTGGGGCAGGCCAGCCCCAGGCGTGTTCGCCAATGAGGGCTAGCGTCGAATGAGAGGGGTGCGGCCGGAGCGCGCACGCAGGACCACCACGCTCCGGCGGGCGTGAATCGTGGCGATCAGCTTGTCGTAGGTGCGCGTGTGCATGGCAAGACCTGAAAACAAAGAACCCCGGAGGGCGGGTGCCTGCCGGGGTTCTGAGGTGTCTGCAGTTCAGGAGACCAGAGCCGGAAGGCGCAGCACGCCTTCCGATGCGAAATCGAAAGGCGCTAGGCGTCGAACAAATCGTGATTGATCTTCATGAGGCCGCCATTTTGCGCTCGACCCGCAGCCTGCGCAACGCATGCGGCATGCATGGCGGCGATATGTGTTTTCAATTGGCCAGCACTTTCAGCAGCCAGCGGTTGAGGTCGTCGATCTCTTCCGCGCACACCGAGTGCGGCATCGGGTACTCGTGCCACTCGATCGTGTGGCCGAGCGCGGCCAGCGCGTCGCGCGAGGCGGCGCCGCGGCTGTGCATGACCACCGGGTCCTCGGTGCCGTGGGCAAGGAAGAGCGGCGTGTCGCGGTTGGCTTCGCTGCGCTCGGCGGCAGTCGTGGCCGCGAGCGGCAGGTAGCCCGAGAGGCCGGCGATGCCGGCGAGCCGCTCGCCGTGGCGCAGGCCGGTGAGCAGCGCCATCGCGCAGCCCTGGGAGAAGCCGACGAGCGCGATGCGCGAGGCCGGGATGCCGCGGGCCTTTTCGCGGGCGATCAAGGCTTCGAGTTTCGTCAGCGACTCGCGCAGGCCCTTTTCGTCTTCACGCCGCGCGAGGTCGGTGCCGAGGATGTCGTACCAGGCGCGCATCACGTAGCCGTTGTTGATGGTCACCGGCTGCATGGGCGCATGCGGCAGCACGAAGCGCACCGCGCCGAGCGGGCTCAGGTCGAGCTCCTGCGCAATGGGCGCCCAGCCGTGGCCGTCGTCGCCCAAGCCGTGCAGCACGATCACGCTGCGGGTCGGGTTCGGGGCGGTTTCGAATTCGAGGGTTTCGAGGGACATGCGAGCTCCAACTGCTTCTGAGTGGAGCCCATCCTACGGGCCCTCAGCGCGGCGGCGTGCCCGCGGCGCGGAAAGCCCCCGGCGTCTCCCCGGTCCAGCCGCGGAAGGCGCGGTGGAACGAGGCCGTGCTGTCGAAGCCCAGTTGCTCGCTGATGAGGTTGATCGGCGCCTGGCTCTTGAGGAGCAGCTGCAGTGCGCGGTCGCGGCGGAACTCGTCCTTGACCCGCTGGAAGCTCGTGCCCTCGTCAGCCAGGCGGCGGTGCAGCGTGCGGATGGAGATGTGCAGCGTTTCGGCGGCGTTCTCCGCCGTGGCCGGGCGCGGGAGGCGCTCGGCCAGGTAATCGCGCAGGCGCAGCGCCAGCCTTGGCTCGCGGGGGGTGGCGAAGAACCAGTCTTCGGGTGCACGGTGCAGGAAGTCGTCGAGCTCGGGCTTGGTGCGCCGGATGGGCAGCGCGAGCAGCGCCGCGTCCATCGTCAGCACCGCCTGCGGCTGGCCGAAGAAGACCGGGCCCGGATAGAGCAGCTCGTAGTCGGCGGCGAACTCCGGGCGCGGGAAGGGGAAATCGGCGCGCAGCAGCGCCAGCCGCCGGCCGACCAGCCACGAGGCCACGCCGTGGATCACCTTGAGCATCAGATCCGACGCGACGGCCCGTCTCGTCGGCGCGCCTGGCGCCTGGACGATGGCGACGCGGGCGGTGTCCTCGAGCTGGGTCAGTTCGACATAGAAGTCGTCCTGCATCAGCCGCGAGAGGTACGACCAGCGGTGCAGCGCCACCATCAGGTTCTTGGCGTCGAGCAGTGCGAGGCAGGTGAACTTGAGCGTGCCTGGCCGCAGCGGGCGCGAGAAGCAGCGCAGCATCTCGTCGTCGAGCGCGATGGCGAGAGATCGGTAGAGGGTGGCGAACTGGCGCTCGCTGAGGCGGGCGCTGGTGTCGTCCGGGTCCAGCCCCTGCTGGCGCAGCAGCTGCGAGGCATGGGCAGGCGGCAGCTCGGCCGCCTCCAGCAAGGCGGAGACGTACGCCAGCGAGACGGTGAGCGGCGCCTGTTCCATCCAACAGACCGTAGCACGCAGCCCGGCCGCGTGGGACTGGTGGATGCCTGGGGCGGGCCGGCCCCAGGTCGACGGTCAGAACCGGTAGTTGAAGCCGATGGCGATCAGCGGGATCGCCTTGACCTTGCCGGCCCCCTCGCGGATCTCGGCCAGCTCGCGGTCGATGTCGGCCTGCGAGGCGAGGCTCAGGTTGGGGCCGGAGTGCGTCTCGGTGACCTTGGCCTTGCCGATGGACGCGCCGAGGTCGAACACGAAGCCCCAGCCGGTGCTGAGTTGGTGGCCGTAGCCGATCCCCACGTACGGTGTGGTCTTGGGGAACTCGATCTTCACGTTGAAGCGGTCGTTGGCGGTCATCGTGTAGTCGGTGCCACCGATGTTGATGGTGCCGCCGTTGCCCCGGCCTTCCATGTCGATCTTCATGTTGTTGAAGGTCACGCCGCCGGTGAAGCGGAAGCCGCCCGGCGCGAAGGGGAAGGCGTCGGCAAAGAGGCCGATGCGGTTGTAGGTGAACTTGGCCTCGTAGTCGATGCCTTCTTCGCGCTCCTGGCGGGTGCGCTTGCCGGCGCTGGCGTAGTCGGCGCGCAGCGTGAAGTGCGGCGCCACCGGCTGGGCAAAGCCGAGCATCAGGCCGTGCGTGCCGACGCCGGTGTAGACCTCGCCGGCATGGGCGCCGCAGCTCAGGCACAGGGCCGCCAGCGCGGCGAGCGAATGGGTCTTGCGCATCTCGTTCCTCCTCTGGAATGGCCTGCCCGGCGCAGGCGAATTTCATTCTAGGAATGGGGCCTGCGCGCCGGATCGGCCAAACAGATGACGCCAGCAAGCCTTATTCGCCCGATCACGCGGCATCACAGCGTGAAGTCGTAGTCGATGATCAGCGGCGCGTGGTCGGAGAAGCGCTGGTCGAGGAAGATGCGTTCCGTGCGGGCGAGCGCCGCGATGCCGGGCGTGGCCAGGTGGTAGTCGAGGCGCCAGCCCACGTTCTTCGCATAGGCCTGGCCGCGGTTGCTCCACCAGGTGTACTGCTCGGCCTTCTGGTTCAGGGCCCGGAAGACGTCGACCAGGCCGATCTCGTCCAGGCAGTGCGTCATCCAGGCGCGCTCTTCGGGCAGGAAGCCGCTGTTCTTCTGGTTGCCCTTCCAGTTCTTGAGGTCGATCTCCTTGTGGGCGATGTTGATGTCGCCGACCAGGATGAACTCACGCTCGTCCTTGAGGCGCGAAAGCCACGGCGTCATCAGCGCGAGGAAGCGGAACTTGGCCTGCTGCCGCTCCTCGCCCGACGAGCCGCTCGGGAAGTAGCAGCTGATGATCGACAGCTTGCGCGAAGGTGTGTCGAAACGGCATTCGATGTAACGGCCTTCGGCGTCGAATTCGGGGGCGCCGATGCCCACGACCACGTCGCTCGGCTCCTTGCGCGAATACAGGCCCACGCCCGAGTAGCCCTTCTTCTCGGCGAAGTGGAAATAGCCCGTCATGTCGTGCACGGTGTCGAAGCGCTGGGCGATATCGGCGGCCTGTGCCTTGATCTCCTGCACCCCCATACAATCGGCGCCCAGGGCTTCGGCCCAGGGCAACAGGCCCTTGGTGGCGGCAGAACGGATGCCGTTCAGGTTCAAGGACACCAGACGAAACACGACGAGACTCCCCCACGATGACCCCCAGCGCGCAACCCGGCACATCGGCCGACACCCTGGCCCAGGACTTCGTGAAGTTCGCAGTCGAGGCGGGTGTGTTGCGGTTCGGGGAGTTCAAGACCAAGGCCGGGCGGCTGTCGCCCTACTTCTTCAATGCCGGCCTGTTCGACGACGGCGCCAAGCTTGGGCGCCTCGCAGAATTCTATGCAGCGCGGCTGATCGCCTCGGGCCTCCAGTTCGACATGATCTTCGGCCCGGCCTACAAAGGCATCACCCTCGCCGCCGCGGTGGCGATGGAGCTTGCCCGCCGCGGCCGCAACGTGCCCTACGCCTACAACCGGAAAGAGGCCAAAGATCACGGTGAAGGCGGCACGCTTGTCGGCGCCCCGGTGCGCGGCCGCGTTCTCATCATCGACGACGTGATTTCTGCGGGAACCTCGGTGCGCGAATCCATCTCCATGATTCAGTCGGCCGGCGCCACCCCGTGTGCGGTGTCGATTGCCCTCGATCGCCAGGAGAAGGCCACCGACAACGGCGCCGATGCGCCCTGGTCGGCGGTGCAATTCGTAGAGCGGCAGCTCCAACTGCCGGTTTCTGCCGTGGCGACCTTGGGCGACTTGCTGCAGTATCTGAAGACGAACCAGGACCCGGCCCTGGGCGAGCATTTCGCCCGCGTGGCCGCCTACCGAGAACGCTATGGGGTGTGACGTGACCCGTTCGAGCGCTGCGACCAAGCTGATCCTGGCAGGGGCCTGCTGGGGCTTGCTCGCGGCGAGCGCGCAGGCGGCACAGATCTACAGCTGCGTCGACGGCAATGGCCGCCGGCTCACGTCCGATCGGCCGATCCGCGAATGCCTGGCGCGCGAGCAGCGCCTGCTCAACGCCGACGGGTCGGTGAAGCAGGTGGTGCCGCCGACGATGACCGTTGACGAGCTGGCCGAGGCCGAAGCGAAGAAGCGCCAAGCCGAGCTCGAGCGGGCCGCGAGGCAAGACGCGGTGCGGCGCGACCGCAACCTGCTCGGCCGCTTCCCTGACGAGGCGGCGCACAACAAGGCGCGCGAGGCCGCGCTCGACGACGTGCGCAAGGGCGTGAAGTTCTCCGAAGACCGCCTGGTCGAGCTGCAGAAAGAGCGCAAGCCCCTGGTGGACGAAATGGAGTTCTACAAGGGCAAGAAGCTGCCGCTGAAGCTGCGCCAGCAGCTCGATGCCAACGATGCGGCGACCGCTGCCCAGCGCTCGCTGGTGCAGAACCAGAAGGAAGAGATCAAGCGCATCGACTCGCTGTACGACATCGAGCTGGCACGCCTGCGCAAGCTCTGGGCGGGCGCCCCGGCCGGCAGCCTGCCGGTGACCGCGCCGCCGGCACCGGCCGCTTCGGCCGGCGCCAAGTCGGCGGGCAAGTAGGCCGCACCGGCTGGGGCGGCGGTCAGCCGCCGAGTTTCTTCTTCAGGAGCTCGTTCACCACGGCCGGATTGGCCTTGCCCTTGGTGGCCTTCATGGCCTGGCCGACCAGGGCGTTGAAGGCCTTCTCCTTGCCGGCGCGGAATTCCTCCACCGACTTGGCGTTGGCGGCCAGCACCTCGTCGAGGATGCGCTCTAGCTCGCCCGTGTCTTTCATCAAACGAACACCCTTGGCATCGATGACAGCGTCAATGTCTGCGTCCGGGTTCACCCACAACTCGGCCAAGACGGTTTTTGCGCCGGCGGTCGATACGGCCTGATCGTCCGCGACGCGCTTGATGAGGGTCGCCAAAGCCATGGGCTTCAGTGCGACTTCTTCGATGTCGCGGTCTTCGGCATTGAGCAGCTTGCTCACCTCGCCCATGAGCCAGTTGGCAGCCAATTTGGGGTGTCCGCTAGCCTTCGCGGTTTCCTCAAAGTACGCGCCGAAAGCCTTGGTCTGCGTGACCATCGAGGCGTCATAGGCCGGCAGGCCATAGGCCGACTGGAAGCGCTCGGCCATCACACGCGGCAGCTCGGGCATCTCGGCCTTCACGCGCTCCACCCATTCGGGCGCGATCACGAGCGGCGGCAGGTCGGGGTCGGGGAAATAGCGGTAGTCGTGCGCGTCTTCTTTCGTGCGCATCGCCCGCGTCTCGCCGGTGTCGGGGTTGAACAGCACCGTGGCCTGCTGCACCTCGCCGCCGTCTTCGATCAGGTCGATCTGCCACTGGATCTCGAAGTCGATCGCCTGCTGCATGAACTTGAACGAGTTCAGGTTCTTGATCTCGCGACGGGTGCCGAAGTCGGCGCCGGGCTTGCGCACCGAGACGTTGGCGTCGCAGCGGAAGCTGCCTTCCTGCATGTTGCCGTCGCAGATGTCGAGCCAGACCACGAGCGCGTGCAGGGCCTTCGCGTATTCGACCGCCTCCACGCTCGAGCGGATGTCGGGCTCGGTCACGATCTCGAGCAGCGGCGTGCCGGCGCGGTTGAGGTCGATGCCGGTCTGGCCGGCGTAGTCCTCGTGCAGCGACTTGCCGGCGTCTTCTTCCAGGTGGGCGCGGGTCAGGTTGACCTTGTGCTTCGTGTCGCCGACGTAGAACTCGACCGCGCCGCCCTGCACCACCGGGATCTCGTACTGGCTGATCTGGTAGCCCTTGGGCAGGTCGGGGTAGAAGTAGTTCTTTCGGGCGAAGATGGACTGCGGCGCCACCTTGGCGCCGACCGCGAGGCCGAAGCGGATGGCGCGCTCGACCGCACCCTTGTTCATGACCGGCAGCGTGCCGGGCAGGGCCAGGTCCACCGGCGAGGCCTGGGTGTTGGGCGCGGCGCCGAACTGGGTCGACGAGCCGCTGAAGGCCTTGCTCTTCGTCGAGAGCTGCACATGCGTCTCGATGCCGATCACGACCTCGTAGCCGCGGATGAGTTTCGAAGTGGTCGCCATGGTCAGAAGCCGCTGGGCACGCGGGTATGCCAGTCGGTCGCTTGCTGGAAGGTGTGGGCCGCCTGCAGCAGCTGCGCTTCCTGGAAGTAGTTGCCGATGAGCTGCAGGCCGACCGGCAGGCCACCTTCGCCGAAACCGGCGGGCAGGCTCATGCCGGGCAGGCCGGCGAGGCTGGCGGGCAGGGTGAAGATGTCGGCCAGGTAGGCGGCAACGGGGTCGTCGCCCTGTGCGCCGATCTGCCAGGCGACCGTGGGCGCCACCGGGCCGGCGATCAGGTCACACTGGCCGAAGCACTGCTGGAAGTCGTCGGCGATCATGCGGCGAAGCTTCTGCGCCTGCAGGTAGTAGGCGTCGTAGTAGCCATGGCTCAGCACGTAGGTGCCGATCATGATGCGGCGCTTCACCTCCGGGCCGAAGCCCTGGGCCCGGGTCTTCTTGTACATGTCGAGCAGGTCGGTGTACTTCTCGGCACGGTGGCCGTAGCGGACGCCGTCAAAGCGCGACAGGTTCGACGAGGCCTCGGCCGGCGCGATGATGTAGTACACCGGGATCGAGAGCTCGGTGCGGGGCAGGCTCACGTCGACCAGCGTCGCGCCGAGCTGCTCGAAGACGCCGAGCGCCGTGCGCAGTGCGCCGTTCACGTCGGCGGCCAGGGCGGCCGGGAAGAACTCGGCGGGCAGGCCGATGCGCAATCCCTTCAGCGGCTGGGCCGTCGTCGCGCCCTCGCGCGGCTTGGCGAGCGCGGCAGCAAAGCCCGGCAAGGGCTCGTTGGCGCTCGTCGCGTCGCGCTCGTCGAAGCCGGCCATCGTGTCCAGCAGCAGTGCGCAGTCTTCTGCGCTCCGCGCCATCGGCCCGGCCTGGTCGAGGCTGGAGGCGAAGGCGATCATCCCGTAGCGCGAGCAGCGGCCATAGGTCGGCTTGATGCCGGTCACCCCGCAGAAGCCGGCGGGCTGGCGGATCGAGCCGCCGGTGTCGGTGCCGGTCGCGGCGGGCACGAGGCGTGCTGCCACCGCGGCGGCCGAGCCGCCGGACGAGCCACCCGGCACGCGGGTGGTGTCCCAGGGGTTGTGCACCGTGCCGTAGGCGGAGTTCTCGTTCGCCGAGCCCATCGCGAACTCGTCACAGTTGAGCTTGCCGAGCGTCACCGTGCCGGCCTGCGCGAGCTTGGCGACGACGGTCGCGTCGAAGGGGCTCAGGTAGCCCTTGAGCATCTTCGAGCCGGCGGTGGTGGGCAGCGCCTGCGTGACGAAGATGTCCTTGTGCGCCATCGGCACACCCAGCAGCGGCCCGCGCTCGCCGGCGGCGCGTCGCGCATCGGCGGCACTGGCCTGCTCCAGGGCAAGGTCTTCGTCGACCGCGAGGAAGACCCCCAGTTGTTGATGCGTCGCAACGCGTGCGAGCAGATGTTTCGTGAGTTCGGTGCTCGAGACCTCGCGTGCGTCGAGCGCGCGGCCCATCTCGGCCACGCTCAAGGAGTGCAGCTCCTTCATTCGATGACCTTGGGCACAAGGAAGAGGCCGTCTTCGCTGGCCGGGGCGTTGCGCAGGTTGCGCTCGCGGTCGTTGGTCTCGGTGACCACGTCGTCGCGCAGGCGCAGGCCCACGTCGCGCACGGCGGACAGCGGGGTGTACAGCGGCTCGACGCCGCTCGTGTCGACGGCGCTCATGCGCTCGACGATGGAGAAGAACTCGTTGAGTTGAAGCCTCATCGCCTCTTGCTCATCGGCCTGCAATTCGAGGCGGGCCAGGTGGGCGATGCGGCCGACATCCTGCGGGGTCAAGGCCATTGGAAATCCACTTTTGGATGGGTCTTCGCGGGATCGAAAACCAGGGGTGTTGAAGTATTATCCCCGGTTATCCACACGCCCCTCGACGCGTCGAAAACCCAGAGTTTGCAAGGGTTTGCGAGCTTGTTTCAAAAGGCCCCGGAACCCAATTGCGCTCATGTGGTCGGTACTGATCGAATGCGTGAGCACCCCACCCGCCACCAACACGGACCCACATCGCCCAGCATGACCCGCGCGCCATCGACCGCGGCTGCGTGCTCGCCGATCTGACACACAAGAACATGTTCGCTTCCCTGCGCCGCTACTTTTCCACCGACCTGGCCATCGACCTCGGCACCGCCAACACGCTGATCTACGTGCGTGGCAAGGGCATCGTGCTCGACGAGCCCTCGGTCGTCGCCATCCGCCACGAAGGCGGCCCCAACGGCAAGAAGACCATCCAGGCCGTCGGCGCCGAGGCCAAGGCGATGCTGGGCAAGGTGCCCGGCAACATCGAAGCCATTCGCCCGATGAAAGACGGCGTGATCGCGGACTTCACGGTGACCGAGCAGATGCTCAAGCAGTTCATCAAGATGGTCCACGACTCGAAGATGCTGAAGCCGAGCCCGCGCATCATCATCTGCGTGCCCTGCGGCTCGACCCAGGTGGAGCGCCGGGCCATCCGCGAATCGGCGCTGGGCGCCGGTGCGAGCGAGGTCTACCTGATCGAGGAGCCGATGGCCGCGGCGATCGGCGCCGGCCTGCCGGTCAGCGAGGCCAGCGGTTCGATGGTGGTCGACATCGGCGGCGGCACCACCGAGGTCGGTGTCATTTCGCTGGGCGGCATGGTCTACAAGGGCTCGGTCCGCGTCGGCGGCGACAAGTTCGACGAAGCCATCATCAACTACATCCGCCGCAACTACGGCATGTTGATCGGCGAGCCCACCGCCGAAGCAATCAAGAAGCAGATCGGCTCGGCCTTCCCCGGCTCCGAGGTCAAGGAGATGGAAGTCAAGGGCCGCAACCTCAGCGAAGGCGTGCCGCGCAGCTTCACCATCAGCAGCAACGAGATCCTGGAAGCGCTGACCGACCCGCTGAACCAGATCGTCTCCAGCGTGAAGAACGCGCTCGAGCAGACCCCGCCCGAACTCGGCGCCGACATCGCCGAGCGCGGCATGATGCTCACCGGCGGCGGTGCCCTGCTGCGCGACCTCGACCGCCTGCTCGCCGAAGAAACCGGCCTGCCGGTGCTGGTTGCCGAAGACCCGCTGACCTGCGTGGTGCGCGGTTGCGGCATGGCGCTGGAGCGCATGGAACGCCTGGGATCGATCTTCACCTCCGAGTGAACGTGAACAGCACCACGAAGCCGGCGCGTTCAACACGTGGCCGGCTTTTTCACTTCAAACGTTTGAGCTTTTCCTGAATCACAGCGGTCACCATGCCTCTCGGCACACTCGATCGAACACCACCGCCCTTCTTCCGCCAAGGGCCGTCGGCGTTCACGCGCATGGTGTTCTTCTCGGCGCTGGCGCTCTTCCTGATGGTGGCCGACACCCGCTTCAAGGTCACGCAGCCGCTGCGCGCGGTGGTGGCGACCGTGCTGAACCCGGTCGAGCGCGTGCTGCGCACGCCGGTCGACCTGTGGAATGGCGCGGCCGACTACCTGACGGGCCTGCAGGACGCCCGTGAGCAGGAAACCCGCGCCAAGGTGCAACTCGTGCAGCAGGCCGAGCGGGCCGCCAAGGTCGAGCAGCTGCAGCAGGAAAACGCCCGCCTGCGGGCCCTGCTGGAGCTGCGTGGCGCGATCAAGGTGCGCTCGCTGACGGCCGAGGTCCTGTACGACGCGCCTGACCCTTATTCGCGCAAGGTCATCATCGACCGCGGCAACCGCGATGGGCTGGTGATCTCGTCGCCGGTGATCAACGAGGCGGGCGTGCTGGGCCAGGTCACGCGCGTCTACCCCTACAGCGCCGAGGTCACGCTGCTCACCGACAAGGAAGCCGCGATCCCGGTGCTCAACAGCCGCACCCAGGCGCGCAGCGCGGCCTTCGGCAACTCGGCCGGCGCAGGCCTCGAGCTGCGCTTCATGGCCGGCAATGCCGACGTGCAGGTGGGCGACCTGCTCTCCACCTCGGGCGTCGACGGCGTCTACCCGGCTGGCCTGCCGGTGGCCAAGGTGGTGAGCGTGGACCGCAAGGTCGAGACCGGCTTCGCCCGCATTGCGCTGGCGCCCATCGCCGAACCCGACAGCGTGCGCCACGTGCTGGTGCTGGAGCCGGTGGGCATCCAGATGCCGCCGCGGCCTGAGCCCGCGCCGAGTGACGATCCGGCCAAGCCCGTGAAGAAGGGGAACAAGAAATGATGCCCCGCGGCGCCGACCAGCTCCTGCTGCCGGTCAACCCGTTCTTCATGTGGACCACGATGTTGCTGGCCTTCGCCTTCAACCTCGTGCCCTTCGGGCGCGTGGGCTACCTGCCCGACATGATGGCCCTGGTGCTCGTGTTCTGGAACGTGCACCAGCCGCGCCGCGTGGGCCTGGGCGCCGCCTTCGTGTTCGGCGTGCTGATGGACGTGCACGACAGCGCCGTGCTCGGCCAGCACGCTCTCGCCTACACGCTCTTGAGCTTCTTCGCGATCACCATCCACCGGCGGCTCCTGTGGTTCGGCGTGCTGTCGCAGGCACTGCAGATCCTGCCGCTCTTCGTGGCCGCGCACGCCGTGTCGATGGTGGTGCGCATGATGGTCGGCGGCATGCTGCCCGGGTGGGAGGTGATGCTCGCGCCGGTCTTCGAAAGCCTCTTGTGGCCCGTGGTGACCTTGGTGCTGCTGGCGCCGCAACGCCGTCCCCCTGATACTGACAAGAACCGTCCGCTGTAATCGGCTGCTGTCATGACCGAACTCAGAAACGTCGAGCAGGAAGTCGGGCGCTTCCGCACCCGCCTGTTTGCGGCCGCGGCCTTCGTGCTGGTGGCTTTCGGCCTGCTCGCCGCGCGCCTGGTGGTGCTGCAGGTGACCCGACACGACGAACTGGCCACGCAGGCGGAGAACAACCGCATCGCGGTCGTGCCCATCGTGCCCAACCGTGGCCTGATCGTCGACCGCAACGGCGTCGTGCTGGCCAACAATTACTCGGCCTACACGCTGGAGATCAGCCCCACCAAGGTGGCCGACCTCGAGGCCACGATCACCGGGCTCGAGTCGATCATCGAGATCCAGCCGCGCGACCGCAAGCGCTTCAAGCGCCTGCTCGAGGAAAGCAAGAGCTTCGAGTCGCTGCCCATCCGCACCAAGCTCACCGACGAGGAAGTCGCCCGCTTCACCGCGCAGCGCTTCCGTTTCCCGGGCGTCGACATCAAGGCCCGGCTCTTCCGCAACTACCCGCTGGGCGAGGTCGGCAGCCACGTGATCGGCTACATCGGCCGCATCAACCAGGCCGAGAAGGCCGCGATGGAAGACTGGGAAGAGGAGAAGCTCGACAACTACCGCGGCACCGAATACATCGGCAAGCTGGGCGTGGAGCAGAGCTACGAGTCGGAGCTGCACGGCCTGACCGGTGTGGAAGAGGTCGAGACCAGCGCCGGCGGCCGCGCCGTGCGGCGCCTGAAGAGCAGCCCGCCGACGCCGGGCAACAAGATCATCCTGTCGGTCGACATCCGCCTGCAGGCGATGATCGAGCAGCTCTTCGGCGAGCGCCGCGGCGCGCTGGTGGCGCTCGACCCGCGCAACGGCGAGGTGCTCGCCTTCGTCAGCAAGCCCACCTTCGACCCCAACCTCTTCGTCGACGGCATCGACTCCGAGTCGTGGAAGGAGCTCAACGAGTCGATCGACAAGCCGCTGCTGAACCGGGCCCTGCGCGGCACCTACCCGCCTGGCTCCACCTTCAAGCCCTTCATGGCGATGGCCGCGCTCAACACCGGCAAGCGCAGCGCCACGCAGGTCATCCATGACGGCGGCAGCTTCGTCTTCGGCAACCACACCTTCCGCAGCCATGGCGACCACGGGCTGGGCGCGGTCGACATGGTGCGGTCGATCGCGCTCTCGAGCAACGTCTACTACTACTCGCTCGCCAACGAGATGGGCGTGGACCTGATGCACGAGCAGCTCGAGCCCTTCGGCTTCGGCCGCAAGACCGGCATCGACATCGAAGGCGAGGTCACGGGCCTGCTGCCCTCCACCGAGTGGAAGCGACGTGCCTACAAGAAGCCCGAGCAGCAGAAGTGGTACGCCGGCGAGACCATCTCGCTCGGCATCGGCCAGGGCTACAACAACTTCACCATGCTGCAGCTCGCGAGCGCCGTGTCCACCCTGGTGAGCGGTGGGGAGCGCTACAAGCCGCGCCTGGTGCGCGAAGTGGAAGACGTGGTCACGCGCGAGCGCCGCCAGATCGCGCATGCGGCCCTCGATTCGCTGCCGCTCAAGCCCGAGCACGTGGCGGTCATCAACCAGGGCATGCAGCAGGTGGTGACCGCGGGCACCGGCACGCGCGTGTTCGCCGGCGCCGGCTACCAGAGCGGTGGCAAGACCGGCACGGCGCAGGCGGTGGGTGTGCGGGCCAACGAGAAGTACAACGCCAGCAAGCTCGAGGAGCACAAGCGCGACCACGCGCTCTACATCGCCTATGCGCCGGTGGACAAGCCGACGATCGCGCTGGCCGTCATCGTCGAGAACGCCGGCTTCGGCGCCGCCAGTGCCGCGCCGATCGCCCGCCGCGTGATGGACTACGTGCTGCTCGGCCAGTACCCGAGCGAGGAAGACATCGCCCTCACGCGTGAAGGCAAGTCGGCCGCGCCGGTGGGCACGCCGCGGCCCGTGTCGACCGTGCCCCTGCCGGGGGCCGCCGGCTTTGCGGCTGCACCGGCCAGCGGCGCGCAGGCGTCGACGGCGCCGGTGGCCGGCGTGGCGGCCTCCGCCGTCCCCACCCCGCTGGTCAAGCCGGTCAAGGCCACCACGCCATGAGCGTTGTCTTCGAAAAACCTTCGCTGTGGAACCGCATCAAGCCGGTCTTCACCGGCTTCGACGGCCCGCTCGCTATCGCCATCCTGCTGCTGGCCGGGCTCGGGCTCGTCACCATGTACTCGGCTGGCTTCGACCACGGCACACGGTTCGTCGACCACGGCCGCAACATGCTGATCGCGCTCGGCATCCTCTTCGTCGTGGCGCAGGTGCCGCCGCAGAAGCTGATGCGCCTGGCCGTGCCGCTGTACACGGTGGGCGTGCTGCTGCTGGTGGCGGTGGCGCTCTTCGGCATCTCGAAGAAAGGCGCGACGCGCTGGCTCAACGTGGGCGTGGTGATCCAGCCGAGCGAGATGCTCAAGATCGCCGTGCCGCTGATGCTGGCCTGGTGGTTCCAGCGGCGTGAGGGCGCGCTGCGGGTGAGCGACTTCATCGTCGCGCTGCTGATCCTTGCCGTGCCGGTGGGCCTCATCGCCAAGCAGCCCGACCTCGGCACCGCCATCCTCGTGTTCTCGGCGGGTCTCTACGTCATCTTCTTCGCCGGCCTGTCGTGGAAGCTCATCGTGCCGGTGCTGTTGGTGGGGGCCTTGGGCATCGCGGCGCTGATCCTGTCGGAAGACCACATCTGCCAGCCCGGCGTGGAGTGGCACGTGCTGCGCGAGTACCAGAAGAACCGCGTCTGCACCCTCCTCGACCCGACCGCCGATCCGCTCGGCAAGGGTTTCCACATCATCCAGGGCATGATCGCCATCGGCTCGGGCGGCCTGTCGGGCAAGGGCTTCATGAAGGGCACGCAGACCCACCTCGAGTTCATCCCCGAGCGCACCACCGACTTCATCTTCGCGGCCTATGCCGAAGAGTTCGGCCTGCTCGGGTTCACCGTGCTGCTGCTGAGCTTCATCTTCCTCATCTTCCGCGGGCTGATGATCGCGGCCGATGCCCCGACCGTGTTCTCGCGCCTGCTGGCCGGTGCCATCACCTTGAGCTTCTTCACCTACGCCTTCGTCAACATGGGCATGGTGAGCGGCATCCTGCCGGTGGTGGGCGTGCCGCTGCCCTTCATCAGCTACGGTGGCACCGCGATGGTGACGTTGGGGCTCGGCCTGGGCATCCTGATGTCGATCGCGAAGAGCCGGCGCTTCATGCGGCGGTGACGTGAGCGCCTGAGCCGGCGCGCGCTGCTACGCTGCGCGCATGAACACCGAGCACAGCCCCATTCCGGTCGCCTGGCCCATCCCCCGCGTCGGCATCATCGGGGTGGGCAACATGGGAGGTGCGATGGCCGCGCGCCTCCTGTCGCAGGACTACCTGGTGGCGGTGCACGACATCGACGCCCAGCGCGAAGCACAGGCGGTGGCGCTCGGCGCGATGGCCTGCCCCACGCCCGCGGGCCTGGCGGCGTCGAGCGACGTGGTGATCGTGGCCGTGGTCGATGCGGCGCAGACCGAGGCCGTGCTCTTCGGGCCGCATGGCGCGGCGCATGCGCTGCCGCCGGGCTCGGCGGTGATGCTGTGCCCGACCATCGCGCCGGCCGACACCGAACGCTTCGTGCGCGAGCTCGCGTCGCGCGGCATCGGCTGGTTCGATGCGCCGATGTCGGGCGGCCCCGAGCGGGCGCGCGACGGCAGCATGAGCCTCATGCTCGCCTGCGAACACGCGACGCTCGACCGCCACCGGGCGCTCGTCGAGACGCTCTCGTCCAAGGTCTTCCACCTCGGCGAGCGCCCGGGCGATGGCGCCCGCACCAAGCTCGTCAACAACCTGCTGGCGGGCATCAACCTCGCCGGTGCAGCTGAGGCGCTGGCCCTCGCCTCACGCATGGGGCTCAACCTGCCCCGCACGCTCGCTGTCATCGAGCAGAGCAGCGGCCAGAGCTGGATCGGCAGCGACCGCCTGCGGCGCGCGCTGCAAGGCGACTACCTGCCGCGTGCCCACGCGAGCCTCTTGAACAAGGACACGCACCTCGCGCTCGGCATGGCGCACGCGGCCGGGGCTGACACGCCGATCGGCGAGCAGGCGGCGGCCGTCTTCGCGCAGGCCTGCGAGCGCGGGCTCGCGGGCATGGACGATGCGATCGTCTTCGAGCTGCTGCGACGCCGCGAACGCGGCTGACCTCAGCTCGCCGCCTCGGCCCGTTGCCGCGTCAGCCGCCGGTGCGTGGCGCGGGCTGCCGGCACCCAGCCGCGGCGCCACCAGCGGGCGCACATCGTGAGGCCGCGCACCCACTCGTCGGCGGCATAGGCGATCCACACCCCCACCAGCCCGAGCCCCATCACGCTGCCCAGCAGCCAGGCGCCGCCGGCCATCACGAACACCATCGAGGCGATGCCCGCGACCACCGGGAAACGCGCGTCGCCGGTCGCGCGCAGCGCGTTGATGACGACGAGGTTGAAGGTGCGTCCCGGCTCCAGCAGCACCGTGATCCACAGGAGCGTGCTGGCCTGGGAGATGATGGCCTCGTCCTGCGTGAAGCGGCGCATCAGCCACGGCCCGCTCAGGGCCGCCAGCAACGCGATGCCGGTCGACACCACGAGCCCGTAGCGCAGGCTCTTGCGCACGAGCGCATGCGCCGCGTGCAGCTGGCGTGCGCCGACCAGGTAGCCGACGAGGATCTCGCTCGCAAAGCCGATCGCGAGGCCGAACACGAGGATGAAGTACATCAGCTGCATGGTGTAGCTGTGCGTCGCGAGCGCATGCGTGCCCATGCTGGCCGCCAGCGCGATCGTGACCATCAGCGCCAGCCGGTAGGCGATGTTCTCGGCCGCGCCCGGCAGGCCGATGTGCAGCACCGGCGCGAGCAGCCGCCACTGCACTCGCCACCAGTCGGCCGCATGTGGCACCAGCGCCAGCCGCCAGCGCCACAGGAAGAGGTGGAAACCCACGCCGAAGGCGCGGCTCACCGCGGCGGCCACCGCATAACCCGCGAGCCCCATCGACGGCATCAGCAGCATCGACAGCGCGAGGTGCAGGCCGTGCATGGCGAGCATGTTGTAGAGCGTGTCGCGCGCGTGCATGTGGGCGCGCATCACGGCGGCCATGCTGGCGTTGAACGCATCGAGCGCCAATGCGAGGGCGAGGATGCGCACGTAGGGCGTGGCCAGCGGCAGCACCTCGGCGGGCGCGTTCACGAGCTTCAGCAAGGGCGTGGCAAAGAGCGCGAGCACCACCGCCGCGCCCAGGCCCAGCCAGGTGCTGGCGCCCAGGGCGGCGCGCGCGGTGAGGTCGGCGCTGTGGCGGTCGCCAGCGCCGAGGTTCTGGCTGATGACCACGCTCACGCCCATGCTAATGATGCGGAACAGCAGGAAGAACGAGACCTGCACGTGGTTGGAGAGCGCGAACGCGCCCGAGGCGGTGTCGGACACGCGCGAGGCGAGCCACAGGCCGGCCACGCCGACGGCCATGCCGAGCACGAGTTCGGCGAGCAGCGGCCAGGTCAGCGCGACCAGGCTCGGGCGAGGCGGAGAAGAGATCGAGGCAGAAGCAGACATCCCGCCATCATCGGCGTTTGTGGACGCCTCGCGGTTACGGCGCGGTTTCGTCGTGTGGCAGGGGCCTGTCAGGGGCGGCGAGGCCGCGCCTTCCCGAGCTTGAGGAATTCGCGCTCCACGTCGAGCGTGCCGCGCACGCCGATGTCTCCCTTGTGCTTCTGGAGCCAGCGCGATGCGGCGTCGCGGCCCATCTCGCACAGGCGCTCGAGGAAGGCCCGGTCGGTGTTGAACTTGGTGTTGGGCCCGAGCGGGCCGATGCCGTCGTCGTCGGCCACCATGTGCAGGCGCAGGTCCTTGTAGCGTGCCGAATCGAGCTTGCCTTCACGCATCAGCCGCGAGACGAAGGCGATGGCGCGCATCTCGCCCATCAGGCTCGCGTTGAAGGTGATCTCGCTCAGGCGGTCGAGGATCTCCTCGCTGCGCGTCGGCGTGCCTTCGCGCACCAGCGGGTTGATGCGCACCATCAGGATGTCGAGCGACTCGGTGCTGTAGATCAGCGGGTAGATGGCGGGGTTGCCGGTGTAGCCGCCGTCCCAGAAGGGTTCGCCGTCGATCTCCACGGCCTGGAAGAGAAACGGCAGGCAGGCCGAGGCCATCAGCGCGTCGAGACTCAGCTCGGGGCGTGTGAAGACGCGCGCCTGGCCGGTGGTCACGCTGGTGGCGGTGACGAAGAGCTTGAACTTGCACGCGTGCAGCGCGTCTTCGTCGACGTGCCGCCGCACCACGTCGCGCAGCGGGTTGAGGTTGAGCGGGTTGAATTCGTAGGGGCTGAACGAACGGAAGAAGGCGCTCACCCACTGGTAGCCGGGCAGGCGGTCGAACTGCAGGCCGTCGTGCAATCCGTTGGACTGGCCGGCGGAAAAGGGCGAAAAGATCGAGCCCGAGCGGCTCACGTCGTACCAGAACTCGGCGAGCGCCTCGCGTGCGCCGGGGCGCCGGCCCCTGTGAAAACCGGAGGCCATGACGGCGGCGTTGAGCGCGCCGGCGCTCGTGCCCGAGATGCCGCTGAAGCGGATGTCTTCTTCCTCGAGCAGGCGGTCGAGCACGCCCCAGGTGAAGGCGCCGTGCGAACCGCCGCCTTGCAAGGCGAGGTCGAGGTATCGAGGGGAGGTGGCGGGAGGCGACGGCATGCGCAACGGAAGACAGGTGGAGGGCGAGGACCAGTCTAGCGATGCTCGTCGGCCGAACTGGTTGTGGGGCTGTCGGCCGTGGTGTAGGCGGCGGGGAAGCGCACGGTGAAGCGCGCCCCGGGGCCGAAGGCCGCACCGGCGTGTTCGGTGAGCGTGCCGCTGCGCAGGCGGAGGTTGGCGTCTTCAAGGGCGATCTCGGCGCGGTGCTGCTGGGCGATCTCTTTCACGATGGCCAGGCCCAGGCCCGAGCCGTCGACGTTGGTGCCGAGCGCGCGGTAAAAGGGCTGGAACACCTTGTCGCGCTCGGCCGGTGCGATGCCCGGGCCCGAGTCTTCGACCTGCAGCACCACGACCTGGCCGAAGGGGTCGTCGACCACGCGCACGGTGACGGTGCCGCCTTCGGGCGTGTACTGCAGGGCGTTGTCGACGAGGTTGCGCAACAGCTCGCGCAGCAGCACCGGCTGGCCTTGCACGATGGGGCGGGCTTCGGAGCGTGTGTTGGCGCCCGGGCCTTCGTAGCCGAGGTCGATGCGCTTTTCCAGCGCGCGGGGCACGAAGTCGTGCACGACCTCGGTGGCCACACGGGCGAGGTTGACCGGCTGGTGCGTCTGCGCCTGCGAAGCGTCTTCGGCGCGCGCCATCGCGAGCAGCTGGTTGACCATGCGCGCGGCGCGCTGGCTGCTGCGGGCGATCTGCTGCAGCGATTTCTTGAGCGACTGCGGGTCGGACTGGCCGGCGTCGATCTCGCGCTGGGCGAGCTCCGCCTGCGTGCGCAGGCCTGCGAGCGGGGTCTTGAGCTGGTGCGCCGCGTCGGCGAGGAAGTGCTTCTGCGTGCTGATGCTGCGGTCGAGGCGCGTCAGCAGGTCGTTGATCGCGCGCACCAGCGGCGACACTTCTTCCGGCACCTCGCGCTCGTCGATCGGGCTCAGGTCGTGGCTCTCGCGGTGGCGGATGCGCTGCTGCAGCTCGTTGAGCGGCGCGATGCCGCGCACGAGGGCGAGCCACACCAGCAGCACCGCCAGCGGCAGGATCACGAACTGCGGCAGCATCACGCCCTTGATGATCTCGGTGGCCAGGCGCGAGCGTTTGCCGAGCGTTTCCGCGGCCTGCACCAGGGCCGGGGTGCCACCGGCCGCCCCGGGCACGGCGATCCACTGGTAGGCGATGCGCACCGGCTCACCGCCGATGGTGTCGTCACGGAAGCGCAGCTGGCCGAGGTTGCTGCGGTCTTCGTCGGGCGGCACCGGCAGGTTGCGGTCGCCGCTCAGGAATTCGCCACGCAGGCCCAGCACCTGGTAGTAGAGCGTGTCGGTCTCGTCCGTCTGCAGCAGATCGGCCGTGCCGCGTGTGAGCGAGAAAGTCGCGCGCTGCGTGCCGTCGCCCTGCACCTGCAGCGTGATCTGCTGCGACAGCAGGCGGGTCAGCTCGCCGAGCTGCCGGTCGAAGGGCTTGTTGGCGATGCCCTGTGCCACGAGCCAGGTGAGCACGACGCTCATCGGCCACAGCAGCAGCAGCGGGGCGAGCATCCAATCGAGGATCTCGCCGAAGAGGGAACGTTGCTCTCTGCGCAGGGCCACTTAGGTCCGGCGCCGGGCCGCCCCAAGCCGGACGGCGCCCCTTGGGGGCAGGAGTGAAAGCGACTGGCGGGCTGTCATCAGCTCGGAATCTTTTCCAGGCAATAGCCGAGGCCGCGTACCGTCGCGATGCGGATCGGGCCCTGCTCGATCTTCTTGCGCAGGCGGTGGATGTAGACCTCGATGGCGTTGTTGCTCACCTCTTCACCCCATTCGCACAAGCGCTCGACGAGGTGGTCCTTGCTGACGAGGCGGCCGGCGCGCTGCAGCAGCGCTTCGAGCAGGCTCAGTTCTCTTGCCGACAGCTCGATCATCTGGTCGTTGATGTAGGCCACGCGGCCGGTGGCATCGAAGGTGAGCGGGCCGTGCTTGATGAGGCTCGACGCGGTGCCGAGGCCGCGGCGCGTCAAGGCCCGCACGCGCGCTTCGAGTTCCTGCAGCGAGAAGGGCTTGGCCATGTAGTCGTCGGCGCCGAGGTCCAGGCCTTTCACGCGCTGCTCGACGCTGTCGGCCGCGGTGAGGATCAGCACCGGCACCGCCGAGCCGCGTGCTCGCAGCTTGCGCAGCACTTCCAGGCCATGCAGCTTGGGCAGGCCGAGGTCGAGGATCAGCAGGTCGAATTCATGCGAGACGAGCGCCGCATCGGCCTCGGTGCCGCTGGCCACCGCGTCGACCGCATAGCCCGAGTTGCGCAGCGTGCGCAACAGGCCATCGGCCAGGACCTGATCGTCTTCGGCAATCAGTATCCGCATCGTCGTCTCCTTGTGGTCGTCTCCTTGCCAGTGTGAATGAAATTGCTGACGTGAACCATGCGGGAGATCAGCCTGGCGACCACGCGCCCGCATACGCCTCGAGGCCCAGCGCGACGACGGTGGCGACGTCGGGCCCGACTTCGGCGCGGAATTCGCGGTCGGCCTGCGCGACGGCCTGCTCGAAGGCCTTGAGCCAGGCGAGGCCGGTCTCGGTGAAGCGCACGACACGGGCGCGTTTGTCGCGGCTGTCGGCCTCGCGGGTCACCAGGCCCCAGGCGGCGCACTGGTCGACAAGGTCGCCCATGGCCTGCTTGCTCATGCCGGCACGGGCGGCGAGGTCGGTGAGGCGCGAGCCTTCGAGCGCCAGGTGCCGGGTGATGTGGATGTGGGCGGCGCTCACCTGCGCCCGTGCCGCGAGGTTCGACAGCGCGAGCGGCACGTCGAGGTTGCGCGCCATCAGCGCCAGCACGCGCTCGTCGAAGCGGCGCAGCGCGTGGCCCAGCAGGCGCCCCAGGTGGGTCTGCCGCCAGGCGTCTTGGGGGACCGAAACCGTCATCGCCAGATCGTAAGGCAAACTGACCAAATAATGGGTTTACTTCGACCTACTCGGCTTGCAGAATGCTGTTCATTCATCCAGCCTGTCGTTATTTGCAGCTGGTAACCCATTGATCCACAAGGAGAAATTCATGGACGCACCCGTCAAGGCCCTGAACACCGAAAAGGCCAAGGCCTTGCAAGCCGCACTCGCCCAGATCGAAAAGCAGTTCGGCAAGGGCTCGATCATGAAGCTCGGCGAGGGCGAGAAGATCGAGGACATCGAGGTCGTCTCGACCGGCTCGCTGGGCCTGGACATCGCGCTGGGCGTCGGCGGCCTGCCGCGCGGCCGGGTGGTCGAGATCTATGGCCCGGAATCGTCGGGCAAGACCACGCTCACGCTGCAGGTTATCGCCCAGATGCAGAAGCAGGGCGGCACCTGCGCCTTCATCGACGCGGAGCACGCGCTCGACACCTCCTACGCCCAGAAGCTCGGCGTCAACCTGCAGGAAATGCTCATCAGCCAGCCCGACACCGGCGAGCAGGCGCTCGAGATCGTCGACGCCCTGGTGCGCTCGGGCTCGGTCGACCTCGTGGTCGTCGACTCGGTGGCCGCGCTCACGCCCAAGGCCGAAATCGAAGGCGAGATGGGCGATTCGCTGCCCGGCCTGCAGGCGCGCCTGATGAGCCAGGCGCTGCGCAAGCTCACCGCCACCATCAAGAAGACCAACACCATGGTCATCTTCATCAACCAGATCCGCATGAAGATCGGCGTGATGTTCGGCTCGCCCGAGACGACCACCGGCGGCAACGCGCTCAAGTTCTACGCCTCGGTGCGCCTGGACATCCGCCGCATCGGCAGCATCAAGAAGGGCGAAGAGGTCATCGGCAACGAGACCAAGGTGAAGGTCGTGAAGAACAAGGTCTCGCCCCCGTTCAAGGCGGCGGAGTTCGACATCCTCTACGGCCAGGGCATCAGCCGCGAGGGCGAGGTGATCGACATGGGCGTCGAGGCCAAGATCCTCGAGAAGAGCGGCTCCTGGTTCGCCTACAACGGCGAAAAGATCGGCCAGGGCAAGGACAACGCCCGCGAGTTCCTGCGCGAGAACCCGGTGCTGGCGGTCGAGATCGAGAACAAGGTGCGCGAGGCGATGGGCATTCCGCTGCTGCCGGGTGCCGCGGGTGACGCGGAAGCGGCTGCGCCGGCGCCGAAGCGCGGCCGTGCGGCCAAGGAAGCGGCGGCCGCCGAGGAATAAACGCCTCGCATGAAGCCCCGTTTGTCACTGAAAGGCCGGGGCCTTCAGATCCTTGCCCAGCGCGAGCACAGCCGCAGCGAACTGCGGCGCAAGCTGATGGTCCACGCCCGCAAGCCCGCGGGCGAGGGCGAAGCGCCGGTCGATGAGGACACGGCGGCCGAGCAGGTCGACACCGTGCTCGACTGGCTGCAGGCCAACCGCTACCTGAGCGAGGAGCGTTTCGTCGAGAGCCGCATCCACGTGCGGGCGGCGCGCTACGGCAACCTGCGCATCAAGCAGGAGCTGGCACAGCACGGCGTGGCCCTCAGCGCCGAGGTGGCTGATCAGCTCAAGGGCAGCGAGGCGGCGAGGGCGCGCGAGGTCTGGGCGCGCAAGTTCGGCGAACCCCCGCAGGACGCCGCCGAACGGGCACGCCAGATGCGTTTCCTCGCAGCCCGGGGCTTTTCGGGCGAGGCGATTCGCCGAGCGTTGCAAGGCGCAGCGGACGAAGACACCTGATGTGCAACAGGCCTTGAGCGCGCGCGGGTTCCGCACGCTCGCGCTAATTTGGTGCGGTGCGCAATGCTAAAGTGCCGGGCTTTCGCGGCTCCGTCACATTGCATGGGGCCAGCCCCTCCGCCAGACCCACCCGCCACGATGGCCTTGCCTGCCGCCGCGCCCGAGCGCCAGCTCAAGCACACACGCTGCATCGACGTGCAGGTGTTTGCCCGTGGCAATGGATTGTGGGAAGTCGATGCGGTCATCACCGACGTGAAGACCCGCGACACCGAATTCCGACGTGCCGGCGAGCCCATCCACGACATGCTGCTGCGTCTGGTGATCGACGAGCAGTTCAACGTGCTCGAGGCCGGCTCCGAAACCCGCGGCATGCCCTACCCCGGCGCCTGCAACGATCACGGCGATGCGTATGCCAAGCTCGCTGGCCTGAACCTGATGCGCGGCTTTCGCTATGCCGTCCATGAGCGCCTCGGCGGTGTCGCCGGCTGCACCCACCTCACCGAGCTTGCGCAGGTGCTGCCCACCGCCGTGGTGCAGGCCTTTGCCGGCGATGTGATCGACACCCGCGGCGAACAGGGCGTCGACGCCAAACAGCCCTTCCAGCTCGACCGCTGCCACGCCCTGCGTACCGACGGCGCGACCGTCAAGCTGCACTACCCGCGCTGGTACCGGCCGGGCAAGTCCGAAGTTCCTCCCCCCGTTCCTGCAAACCGAGTGAAGAGAGTCCGCGATGAAAATCCATGAGTACCAAGGCAAGGAAATCTTGCGTCAGGCCGGTGTCCCGGTCCCCCGCGGCTATCCCGCATTCAGCGTGCAGGAAGCCTTCGAAGCCGCGCAGAAGCTGGGCGGCCCGGTATGGGTGGTGAAAGCCCAGATCCATGCGGGTGGCCGCGGCAAGGGTGGTGGCGTGAAGCTCGCCAAGTCGCTCGATGACGTGAAGACGATCTCGGGCCAGATCCTCGGCATGCAGCTCAAGACGCACCAGACCGGGCCCGAAGGCCAGAAGGTGCGCCGCCTGTACATCGAGGAAGGCGCCGACATCAAGAAGGAGTACTACGTGTCGCTGGTCACCGACCGCGCCACGCAGAAGGTCGCGCTGATCGCCTCCAGCGAAGGCGGCATGGACATCGAAGAGGTGGCCCACTCCTCACCGGAGAAGATCATCACCGAGTACATCGACCCGCTGACCGGCCTCGGTGCCGAGCAGGCAAAGAAGGTGGCGAAGGCGATCGGCCTGCCCGAGGGCTCGCACGCCCAGGCGGTCGACCTGTTCCAGAAGCTCTACAACTGCTACATGACCACCGACGCGTCGCTGGTCGAGATCAACCCGCTGAACTGCGACAGCAAGGGCAACCTGATCGCCCTCGACGCCAAGTTCAACTTCGACAGCAACGCCCTCTTCCGCCACCCCGAGATCGTGGCCTACCGCGACCTCGACGAAGAGGACCCGGCGGAGATCGAAGCCTCGAAGTTCGACCTGGCCTACATCCAGCTCGACGGCAACATCGGCTGCCTGGTGAACGGCGCCGGCCTTGCGATGGCCACGATGGACACCATCAAGCTCTTCGGCGGCGAGCCCGCCAACTTCCTCGACGTGGGCGGTGGCGCCACCGCCGAGAAGGTGACCGAAGCCTTCAAGATCATGTTGAAGAGCCCCAAGGTGAAGGCGATCCTCGTCAACATCTTCGGCGGCATCATGCGTTGCGACACCATCGCCGAGGGCGTGATCGCCGCGTGCAAGGCGGTCAACCTGCAGGTGCCGCTGGTCGTGCGCATGAAGGGCACGAACGAACAGCTGGGCAAGAAGATGCTCGCCGACTCCGGCTTGCCCATCATCAGCGCCGACTCGATGGCCGAGGCCGCGCAAAAAGTGATGGCCGCCCTGAAGTAATCACGCTAGGACACGAACATGAGCATCCTCATCAACAAAGACACCAAGGTCATCACCCAGGGCATCACGGGCAAGACCGGTCAGTTCCACACCCTCGGCTGCCAGGCCTATGCCAACGGCAAGAACGCATTCGTCGCCGGCGTGAACCCCAAGAAGGCCGGCGAGAAGTTCTCCGACATCCCCATCTACGCGAGCGTCAAGGAAGCCAAGTCGCAGACCGGCGCCACCGTCTCGGTGATCTACGTGCCGCCCGCGGGCGCCGCGGCCGCGATCTGGGAAGCCGTGGAGGCCGACCTGGACCTCGCCATCTGCATCACCGAAGGCATTCCCATCCGCGACATGCTGGAAGTGCGCAACAAGATGAAGGAGAAGGAAGCCAAGGGCGGCAAGAAGACGCTGCTGCTCGGCCCCAACTGCCCTGGCCTGATCACGCCCGATGAAATCAAGATCGGCATCATGCCGGGCCACATCCACAAGAAGGGTCGCGTCGGCGTGGTCAGCCGTTCCGGCACGCTGACCTATGAAGCGGTGGCGCAGCTCTCCGACCTGGGCATCGGCCAGTCGAGCGCGGTGGGCATCGGCGGCGACCCCATCAACGGGCTCAAGCACATCGACGTGATGAAGCTCTTCAACGACGACCCCGACACCGACGCCGTCATCATGATCGGCGAGATCGGTGGCCCCGACGAGGCGGACGCGGCCCGCTGGTGCAAGGCCAACATGAAGAAGCCGATCGTCGGCTTCATTGCCGGCGTGACCGCCCCTCCGGGCAAGCGCATGGGCCATGCCGGCGCGCTGATCTCGGGCGGTGCCGACACGGCCGATGCCAAGCTCGCCATCATGGAAGAGTGCGGCTTCACCGTGACGAAGAACCCGTCGGAGATGGGCAAGCTGCTCAAGGGCCTGCTCTGACCGCCCTCGTCGCCCGGCGACAAAAGGCCGCGCGCTGTGCGCGGCCTTTTCGTTCCCGGGCCACGTAATTCCACGCACGCCGAAAGCCTCTTCCACTTCCTACACTTCCCGGCTGCACGCCACGAGGACCGCAGATGGAACAGTTCATGACTCCCGAATTCTGGATCGCCGTCGGTCAGATCATCATGATCGACATCCTGCTCGGGGGCGACAACGCCGTGGTGATCGCCCTGGCGTGCCGCTCGCTGCCGCCCGCTCAGCGCGCCAAGGGCATTATCTGGGGCACCGCCGGCGCGATCATCCTGCGCGTGGTGCTGATCTTCTTTGCGCTCACGCTGCTGGCGATCCCGTACCTCAAGGTCGTCGGTGCCCTGCTGCTGCTGTGGATCGGCGTGAAGCTGCTCGTGCCTGAAGAGGAAGAAGGACACGCCAACATCCAGGCGAGCGACAAGCTCTGGTCGGCGGTGAAGACGGTCATCGTGGCCGACTTCGTGATGAGCCTCGACAACGTGATCGCCATCGCGGGCGCGGCCGAATCGGCCGGCGGCGACCACCAGATGCCGCTGGTGATCTTCGGTCTGCTGGTCAGCATCCCCATCATCGTCTGGGGCAGCCAGTTCGTGATCAAGCTGATGGACCGCTTCCCGCTCGTGATCGTGCTGGGCGGCATGCTGCTCGGCTGGATCGCCGGCACGATGGCCGTCACTGACCCGGCCGTGCTGCCCTACCTGCCCGTGGGCGAGGCCAAGGGCGAGCCGGCGGCATGGCTGCGCTATGCCGCGGGCGTGGGCGGTGCCGTGCTCGTGTGGTTGTTGGGCCAGGCAGTGCGCTGGAAGCGCGGCAGCGGCGCCTCGGCGGCCGAATCCTGAAACCCTGAGGCCCGCGCGGCCGTCTGCACAGGCCGCCTGCAAGGAGCGGCCTGTGATACCGTCCCGGCTCCACTACTGCGAGGCGAGGCACAGGTCTTGGGCATGGCGGAGCATCCCCTGCACACGTCGATCGCGGGCGTCGGGCCGATGGCCCTGGCCCTGCTGGTGGTGTTGGCAGAGATCGCGTGGCTGCTGCCCCGAGTGCGCCGTGAAGCAGGCATCGCCGTCTCGGTGACGCTGGCGACGAGCGTCTGGGCGGTGGGGGCCTTGCTGTGGTGGCAATTGCGCATGCCGATGGGCTGGGCCGTGCCCGTCACGCTCGCGATCGTCTTTGGCCACCTCGGCTGGCTGTGGGGCCGGCGCCCACAAGCGCCGCGTGCCGATGCCCAGACGACCTCCCTCCCATCCACTGCCGCACGCCCGACACGCCCGGGCCTCGAGCGCAGCACCCTCGGCCGCTACCAGATCGAGCGCGAGCTCGGCCGTGGGGCGATGGGCGCCGTCTACCTGGGTCGCGACCCCAAGATCGGCCGCCAGGTGGCGATCAAGACCATGGCCCTCAGCCGTGAGTTCGCCGGCGACGAGCTGGTCGAGGCGCGCGAGCGCTTCTTCCGTGAAGCCGAAACCGCCGGGCGCCTGCAGCACCCCGACATCGTCACCATCTTCGATGCGGGCGAGGAGCGCGAGCTTGCCTACATCGCGATGGAGTACCTGAAGGGCGACAACCTGCAGGCGTACACGCAGCCGCCCAAGCTGCTGCCCGTGACCAGCGTCCTGCAGATCGTCGCGCGTGTGGCAGATGCGTTGCACTACGCGCACAGCCAGGGTGTCGTGCACCGCGACATCAAGCCTGCCAATGTCGTGGTCGACCCATCGGCCGATGTGGTGAAGGTCACCGATTTCGGCATCGCGCGCATAGCCGACTCAGCCCGCACGCGCACCGGCATGGTGTTGGGCACCCCGTCGTTCATGTCGCCCGAGCAGCTGGCCGGGCGCCGTGTGGATGGCCGCAGCGATCTCTACTCGCTGGGCGTCATGCTGTTCCAGTTGCTCACCGGCAAGCTGCCGCACCGCTCGGAGTCGATGGCCACGCTGATGCAGCAGATCGCCAACGAGCCCGCGCCCGACGTGCGCAGCCTCCGCGCCGACCTGCCCGAGGCGCTGGCGCGTGTTGTCGCCTTGACGCTTGAAAAGCGCCCTGAAGCGCGCTACACAGGTGGGCAGCAGCTCGCCGCCGACCTGCGCGCTGTTGTCGCGCGCATGAAGGCCGAAGGCCAGCAACCGGTGCCCGTTGACCCTTCGGCCGCCCCCCCCGATTCCAGCGGATTCGCCGCTACCGTGAAAATGGAGCGTGTCGATACAGGGCACAATCCCAGCCGCTGAACCACCCTCGTGACGAACCTGCCCGCGCCCGCCACCCCGCCATGACGCTCGAGTTCTTCAGTGCCACGGACACCGGACGCGCCCGCAACAACAACGAAGACTCCATCGCCGTCCAGGAAGCCGCCGGATTGGTGGTGCTGGCCGATGGCATGGGGGGCTACAACGCCGGTGAAGTGGCCAGCGGCATGGCCACCTCGTTCATCAAGGCGGAGCTCGGTCGCTGGCTGCAGGAAGCTTCCAGCAACGCCACTGACACCGACGTGCGCCGCGCGATGGACATCTGCGTGGACAACGCCAACCGGGCGATCTTCAACGCTGCCAATTCCAACCCGCAGTACGCTGGCATGGGCACCACGCTCGTCGTCGGCGCCTTCCGCGAAGGCCGCTTGCTGATGGGCCACGTGGGCGATTCGCGCGGCTACCGTTTCCGCGGCGGCCGCCTGGTGCAGATCACCCACGACCACTCGCTGCTGCAGGAGCAGATCGACTCCGGGCTCATCACGCCCGAACAGGCCGCGTTCTCGACCAACAAGAACCTCGTCACCCGCGCCGTGGGCGTGGAAGACACCGTCCTGCTCGAAACCCACCTGCACGACATCATGCCGGGGGACATCTACCTGTTGTGCTCCGACGGCCTGTCCGACATGCTGGACGACGACGGCATCGCCCAGGTACTGCAGTCGCACGATGCGCTCCCCGAGATGGGCAATGCGCTCATCGATGCGGCGAACGATGCGGGGGGAAAGGATAATATTGCCGTGGTGTTGGTGCGCGTGAAAGGCCAGAGCAATGCGCCCCGGTCATGGTGGCCCTTCAGGCGCTGATCAGACGCTGTTGCGGTGATCAACATCATCAACCTGGCCCCAAGGGCCTGAGACACACAAAACACAGAGGTCAAGCATGGGCAAGCTGGTCGTATCGCTCGACGGGGTGGTGATCAAGGAAGTACAGATCACCAAGGACAAGACCACCCTCGGCCGCCGTCCCTACAACGACATCGTGATCGACAACCTGGCGGTGAGCGGCGAGCACGCCGTGCTGCAGATGGTTGGCACCGACGTCTTCATCGAAGACCTCAACAGCACCAACGGCACCTACATCAATGGCAAGGCCGTCAAGAAGCAGCTGCTGACCCACAACGACACCGTCGAGATCGGCAAGTACAAGATCAAGTACCTCGTCGACGACGGCACCGACTACGAGAAGACCATGATCATGAAGCAGGGTGCCCCGGCCCCTGCGGCGTACAGCCATGGCTTCGCCCACACCTCGGCACAGGGCACGAACTCCGGTTTCGGTGGCCTGGGCCAGAGCGTGGTGCCCGGCACGATCAAGGTGCTCAACGGCGCGGCGGCCGGCCGCGAAGTGGCCCTGACCAAGGTTGTCACGACGGTCGGCAAGCCCGGCGTGCAAGTGGCGTCCATCACCAAGCGCCCGGGCGGTTATGTGTTCGCCCATGTGGAAGGCGCCACCCGCCCGACCATCAACGGCAACCCGCTGGTCGGCGACACCCTGCACCTGAAGAACGGCGACGTGATCGAACTCGCCGGCACCCAGATGCAGTTCATCCAGACCTGAGCGCGAAACCGCTGCGTGACGCTTTTCACGCGGCCCGCCAGGGCGTGGTGTGAGCGCATGCCATTGGTTGCGAATTGCCGCATTGCGACCTTGCGGCAGGTGTTTCGTGCCGGCAGCATCCAGGTAGCGCGCGTGTTGCGCGCGGCCCCGTGCCATTGCCTGTCGCCTTGCCCATGAAAATCCGCGTCCTCGGTTGCTCCGGTGCCATCGCCGAAGGCAGCCGAACCACTTCCTTCCTTGTCGACCACGACGTGCTGGTCGATGCCGGCACGGGGGTGGGGGACCTGCCGCTCGACGCGCTCGCGAAGATTGACCACATCCTGGTCAGCCACTCCCACCTGGACCACGTGCTGTCCATCGGCTTGCTGGCCGACGCGGTGATGCGCCTGCGCGCGTCGCAGGGGCGTGGGCCGATCCAGGTGCATGCGCTACCCGAGACGCTGCAGGCGCTGCGCGCTCACATCTTCAATGGCGTGATCTGGCCCGATTTCACGCGACTCCCGGTGGCCGATCGGCCGGTGCTGGCCATGGTCCCATTCCAGACGGGCGATCAACTCACACTGGGCGGCAAGACCTTCGAGGTGCTGAGTGCCGCTCACACCGTGCCTGCCGTCGGCTTTGCCTTGCAGGGCCGTGACGCATGGTGGGTATTCACCGGTGACACCGGTCCCAACCCGGCGCTGTGGCGGCGTTTGTCTTCGATGAAGGTGGCGCACCTCGTGATCGAGACGGCCTTCAGCGACGAGGAACGCGATCTCGCGTGCCTGAGCCAGCATCTGCACCCGCAGAAACTCGGCCTGGAGCTGGCGCAGCTGCAAGGCAGCGTGAACGTGCACATCACCCACATCAAGCCGGGTGAGGTCGAGGCGGTCATGGCCGAAGTTGGCCGCTTGAGTACCCGTCACCGCCTGAGCGCGCTTCAGGCTGGCCAGGTGCTGGACCTGGCCTGAAGGCACAGTGACGATTTCCGTCAATCTGTGTCTGCCTGCAACGTGAACTGCATCACCCAGTGACCCTTTGTGTCAGAACTGAGGTCGGATTCCACGCTTTTTCCCCCGATTCAGGGTGGCATGCAGGGTGCAACAGAAGAACCGTGTCTCACCCCCTCCCCAATTCCTTTCAGGAGCTCTCCATGAAGCGTTCTATTCAAAAGGGTTTCACCCTTATCGAACTGATGATCGTTGTGGCGATCATCGGCATTTTGGCCGCTGTTGCACTGCCGGCTTATCAGGACTACACGATCCGCGCTCGCGTGACGGAAGGTCTTGGGCTGGCCGATGGCGCCAAGAAGGCGGCGACGGTTGGCGTTTCCAACGCCGTTGACCTCACGGCTGCGGCTACTACCTGGAACAACCAGGTCGTCGGCGGTCTGGGTGCCGTGTCGAAGTATGTGACGAGCATCATCATGTCCGCTGCTGACGCACGGATCACGATTACCTTCACCCCCGAAGTTGGTGCTGGCGCGGCGCCGACGCTGGTCCTGACCCCGTGGATGCGCGACACCCCCGCCGGCCAACCCTACGCCGCCGCGCTTGGTGCTGCAGTGCCTGCCACCGGCTCCGTGGACTGGGGTTGCGCTTCGACCACCGCAACCACGATGAACAACGGCGGTGTGAATCCCATCACCCCGCTGGCTCTCGGTACGCTGCTGGCGAAGTACGCTCCGTCGCAGTGCCGCTAAACGGCGCCCGCCCCACCTAAAAAGGCGCTCCGGCGCCTTTTTTTCCGCCAAAGCTTCTCACCGACGAACAGGAGTCTGTCGTGAACGCACATAGCTTCCCAAGTAGACAGCCGCGCGCGGCGGCGCCTACCAGGCTGCGCAAAGGATATGCAGCGATCCAGACAGGCTTCACGCTCATCGAACTGATGATCGTCGTGGCAATCATCGGCATCCTGGCAGCTGTCGCGTTGCCGGCTTATCAGGACTACACCATCCGCACTCGTGTTACCGAAGGCATGGCGTTGGCCGCCGACGCGAAGGCTCGATTGGCCATCAACTCGGCCACAACCATGGATCTCGCAAATGCCGCAACGACCTGGAACAACCAAGTGCCAGGCGGCTTGGGTGCGGTGAGCAAATACGTCGCCAGCGTGATTGCGGGGGCGAACGGACTGATCACCATCACGTTCACACCGGAGCTTGGTGCGGGTGCGGCACCGACCTTGACTCTCACACCTTGGATGCGAGATACCCCTGCTGGACAGCCCTATGCTGTCGCCTTGGCGGCTGCCGTGCCCGCCACGGGCTCGATCGACTGGGGCTGCGCGTCGCAGACCGCCACCACGATGGCGAATGGCGGGGTGAATCCAATCACGCCTCTTGCGCTGGGTACCTTGCTTCCCAAGTACGCGCCCTCTCAGTGCCGCTGAACGACATCCACGAGTGCTAGCGGTAGCGAAGCTGCCGTCTACACTCGCTGGCCATGTTCCAAGTTGACCTGAAGCGCCGTGCCCGCGCGGCGGGAATCCACCTGCTCATCTCTGCGCTGATCGCAGCTTTCGCGGCCGCGCTCGTCTTTGGGTTGTGGTTTCCTGGCATTTACCGACGGGTCGCTGGCGGGCAGGACCTCTTTGTCCTGGTCACCGTCGTCGATCTCATCCTTGGTCCGCTGCTCACCTTCGCGGTGTTCAACATCAAGAAGGGCTGGCCTCATCTCAGGCGCGACCTTGCCGTCATCGGCGTGATTCAGGTCGCTGCCTTGGCGTATGGACTGCACACCGTCTACATCGCCCGGCCCGTGGCGATGATTTTTGAAGTTGACCGTTTTCGCGTGATCAGCGCGTTGGACGTTTACACGCCGGAGCTGCCGCTCGCGCCGACCGGCTATCAGCGGATCCCTTTGTCCGGCCCGTGGTTGCTGGGGGCGCGTCCACCTCAGCTGGAAGAAAAAACCGATGCCCTTATGAAGGGGCTGGAGGGCGTCGATGTGGGCCAGCGACCACGCTTCTGGCAGCCTTACGAGCAGTCTCGTTCCGCCGCCTTGAGCAGGTCCCGGCCTGTTGCGGCTTTGGTCAAAAAGTATCCGGCCCAGGCATCGACCATTGAACACGCCGTCGCCACTGCTGGGGTCAACATTGCCGACGCGCGCTTTCTCCCGTTGGCTGCGCGCGGTGACTGGGTGGTGCTGCTCGACTCGAACGGTGACGTCCGCGGCTACGCACCGCTCGATGGGTTCTTCTGATCCGCGCTGAGTCCCGTGGGCGGTCGCGTGAGTGCGACGAGAATCAGAAGATGCATCCGAATCACCCTCAGCCTTCGGCAACTGCGTTGTGGCCGTATGTCGCCGTCGCCGTCGTGGCAGTTTGCGGCCCGGCCTGGCTGGCGCACAACGTCTCTCCGTCGGCCACGTTCTTCAATCAGGCGCTGTCACTTGCCGGCTGGGGCAGTTTTCTGGGCTTGTCGGTGGTTGCCGTCAATCGACCTGTAGGCGGCTTTAGCCGCAACGTGATGCCCCTCGTGCTGGTGGTAATTGCGCTGGTGTTGGGCGTTGTGATGTCCCTTGTGCTGCAGAGGCTTCCCGCTGCATTGGCTTTGTCCGCCCTTGGGCTTCTGTTCGGCGGGCTGCTGGCGATATCGGTCGGGGCGATGGCAGGCCGCAATGTGTTCCATGCGTTCTGCTTGGCGTTGCTGGTGGCTGGGCTGGTGAGCTTCTTGTTTGCAATCGTTCAGGTCTTCAAGCCTGGATGGATCGAGGGCGACTGGATCGCACGTCCGGGAGCCCAAGGTCGAGCGGGGGGCAATCTCCGGCAGCCCAATCACCTGAGCAGCCTGCTGCTGTGGTCGATGGCGTCGTTGATCTGGCTGCACGATTCGCTTGTTGAGAAGTCGAATGGCAAGCCGCAACTGCTGCTGTGGCGAGCGGTTACTGTCGTGGCCCTTGTCTGCCTCATCTTTGGCGACGTGCTGACGGTGTCGCGCACCGGTGCGGTGTGCATCATCCTGCTGGCCGTGTGGGGCGTGCTGGACCGGCAACTTTCACGGTTCACGCGCGTGCTCCTATTTGTCGCGCCCTTGATCTACGGCCTGTGCTGGCTCGGGATGTCGGAGTGGAGTCGCGCAGCAGGCGCAGGCTTCATCGGTGACACGCAACTCAGCAAATCCGACCTCTCCAGCTCCCGCTTTGCCATCTGGTCCAACACCTTCGAGCTGATCAAGCAGAACCCGTGGCTGGGTGTGGGCTGGGGCGAGTTCAACTTCGCGTGGTCGCTCACCCCCTTCCCCAACCGCCCGGTGGCCTTCTTCGACCACACGCACAACCTGCCGCTGAATCTGCTGGTCGAGCTTGGCATTCCGCTCGGCACGCTGGTGCTGGCCCTGCTCACATGGGCATTGTGGAAGGCGTTCGTCGCCTGTCGCATCACCCCGCAGCCGCACGGCACGATGGTCCGCACGGCCTTCGTGATGGTGCTGATGATGGTCGTGCACAGCATGCTGGAGTACCCGTTGTGGTACGCCTACTTCCTGTTGCCCACCGCCTTCGCGCTCGGCATCTGCCTCGGGCATTCGACGCCCTCCGATGACGCCGCCAGCGAGGCGGCGCCGCAAGGCTCATCGCGGCTTCGCACGGCGCTCATCGCCGGCTCTCTGGTGCTGATCGCCGGCACCGCGTTCGCTGTCGTCGACTACACGCGCGTGACCAAGATCTTCGCTGTCGATGATGACGACCCCACGCCGCTCTCCCACCGCATCGCCCAGGGCCAGAAGAGCGTCTTCTTTGCCCACCACGCCGACTACGCCGCCGCGACCGTGGCCACGCATCCGTCGACGGCGTGGAAAGCCTTCCGCCGTGCGCCGCACTTGTTGCTCGACACCCGACTGATGATGGCCTGGGCCAAGGCGTACGCGGAGAAGGGCGACGTGGAGCGTGCGCGCTACATCGCCGACCGTTTGCGCGAATTCCGCAACTCCGACTCAGCAGAGTTCTTCGCGGAGTGCGAGGCGAAGCGGCCCGAGGGTGTGCCGGCGCCCTTCCAGTGCACGCCGGCCACGCGGAAGTTCACCTACCAGGACTTCAAGCTGCGCTGAACGCGATCAAGCGGGCGCCACCCAGTCGCCCGACTTGCCACCGTGCTTCTCCAGCACCCGAATCTCGCCCATCACCATCCCACGATCGGCCGCCTTGCACATGTCGTAGATGGTCAGCAGGCCGACCTGCACCGCGGTCAGTGCCTCCATCTCGACACCCGTGCGCCCGAGCGTCTCGACCTGCACCGTGCAGCGCACGAGCGACGCGCCCGCATCGACCTCGAACTCCACCGCCACCTTGGTGATCGGCAGCGGGTGGCACAGCGGAATCAGCTCGGCCGTGCGCTTGCTCGCCTGGATGGCGGCCACTCGGGCAATGCCCAGCACGTCGCCCTTCTTCGCGCTGCCCGACTGGATGAGCGCCAGCGTCGCCGGCAGCATGCGGATCACGCCGCTCGCCCGCGCGATGCGGTGCGTCTCGGCCTTGCCCGACACGTCGACCATGTGCGCCTGGCCCTGCGCATCGAAGTGGGTCAGGGGTGAAGCGGGGGAAGGCACAGGTGCGGACATGGTCGAGAAACAAGCGGGCAATGTGGCGCTGGCATGATAGTCGGGCAGGGGTCGAACCTTCCCGTTCTGCCCGGCTCCAACACCATCCGTGCCGGCCTCGCCTGATTTGCTGAACATCTCTTCTTCCCATCGCCCGAAGCGGCGCGTACAGCGCCTGCTGGCCCTGCTGTGTGCCGCGAGCCTGCTCGTGCCCGCGGCGCCCACCGTGGTGGTGGCGCAGAGCCGCCTGCCCGCGCTGGGAGAGTCGGCATCCGACGACCTGAGCATCGGCAGCGAGCGCCGGCTGGGCGACCAGATCATGCGCAACATCCGTCGAGACCCGGACTACCTCGACGACCCGGTGCTGCTCGAGTACCTGCAGTCGCTGTGGGACCCGCTCGTCGCCGCCGCACGCCAGCGCGGCGACATCGGCCCCGACCTGGAACAGCGCTTCGCCTGGGAAGCCTTTCTCGTGCGCGACCGCAGCGTCAACGCCTTCGCACTGCCGGGCGGCTACGTCGGCGTGCACCTGGGCCTGATCGCGATGACCTCGACGCGCGACGAACTCGCCTCCGTGCTCGCGCACGAGCTCACCCACGTGAGCCAGCGCCACATCGCGCGCAGCATGGCCAACAGCGCGCGCCAGTCGATGATCGGCATGGTGACCATGATCCTCGGCATGGTCGCGGCCAGCCGCAGCACGCGCATGGATGGCGCCAACGCGCTCATCACCGGCGGCCAGGCCGTGGCCGCGCAAGGCCAGCTCAATTTCTCGCGCGACGCCGAGCGCGAAGCCGACCGCATCGGCTTCTCCGTGCTCACGCAGGCCGGTTACGCGCCCGGCGGCATGGCCGCGATGTTCGAGAAGCTCGAAAACAACTCGCGGCTCAACGACAGCGGCGGCTTCCCCTACCTGCGCACCCACCCCTTGAACGCCGAGCGCATCGGCGAAGCGCGTGCGCGCCAGGGCGCCTCGAGCGCCGCGGCACCGGTCGGCGTGCTGGCCCACGCGGCGGCGCAGGCCCGCGCCAAGGTGATGATGGACACGCGCATCGACGCGCTCCGCCGTTGGCAGGCACTCGAAGCGCCCGCCGGTGCGCCGCCCGCCGAGCGCCTGCTGGCCGCGTATGCCAGCGCGCTCGCCTCCACGCTGTTGCGCGACTGGTCGCGTGCCGACACGGCGCTGCCGATCGCCGTGGCCGCAGCACGCGGCGATGCCCGGGCGCAGCGCGACGTGGCCCTGCTGCAGGCCCAATCGCTGCTCGCGCGTGGCGACACCGAACGTGCCGGCGAGGTGCTGCAGCCCTTTGCCAAGTCCGACGGCCAGCCGTCATCGCGCGCCGTGATGCTGCTCGCCGCGCAGGTGGCCACGCCGCGCGACAAGGCCGCGCTCCAGCGCAGCGCCGAGGAGCTGCAGACCTGGGCCTCGCTGCATCCGCATGACGCCACCGTCTGGTCGCAGCTCGGCCGCACCTGGGAAAAGCTCGACCAGCCGCTGCGGGCCCTGCGCGCCGAAGCCGAGTCGCGCATCGCGCTCGGCGATTTGATGGGCGGTGTCGACCGCCTGCGCGCGGGCCAGCGCCTCGCCCGCAGCAGCCGCAGCACCGACTTCATCGAAGCCTCGGTGATCGACGCGCGCCTGAAGGAGATCGAGGCGCAGGCGCGCCGCCGCGAAGCCGAAGACCGCCAGCGCGAAGGCTGATCCCCACGCCGAGCCCTTATCCTTGCCGCCTTCCAAGGAGGCCTGGAGAAAAAGGCATGCATCGCTTCAAGACTGCCATCCGTCGCGCCGGCGTGGCGCTGTTCGTTGTCGCAGGTGCCGGCATGGCCCACGCGGCCACCGTCGCGAGCGTCACCCCGCAAGGCGAAGTGGCGCAGGTGCGCCAGGTCGTCATCAAGTTCTCCGAAGCCGTGGTGCCCTTCGGCGACCTGCGGCAGCCCGACCCCTTCAGCCTCGCGTGCGAGGGCCCGGTGCCCAAGGGTGCCAGCCGCTGGTCCGATGACCGGGTGTGGCTGTACGACTTCCAGGATCAGGTGCCGCCCGGCACACGCTGCACGCTGAAGCCACGCGCCGAATGGAAGCCGCTCAGCGGCAGCTTCGCGTCGGGAAACTTCAGCTTCAGCACCGGCGGCCCCGCCATCAGCGCGACGCAGCCGTACGCCGGCAACGAGATCGAGGAAGACCAGCACTTCCTGCTGCGCCTCACCGGCCCGGCGGTCGAGTCGACCGTCGTCGCCAACGCGCGCTGCGAGATCGAAGGCATCGGCGAGCGGGTGCCGGTGCGCATCATCACCGGCAGCGTGCGCGACGAGGTGCTGAAGGCGCGCCGCCTGACGAAAGACGCCGCGCGCTGGCTGCTCGTCGCCTGCCAGCGCCCGCTGCCAGTCGACACGCCGGTGCGGCTGGTGTGGGGCGTCGGCATCGCCTCGCAGGCCAACCCGCAGGTCGTGACGCGCACCGAGCAGCGCTACAGCTTCCGCGTGCGCAAGCCCTTCACGGCCGAGTTCAGCTGCGAGCGTGAGCGCGCCGAGGCGCCGTGCCTGCCGATCCGGCCGATGACGCTTCGCTTCTCGTCGCCCGTGCCGCGTGCCACCGCCGAGGCGGTGCGCCTGAAGCCGGCCTCGGGCTCGGCGATGAAGCCGCAGTTCGACAAGGACGACACCGCGGCCGAGGTGAGCGAGCTGCGCTTCCCGTCGCCCTTGCCCGAGTCCGCGAGCCTCGTGGTGGAGTTGCCGCGCGAGGTGAAAGACGTCGCCGGCCGCACGCTCGCCAATGCCGCGAGCTTCCCGCTGAAAGTGGCCACCGGCGAAGCGCCGCCCATCGCCAAGTTCGCCGCGGCGCCCTTCGGCGTGATCGAGCGCGACGCCGAGGCCATGCTGCCCGTCACGCTGCGCCACGTGCAAGGCGACCTGCGCTCGAAGGACGCCGGTGCCGTGCGGGTGAAAACCTTGCGCAGCGACGCCGACATCCTTGCCTGGTACCGCAAGCTCATGCGCTTCCATGAAAGCTCGGTCACGGCCGAAGAGGCTGCGTTGCCGAAGGCGCAGTGGTACGAGGTCGAGCGTGTGAACGACGGCAAGGGCCGCACGCGCGAGGTGAAGCACATGCGCTCGGTGCAGACGCGCGAGGTCTCGCTGCTCGCCCAGGCCGCCGACGTGAAGCGCCTCGACCTGCCGCAGTTGCAGGGCAGCGGGCCGCGCCCGTTCGAGGTGGTGGGCATCCCCTTGCCCGAGCCCGGCTACCACGTGGTCGAGATCGAATCGCAGCGCCTGGGCGAGTCGCTGCTCGACAAGAAGGCGCCGATGTACGTGCGCACCGGCGTGCTCGTCACCAACCTTGGCGTGCACTTCAAGCTCGGCCGCGAGAACAGCCTCGTCTTCGTGACCACGCTCGACCGCGGCAAGCCGGTGGCCGACGCCGACGTGGCCGTGTACGCGTGCCATGGCGACCCGGTGTGGAAGGGTCGCACCGATGCGCAGGGCATCGCCAAGGTCGACAAGGCGCTCGACCTGCGGGGCCTCGACTGCGAAGGCGAACCGGGCTTCTTCGTGAGCGCGCGCAAGGCCGTCGGCCAGGGCACGACCGACCTCGCCTTCGTCTTCAGCAACTGGCAGAAGGGCGTGGAGTCGTGGCGCTTCAGCCACCCCACCAGCCTGGACCCACAGCCCGACCTGCGCGCCCACACCGTGTTCGACCGCACGCTGCTGCGCGCGGGCGAGACGGTGTCGATGAAGCACTTCATCCGCCGCGAGACCTCGGCGGGCCTCGCCATGCTGGCGGCAGCCGAGCTGCCCACGCGCATGAAGATCATCCACCAGGGCAGCGGCCAGGAATACGTGCAGCCGCTCAGCTGGAACGGAGCGCGCAGCGCAAGCGCCACCTGGAACATTCCGGCTGCCGCCAAGCTCGGGGTCTACGACGTGGTGCTCGAGCGTGACAGCGGAAAGGACGACGGCCTGCGACGCCGCTGGGCGAGCGGCAGCTTCCGCGTCGAGGAGTTCCGTCTGCCCCTCGTCGATGCGCGCGTGAGCGGGCCCAAGGCGGTGGCCATCGCGCCGAAGGAGCTGGCCGTGAGCGCGCAACTCAACTACTTCTCCGGCGGCGGCATGGGCAACGCGCCGGCGCGGCTCACCGCCCTGCTGCGCGAGCGCAGCGCCGGCATGCCGGGCTACGACGAATTCAACTTCGGGCCGCCACGCGAGACGAACCGCGACGACGACGAGCCGCGCAACGAACAGGGCCGGCTCGTCGCCGACAAGCTGCCGCTCACGACCGACCGCAACGGTGCGGCCACCGTCACGCTGAAGGACCTGCCGCAGCTCACGCGCCCGAGCGAGCTGGTCACCGAGCTCACCTTCAACGACCCCAACGGCGAGGTGCAGACGGCCTCCACCCGCATCCCGCTCTGGCCGAGTGCGGTGGTGCTGGGCGTGAAGACCGGCTCGTGGGCCAGCAACCGCGGGCGGGTGTTGTTCCAGGCGATCGCACTCGACAGTGCCGGCAAGCCGATCAAGGGCCAGAAGCTCGAGGTGCGTGGCCGGCTGGCGCAGGTGATCAGCACGCGCAAGCGCATGGTGGGGGGCTTCTACGCGTATGACAACCGCACCGAGACGCGGGACCTCGGGGTGCTCTGCAGCGGCAGCACCGACGACCGCGGCCTCGTGCTCTGCGACGCCGCGCTCGACAGCGCCGGCCAGGTCGAGCTCATCGCGCAGGCGAAGGACGGCAACGGCAACCTCGCGCAGGCCGCAAGCTCCGTGTGGGTCACCAGGCAGGGTGAGCTCTGGTTCGCGCAGGACAACGACGACCGCATCGACGTGCTGCCCGAGAAGAAGAGCTACCAGCCCGGCGAGACCGCCAGGCTGCAGGTGCGCATGCCCTTCCGTGAAGCGACAGCACTCGTGAGCGTGGAGCGCGAAGGCATCCTCGCGACGCAGGTCGTCACCCTGCGCGGCGACGACCCGACGGTGGAGCTCAAGATCGACAAGACCTGGGGCCCCAACGTCTACGTGAGCGTGCTCACGCTGCGCGGGCGCATCCGCCACGTGCCGTGGTACTCGTTCTTCACCTGGGGCTGGAAGGAGCCGCTCCACTGGGCGCGTTCGTTCTGGTACGAAGGGCGCGAGTACCAGGCGCCGACCGCGATGGTCGATCTGTCGAAGCCGGCGTTCAAGCTCGGGGTGGCGGCGCTCGACGTGGGCATCGCCGAGCACAAGCTGCAGGTGACGGTCACGACCGACAAGCCGCAGTACAGCATCCGCCAGAAAGCGGTGGCGAAGGTGAAGGTGGTGAAGGACGGCAAGCCGCTGGCCGGCACCGAGGTCGCGTTTGCCGCCGTCGACGAAGGCCTGCTGGCGCTGAAGCCCAACGACTCGTGGGACCTGCTGCACGCCCTGATCCAGCAGCGCGCCTGGGGCGTGGAGACGGCCACCGGCCAGAGCGAGATCATCGGCCGGCGCCATTACGGCCGCAAAGCCGTGGCCGCCGGTGGCGGGGGCGGCAAGAACCCGACGCGCGAGCTCTTCGACACGCTGCTCTTGTGGAAGGACCGCGTGGTGCTCGACGGCAACGGCGAGGCGGTGATCGAGGTGCCGATCAACGATTCGCTCACCAGCTTCTCGCTGGTGGCCATCGCCGACGCGGGTGTGCAGCAGTTCGGCACCGGCAGCGCGAGCATCCGCGTCACGCAGGACCTGCAGGTGCTGCCCGGCCTGCCGCCGCTGGTGCGCGAGGGCGACCAGTTCAGCGCGATGCTGACGCTGCGCAACACCACCGCGCGCGAGATGAAGGTGCGCGTGACGCTGCAGGGCACGGCGCGTGTCGGCGACGACATCGCGCGCACGCCGATCGCGCTCGCGCCGCAGGAGGTCGCCATTCCCGCCGGCTCTGCCAAGGAGCTGACCTGGGGTGTGGCCGTGCCGCCCGAAGCGCTGAGCATCGCGTGGGAGGCCGCGGCCGATGAAGTCGGCGGCGCGGCGGGCCAGGAGCGCGCGAAGGACCGGGTGAAGGTCACCCAGCTCGTGAGCCCGGCGGTGCCGGTGCGTGTGTTGCAGGCAACGCTGCAGCAGCTCGACGGGCCGGTCACGCTGCCGGTGACTGCGCCGGCCGATGCCCTGCCCGAGAGCGGCATCAAGCGCGGTGGCCTCAACGTCGCGGTCCAGCCCAGGCTCACCGGTGCCCTGCCCGGCATCCGTCGCTACTTCGAGACCTACCCCTTCATCTGCCTGGAGCAGAAGACCTCGAAGGCCGTGGGCCTGAAGGACGCGAAGCTGTGGGCCACCGTCGCCAACACGCTGCCGACCTACCTCGACAGCGACGGCCTCGCGAGCTACTTCCCGCCGCGGGCCGACGAGGGCGCGCGTGGCAGCGACCGCCTCACCGCCTACGTGATCGCAGCGACGCACGAAGCGGGCTTCGAGCTGCCCTCGTCGGCGCAGGCCTCGATGCTGGACGGGCTGACCGCGTTCGTCGAAGGACGCATCGAGCGCAAGTTCTGGTCGCCGCGCGCCGACCTCGACGTGCGCAAGCTCGCCGCCATCGAAGCGCTGTCGCGCCACGGCCGCGCGCAGCCGAAGATGCTGGGCTCGATCAACCTCACGCCCAACCAGTGGCCCACTGCCGCGGTGATCGACTGGCTGCAGATCCTGCGGCGCGTGAAAGGCATCCCCGATCAGGCCAAGCGCCTGGAAGAGGCGCAACAGATCCTGCGCGGCCGCCTCACCTACGCCGGCACCACGCTGCGCTTCAGCAATGAAGAGGGCGACTTCTGGTGGTGGCTGATGGACAGCGCCGATGCCAACGCGGCACGGCTCATCCTCGCGGTGCTCGACGAGCCGGGGTGGAAAGACGACCTGCCGCGCATGGTGGTCGGCAGCCTGGGCCGCCAGCGCGGTGGCGCGTGGCTCACGACCACGGCCAACCTCTGGGGGTCGCTCGCGCTCGACAAGTTCTCGGCCCGGTTCGAGTCGGTGAAGATCGTTGGCAGCACGGTGGCCAGCGTCGAAGGCAGCAAGCCCGCCAGCATCGACTGGGCACGCCAGCCGGAGGGCGGCGCCGCGCTGCTCGCCTGGCCCGACAAGGGCGGCACGCTCAACGTCGCCCAGCAGGGCAGCGGCAAGCCCTGGCTCACGGTGCAAAGCCTGGCTGCCATTCCGCTGAAGACGCCGCTGCGTGCGGGCTACAGCCTCACGCGCAGCGTGAGCGCGGTCGAGCAGAAGGACAAGGCCAAGTGGTCGCGCGGCGACGTGATGCGCGTGCGGCTGGAGGTCGAGGCGCAAAGCGACATGACCTGGGTGGTGGTGAGCGACCCGGTGCCGGGTGGCGCCACGCTGCTCGGCTCGGGCCTGGGCCGCGACTCGACCATCGCCACCTCGGGCGAGAAGCAGAGCGGCACGGCCTGGCCGGCGTTCGAGGAGCGCAGCTTCGAGGCCTTTCGCAGCTACTTCGACTACCTGCCCAAGGGCAAGCACGTGATCGAGTACACCGTGCGGCTCAACAACGGCGGCAAGTTCTCGCTGCCGCCGTCGCGCGTGGAGGCGATGTACGCGCCCGAGAGTTTCGGCGAGCTGCCCAACGCGGCGCTGGAGGTGGCGCCGTGAGCGTGCAGGGCAAGGCGGCAGCACTGCTGCTGGCCCTCGGCCTCAGTGCCGGGGCCGCGCAGGCCGTGCCGAGCTTTGCCGAGGTGAAGGCGGCGCACAAGCCGTCGGACGTGACGCTCGTCGACCGCAGCGGCACGCCGATCCAGACGGTGCGCGTCGACAAGACCGTGCGCCGCTTGCCCTGGGTGCCGCTCACCGACATCTCGCCGGCGCTGCTGCACGCCATCGTGCTCAGCGAAGACCAGCGCTTCTACCAGCACAGCGGTGTGGACTGGAGCGCGGTGGCGCAGAGTGCCTGGGGCAACCTGTGGAACACGCGCACGCGTGGCGCGTCCACGCTGACCATGCAGCTCGCCGGCCTGCTCGACGACGAACTGGCGCGCCCGACCGGCGGACGCAGCGTCTCGCAGAAGATGGGTCAGGCCGTCACCGCGTCGCGGCTCGAAGCGCGCTGGAAGAAGAGCGAGATCCTCGAGGCCTACCTCAACCGCGTGGCCTTCCGCGGCGAGCTGGTCGGCGTGGCCGCCTTGTCGCAGACGCTTTTCGGCAAGCACCCAAGCGGCCTCGATGCGCAAGAAGCCGCGCTCGCTGCCGCACTGCTGCGCAGCCCGAACGCCGATGCCGACACCGCCGCGCGGCGCGCCTGTGGCGTGCTGCAGCAGCAGAAGCTCGAGTGCACCGGCGTGGTGGCCCTGGCACACGGTGCGTTCCGCAAGCGCGGTGGCATGGTGCTGGGCGAGCAACTGGCGCCGCACGTCGCGCGCCAGCTCACGCTGAACCAGCCTGTGGTGCGCACCACGCTCGACGCCCGCCTGCAGCGCTTCGTCGTCGCCACCCTGCGCCGGCACCTCGCCGAGCTGGGTGGCCGCAATGTGGAAGACGGCGCCGTGCTGGTGCTCGACAACAAGAGCGGCGAGGTGCTGGCCTGGGTGGGCAGCAGCGGCGGGCTGTCGGAGGCGGCGCAGGTCGATGGCGTCGTCGCGCGACGGCAGGCCGGCTCCACGCTCAAGCCCTTCCTCTACGGCCTTGCCTTCGAGCGCCGCCTCATCACGCCCGCGAGCCTGCTCGACGATTCGCCGGCGCAGATCGCCACGAGCAGCGGCCTCTACCTGCCGCAGAACTACGACAAGAGCTTCAAGGGCTGGGTCAGCGCGCGCACCGCGCTTGGCGGCAGCCTCAACGTGCCGGCGGTGCGCGTGGGCGCAATGCTCGGGCCCGAGGCGGTGCTGGCGCGCTTGAATGCGCTCGGCTTCGCCCTGCCGGAGTCCGCAGGTTTCTATGGCCACGCGCTGGCACTCGGTGGTGCCGACGTGACGCTGCAGGCGCTGACCAACGCGTACCGCAGCCTCGCGAATGGCGGTGTCCATGCCCCCGTCGTCTTGCAGGCCGCGCCGACCGCAACACGCGCCGTGGCCGACCCGGCGGCCACCTACCTCGTCACCGACATCCTGGCCGACAACGCCGCGCGTGCGCAGACCTTCGGCCTCGACAGCGCGCTCGTCACCCCCGGCTTTGCCGCGGTGAAGACCGGCACCAGCAAGGACATGCGCGACAACTGGTGCATCGGCTACACCGACCGCTACACCGTCGGCGTGTGGGTGGGCAACGCGAGCGGCGAGGCCATGCACCAGGTGAGCGGCGTGAGCGGTGCCGCGCCGATCTGGCAGGCGCTGGTGCGCCACCTGCACGACGGGCGTGTGTCGAAGCGGCCGCCGTTGCCCCAGGGCATCGTGCAGGAGCGGGTGCTGCTCGCCGGCAACGCGGAGCCGGCGCGTGACGAGCTTTTCCTGGCCGGCACCACACAGGCGCACTGGCAACCCAGCGCCCAGATGCAGGCACGCCAGCGATACGGCATCACGAGCCCGCGCGATGGCAGCCTCTTTGCGATCGACCCCGACATGCCGCCGCGTGCGCAGCGCATCCACTTCGAAGGCGAGCGTGGCACCTGGGTGCTCGATGGCAAGCGGATCGGCGAGGGCGCGCGCGTCAGCTGGGCGCCGTGGCCGGGCCGCCACGAGCTGCAGCTCATCGGCCGCGACGGCCGTGAAATCCAGCGCGTGCGCTTCGAAGTGCGTGGCGCCGGCGTGAAAACGGCGCAGCTCGCGCGTTAGCTTCAGGCTAATATCCGCGGGCCTCGCCACACGGCGGGGCACGTCGCTCGGACGGTTCCGGGCGCTCACGTGAAAGTCACACCATGTCTGCATCAGGCAAGCGCCGCTTCGCGCGCATCGATCGCCTTCCCCCCTACGTCTTCAACATCACGGCCGAGCTCAAGCTCGCGGCACGCCGGCGCGGCGAAGACATCATCGACATGAGCATGGGCAACCCCGACGGGGCCACGCCGCCGCACATCGTCGCCAAGCTCGCCGAGGTCGCGCAGCGGCCCGACACCCACGGCTACTCGGCCAGCAAGGGCATCCCGCGCCTGCGCCGTGCGATCTCGCACTGGTACCGCGACCGCTACGGCGTGGAGATCGATGCCGACCACGAGGCCATCGTCACCATCGGCTCGAAGGAAGGCCTGGCCCACCTGATGCTCGCCACGCTCGACCGCGGCGACACCGTGCTCGTGCCCGACCCGAGCTACCCGATCCACATCTACGGCGCGGTGATCGCCGGCGCCGACATCCGCTCGGTGCCGCTGGTGCCCGGCGTCGATTTCTTCGCCGAGCTGGAGCGCGCCATCCGCGGCAGCTACCCCAAGCCCAAGATGATGGTGCTGGGCTTCCCGTCCAACCCGACGGCCCAGTGCGTCGAGCTCGACTTCTTCGAGCGCGTGATCGCGCTCGCGAAGAAGCACGACATCTTCGTCGTGCACGACCTCGCGTACGCCGACATCGTGTTCGACGGCTGGAAGGCGCCGTCGATCATGCAGGTGTCGGGTGCGAAGGACATCGCGGTCGAGTTCTTCACCTTGAGCAAGAGCTACAACATGGCCGGCTGGCGGGTCGGCTTCATGGTGGGCAACCGCGAGCTGGTGGCCGCGCTCGCGCGCATCAAGAGCTACCACGACTACGGAACCTTCACGCCCTTGCAGGTGGCCGCCATCGCAGCGCTCGAAGGCGACCAGCAATGCGTGAAGGACATCGCGCTGCAGTACCAGAAGCGGCGCGACGTGCTGGTAAAAGGCCTGCGCGAAGCCGGGTGGGACGTGGAATGCCCCAAGGCCTCGATGTACATCTGGGCGATGATCCCCGAGCGCTACCGCGCACTCGGCTCGCTCGAGTTCGCCAAGCTGCTGCTCGAGAAGGCCAAGGTCAGCGTGTCGCCCGGCATCGGCTTCGGCGACCACGGCGACGACCACGTGCGCTTCGCCTTGATTGAAAACGAGTCGCGCATCCGCCAGGCCATCCGCGGCATCAAGGCCATGCTGAAAGACGGCACTGCCGATGTGCCTTCTGTACGCATCAACAGGGTATGAATGCTTAGGAGCCTGCCCCCTGTTTTCGGCGGTGGGCGCCGCTTACGCTGAGTCTCCACACCGGTGCGCCCCATGCAGGCGCACTGTCCATCAAGGAGACAACGCAATGAGTTTTCGACTGACCCTGCCCTGGCGCTGGCTGTGCGCCCTGCTTCTCTCGCTGCTGAGCCTGTCGGTCTTTGCCGGCACGACCAGCGCCTTCACCTTCAAGGCCAAGAGCTACAGCGGCTCGCGCGACCGCCAGTACAAGGTCTACGTGCCCAGCGGGCTCAGCGGCCCCGCCCCGATGGTCATGGCGCTGCATGGTTGCCAGCAGACGAACGACGACGTGCTCAACGACTGGGGGCTCAAGGCCGCGGCCGACCAGTACCGGTTCATCCTGGTCGCGCCCTTCATCACGAGCTACACCGGCCTGCGCAACACCAACTGCTGGGGCTTCTGGTTCAGCGCGGAGATCCGCGAAGGCGCGGGTGAGGTCGAAGACCTGCGCAGCCTTGCGATCGAGGTCGAGGGCCGCTACGCGATCGACCCCAACCGCCGCTACATCACCGGCCTGTCGTCGGGCGGTGCCATGGTGGTGGCTGCCCTCGTGGCGCACAACGAATACTGGTCCGCAGGCGCGAGCGTCGAGGGCCTGCCGTATGCCGAAGGGGCGGCGGCGGTCAACTTCGCCGGCTGCGGCAACGGCTTCCCGACCTACCACTCGGTGAGCCAGATCGTGTCGGACGTGAACGCGGCCAAGAACAACCCCTACCGCGTGCCGCTGATGGTGGTGCAGAACAACAACGACTGCACGGTGCTCAGGCAGAACGCGATCAACCTGCGCGATGCGCACCTCAAGGCGTTCGGCCCGGCCGGCTACGACACCCCCGCCACCGCACGTGCGCGCAGCAGCGGTTGCAGCCCGGTGAACGGCAATGCCTACGGATGCGAGCAGGTCTACTACACGGTCGATGCCAGCGCCGCCAGCCGCTCGGTCGTGGAGACGGTCTTCTACAGCGGGCCGACGGCCACCGCCAACACCGCCGACACCGACCATGCGCACTACTGGATCGGCGGCGTCAACGGCAACGAAGGCAAGTGGGCGGTCAAGACCGGCCCGAGCCTGCCCGACATCACCTGGAACTTCTTCTCGCGCCACCCGCGCGGCGACAACCCGCCGCCGCCCACCGGCGCGCCGGTCATCACGCTGAACGGTGCCAACCCCATGACGCTCACCGTGGGCCAGGTCTTCACCGACCCCGGCGCCACCGCCACCGACCCTGAAGACGGCAACGTGGCCGTGACCGCCAGCTGCAGCGTCAACACGGCGCAGGCTGGCACCTACGGCTGCACCTACCGCGCGACCGACCGCGCCGGCAACACCACGACCGCCACGCGCACCGTGGTCGTCAACCCGACGACGCCCCCGCCGACCACCTGCCCCACGAGCACCGCCTCGCCGGTCGCGCACGTGAACGCAGGGCGCGCCACGCGCGGCGGGGTGTCGTTGCTGCGGGCCATCACCACCGGTGACAAGGTCGACATCGGCGGCACCTTCGACACCTGGACGCAGGTCAAGCTCTATCAAGCGAGCGGCGGCTGGTACAAGAACCGGCCAGCGGGTTGCACCAACTGACGAGTGCAGCGGTGTTCAGGCCGGCCGCCCTGCGTGGCCGGCCTGATGTGAGTCAGCCTCGCGGCGCGAAGATGCGCTCGAGCGCGGCGTCGATCACCATGCCGCACAGGCTGTAGATCAGCGACCCGATGAGCGCCGCGCCGAAGCTCGCCACCGACATGCCCGAGAGCAGCTCGGCCGCGAAATAGAACATCAGCGCATTGATCACGAAGAGGAAGAGCCCGAGCGTGATCACCGTCACCGGCAGCGTCAGCAGCACCAGCAGCGGACGCAGCAGCGCGTTGAGCAGGCCGAGCACGAGGGCCGCGACCATGGCCGAGGTGAAGTTGGTGACGGTCACGCCCGTGTAGACGTGGGCGACCAGCAGCAAGGCGGCGGCGAGCAGGAGCCAGCGGACGACGATCTTGATCATGGTGGCGCAGCATAGCCGCTGCCCCCCGCTTCAGGCGGAGTCGGGACAACCCCACTCTGATCAATCACAAATACGAATCGTTCTCATTAGTGATACAGTTGCGCGCTCCGCTGCCCCGGCAGCCGTTTTTCGCTGTCGCGCTCCATGTCGTCGCTCTCCATCGCCCAAGAAGCCGTGCCCGATCCGCTTGCGATGGCGGCCTTGCGCCTGCCGCTGCAGCGTCGAGATGGGCTGAGCCCGATGCAGTACCGCGCGGTGGTCGCCGCCATCGCGGTCGCCCACGTGGGCGGCATCTGGGGCTTCCTGCAGGTGCCGGCCGTGCGTGCCACGGTGGTCGACGCGGCGCCGATCTTCGTGAACCTGCTCGCGCCGCCTGCGCCTCCGGCGCCGCCACCCCCGCCGCCGCCCGACGTGAAGCCGGTCGTCAAGGCGCCCGAGCCCCGCGTGATCGCGGCCGCGCCGTCGCCCACCCCGGCCACCTTCGAAGCCCCGCCCGCACCTGAGGTGCCGGCCCCACCCGCGCCCGTGGTGGTCGAAGCGCCCCCGGCCCCGCCTGCGCCTCCAGCGCCGCCTGCGCCACCGCCCCCGCCGCCGGAGATGGCGGCTTCCGAGATCCGCTACATCGTGCAGCCCAAGCCGGTGTATCCGCGCCTGTCCGAGCGCAACGGCGAAACCGGCGTGGTGCAGATGCGGGTCGAGGTCGACACCCGGGGTCGGCCAATGCAGGTCACCGTGACGAGGTCTTCCGGTTTCCCGCTCCTGGACGAGGCGGCCGTCGCCGCCCTGCGCCGGGCTCAATTCAAGCCCCACACCGTCAATGGCGTGCCCGTCATCGCCTCGGCGCCCGTCTCCATCGCATTCGACCCACCTGATCGTTGACCATGAACCCAGCAGACACCTCCTTGGGCTTCGCCCACTTCATCTCCCAGAGCGACGTCGTCGGCAAGACACTGCTGGCGATCCTGGTGCTCATGTCGGTGGTCTCGTGGGCCATCATCGCCATCAAGGGCGTCACGCTGCTCGCGCGCAAGAGGCGCAGCGAGGCCTTCCTGTCCTTCTTCTGGAATGCGACCTCGCTCGACGCAGTGGCCTCCGAGATCGTGACCCACGGCGCCAACGATCCCTTCTCGCACCTGACCAGCCACGCGATGAGCGCCCGCGCCCACCACGCCAAGTACGGCGCGGCCAAGCTGGAAGAAGCGGGCAGCGCCGGTGATTTCGTCACCCGCACCATCAAGAAGGTGCTCGACGAAGAGACCACGCGCCTGGAGAACGGCCTGGCCATGCTCGCCACCGTCGGCGCGACCGCTCCCTTCGTCGGCCTCTTCGGCACCGTGTGGGGCGTGTACCACGCGCTCGTCGCCATCGGCATGAGCGGCGCCGGCACGCTCGACAAGGTGGCCGGCCCGGTGGGCGAGGCGCTGATCATGACGGGCCTCGGCCTCGCGGTCGCGATCCCGGCGGTGATGGGCTACAACTGGCTCACGCGTTCCAACCGCGTGATCCTCTCCAAGCTCGATGCCTTCGCCTACGAGCTGCACACCTTCGTGTCGATGGGCCAGCCGCTGTCCGGCGAAGTCGTGCCGCTGCGCCACGGCGTCCCGCAGACGCGCGCCGCCTGAGGAGCACACGATGGCTTTCGCAAGCTTCGACAACCGCAGCGCGGGCGCCCCCATGGCCGAGATCAACATGGTGCCGTTGATCGACGTCATGCTGGTGCTGCTCGTCATCTTCATCGTCACCGCGCCGCTGCTCACGCAGGCCGTCAAGCTCGAGCTGCCCAAGGCCAGCTCGCAGCCCAACATCACGCAGGTCGAGAAGATCGAGTTCGCCATCGATGCCAACGGCGGCCTCTTCTGGAACGGCGAGCCGGTGGAGCGCGGCGAGGCCGCCCGCCGCTTCGGCGTCGAGAGCCAGAAGAACCCGCAGCCCGAGGTGCACCTCAAGGCGGACCAGAACGTGCCCTATCGCTCCGTCGCCCAGACCCTGGCCGACGCATCCAAGGCCGGCCTGACCAAGGTCGGTTTCATCAGCGAGCCCGAATCGCCATGAACGTCATGCCGCCGCCCAACCCGGTCGACAGGGCGCCCGTCCGCGCGCCGCAGCCTGCGGTAACCGAGCAGCGCATTTCGAGCCGGCAACTGCTGGGCGACGCCAAGGAGGTGCTGATCGAGCACCACGGCGCCGTCTACCGCTTGCGCGAGACCTCACTCGGCAAGCTCATCCTCACGAAGTAGACCTTTCCAAGAATCGAACAACCGCACCAGCCAGCCGGGGTCGTACGCCAGCCAGTGCCTCACAGACCACCTGGAGAACACTGTGCCCCTCAAGACGCCTCCGCGCCGCCACGCTGCTGCTGCGGTCCCTTCCCGTCCCGCCGCCTTGCTGCCGCTGGGAGCGCTCGCCGCCGGCTTCGGCCTCGTCTTGTCGCCTGCAATGGCGCAACAGGCGGCCAGCCCCGCGGCCCCTGCCGCTTCGGCTGCAGCACCTGCGGTGATCGACAGCGGCGGCTCGCTGCCCCAGATCCGGGTGAAGGCGACAGCGGCCGAACCCACGGGCAAGCAGACCTACCAGGCCACCACCACGCGCATCGGCAAGGGCAAGCAGGACCTGCGTGACGTGCCGCAGTCGGTGACGGTGGTGACGGAAAAACTGATCGATGACCGGAACATCGACACGATGAAGGAAGCGCTGAAGCAGACCGCAGGCATTACCTTCCAGGCGGCCGAGGGTGGCGAAGAGGACATCCGCCTGCGCGGCTTCTCGCTTCAGTCCACCGGCGACATCTTCATCGACGGCATGCGCGACCCCGCCTTCTACGAGCGCGACTCCTTCAACTGGGACCGCCTCGAGCTGCTGCGCGGCTCGGCCTCGATGCTCTTCGGCCGCGGCTCCACCGGCGGCGCGGTCAACCAGGTGACCAAGCAGCCACAGCTGTCCAACGACTACCAGGTCAGCACCACCTTCGGCACCGGCAACTACCTGCGCTCCACGCTCGACCTGAACCAGCGCACCGGCGAGACCACCGCCGTGCGCATCAACACGATGCTCACGCAGGCCGACAACTACGGCAACAAGATCGACAACAAGGGCATCGCGCCGACCATCAGGTACGGCATCGGCACGCCCGACGAGGTGTCGGTGGGCCTGTACCACCTGGAGAACAACACCGGCATTCACTACGGCTTGCCGTGGGTGCCGCAGAGCGCGAGTGGCGGTGGCGACTTCATGTGGAAGAACGACCCCAGCAACTACTACGGCCTTGCGAGCGATTACCTGCGCGGCGGCACGACGCAAGGCAACTTGGTGCACACGCACAAGTTCAGCGAGACCAGCGAGTGGCGCACGGCGCTTCGCCTGGCTCGCTACGAGCGTGACCAGCGGGCCAGCACGGTTCGATTCCGTTGCGTGCCGAACAACCTGGGCGTCTTGCCGGCGGGCTGTGCGCAGGCCGTCACCACCGACACCATCAGCGACAGCACCGTGCTCAACCGTGGCTTCCAGGCCAAGATCATGAACATGGACACCGAGTACTTGCAGAGCGACTACTCGGGCAAGTTCAAGTGGGGCGGGCTCGACCACAGCGTGCAGGCAGGTGGGGATTTCGCCCACGAGCAGTTCGAGTCCTTCAGCGCCACCAATCCTGCCGCCCTCGCGAAGCCGACGACCACCGTGGGCACCCCGAACGACGGCGCGTTCGTCAACGAGGACGCAAGAACCGTGAGCCTCAATCGCGAGTTCGACATGAAGGCAGCGGGCGTCTACGTGCAGGACATGATCCAGGTGGCATCGAAATGGAAGGTGCTCGCGGGCCTGCGCCTCGATAAGCTCGACGGCCGATTCCACGCCATCGCGGCGCAAGGGCAGCCCACCACGGGCAACCCTCCGGTGCCGAACCCTTGCTACACCCCGCCGAACAGCTACAGCCAGCGCAGCGACACCCTGTGGAGCAAGCGTTTTGGCGTGATGTACCAGCCGACCGCAACGCAGTCCTATCACTTCTCATACGGTACCTCGTTCAACACCTCGGGCGACACCTACCAGTTCGATCCGGGTACGGTGAACACACCGCCGGAATCGAGCCGCAACATCGAGCTCGGCGCCAAGATCGACAACGCCCGGGGTGACCTGAGCACCCGGTTCGCGATCTTCCATGCCACGAAATACAACGAGCGGAACCGCGACGCCGAGTCGGTCAATGCCTGCAACTACGTGCTGTCGGGCGAACGCCACGCGGTCGGTGCGGAGTTCGACATCATCGGCCGCATCACGCCCGAGTGGGAAGTCTTCGGTTCGTACGCCTTCATCCCGAACGCCAAAGTGGACAGTTCCTCCGGCGCCGCAGGCACTGAACTCGTGGGCTCCCGCCCCGGCCTGACGCCACGCCACAGCGGCACCATCTGGAGCACGTACAAGGTGCTGCCCAAGTGGCGCATCGGCGGCGGCTTGAACGCTCGCAGCGGCGTGATTCCGGTCGGCCGTGCCGCCACCTCGAGCGTTGTCGCCCCGCGCTACATCACCGGCGACTTGATGGCCGAGTTCGAGGCTACTGACGTCGCAACCTTCAAGCTCAACATCACCAACGTGACCGACGAGCACTATGCGGACATGGTCTACCGCGGCCACTACATCCCAGGCAAGCCGCGTACCGTGCAAGTCAACATGACGCTGAAGTTCTGACCCTCCCACCGGCCCTTCGGGGCCGGTGCTCCTCCCACACCAGCAAAGCCATCGCCATGCTCCACCACATCCAGCAGGTCCTGAATCCCGACGAAGTCCGCACTGCCCGTGAGATCCTCGCGCGCGCACCCTGGGGTGATGGCCGGGTGACCGCTGGGGTGCAATCGGCCCTCGCCAAGAACAACGAGCAGCTGCCGCAGGACTGCGCCGAAGCCCGCGCGCTGCAGGAGATCGTGCTGCGCGGCCTCAACCGCCACGCGATCTTCTTCTCGGCGGCGCTGCCGAAGAAGGTCTTCCCGCCGCTCTTCAACCGCTATGGCGGCGCGGCCAACGCCTTCGGCAACCACGTCGACAACGCCATCCGCTACGTGCCGGGCTCGCCGTCGGGCGAACGCGTGCGCACCGACATCAGCTGCACCCTCTTCTTCGCCGACCCCGACGGGTACGACGGCGGCGAGCTGGTGATCGAAGACACCTACGGCAGCAAGCGCGTGAAGCTGCCGGCCGGCGACATGGTGCTCTACCCCGGCACCAGCGTGCACCGCGTCGAGCCGGTGACCCGCGGCCACCGCATCGGCAGCTTCTTCTGGATCGAGAGCATGGTGCGCAGTGACGAGCAGCGCCGCCTGCTGTTCGACATGGACCAGCACCTGATGAGCCTGCGCTCGCGCCACGGCGAAGACGACCCCGCCGTGATCGGCCTCACCGGCACGTACCACAACCTCCTGCGCGCCTGGGCCGACGCCTGAGCCGTAGCTCTCTCCCTCATCGACCCGAAAGGACCGCCATGAAGCGCCACCTCCTCATCGCCACCCTCGCCCTCATCGCCACCGGCGCCGCCCGGGCCCACGGCGACGTGAAGTGCACCACCCCCAAGGCCGAATGGCGCGGCCAGATGGAGCTGCAGTCCAAGCTCGTCAACGAGGGCTGGAAGGTGCGCAAGGTCAAGGTCGAGAACGGCTGCTACGAGGTCTACGGCTTCGACCCGAAGGGCCAGAAGGCCGAGGCCTTCTTCGACCCCAAGACCTTCGAGCCGGTGCTGCCGGCCGGCCAGGCCGCCGCCAAGTGACGCGCTGAGCCGCTCGCCGAACGTTCCTCGATGAAGGTCTGGGACCTCCCCGTCCGTGCCCTGCACCTGGCGCTGATCGCCGGTGTGGCGGGGGCCTGGCTCACCAGCGAGCGGTGGACGCATTGGCACGACGGCGTCGGCTACGCCCCGCTCACGGTGGTGCTGCTGCGGCTCGTGTGGGGTGCGGTGGGCGGTGCCTACGCGCGCTTCGGGGAGTTCGTGCACGGCCCGCGCGAGACCGGCGGCTACCTCGCGGCGCTGCTGCGCGGCCGCGCCGCGCGGCACGTCGGGCACAACCCGCTCGGCGGCTGGATGGTGCTGCTGCTGCTCGGCTGCGTGGCGCTCACCGGCCTCACCGGCTGGCTCTGCACGACCGACCGCTACTGGGGCGACGAGACCATGTTCGCGCTGCACACCACGCTGGCATGGACGCTCGTCGGCCTCGTCGCGCTGCACGTCGGCGGCGTGCTCACGATGAGCTTGCAGCACCGCGAAAACCTCGTCGCATCGATGCTCCACGGGCGAAAACGCGAGCCGCGCGAGGGCGACGTGAGCTGATCGCAGGAGCGCTCTTCGACTCTCCTCGAGGCGCACTCGAGGCACACAAGTGACGCGCAGCGACGACAAAAGCACGCTGCGAAGCGCGTTTGCGCGCGTTTTACCTATGAAAACTGCTTCTCAATGCAGCACTCTCGCAGTAGTATTCGCTCCGCACGTGGACCATGGAGAACCGAGTAGCTCATGCGGCACTCACCCAACACGGGCACATCAACAACTCATTTGATGGAGAAATTCGAAATGGCAACTGCGAAGAAGGCTGCGAAACCCGCAGCAAAAAAGGCCGCTCCGGCCAAGAAGGCGGCAGCGAAGAAGGCCGCCCCGGCGAAGAAGGCGGCACCGGCCAAGAAGGCCGCTCCGGCGAAGAAGGCAGCCGCTAAGAAGGCTGCTCCCGCCAAGAAGGCCGCCAAGGCTCCGGCGAAGAAGCGCACCCCCAACGCCGCCTTCATGAAGGCGATGACCCCGAGCGCAGCACTGGCCGCCATCATTGGCGACAAGCCGGTTCCGCGCACCGAGGTCACGAAGAAGGTGTGGGACTACATCAAGGCGAACAAGCTGCAAGACGCAGCCAAGCGCACGATGATCAACGCTGACGCCAAGCTGAAGGAAATCTTCAAGAAGGGCCAAGTGTCGATGTTCGAGATGACCAAGCTGATCAACGGTCACCTCAAGTAAATCGGCCTCGCGCTGAGAACAAGCCGGTGCAGTGCACCGGCTTTTTTCATTCTGGCGCCTACTTTTCGAGGGCTTGGCCCAGGCCTTCCAGCATGGACGCCACGTTGATCGGCTTCGTCCAGTAGCCGTCGAAGCCGGCGGCGAGTGCCGCGTCGATCTGCGCCTGCATCGCGTCGGCCGAGAGCGCGATGCACTGCAGGCCCGAGGTGCGCGGGTCGGCGCGCAGCGCGCGGATCAGCTCCAGCCCGTTCATGTCGGGCAGGTTCATGTCGATCAGCAGCAGATCGTGGTGCTGAGCGCGGGCCGCCGCGAGGCCGCCCTGGCCGTCTGTGGCGATGTGCAGGTCCCACTGGGGCCGTGACTTGAACACCTCCTGCATCAGCAGCACGTTGAGCGGCTCGTCTTCCACATAGAGCACCTGGCGGTGCGCCGAGGTGGGCTCGGGCGGCAGCGGGTCGCGCGGATCGTTGCGGTGGCGGGTGCCGGTGGGCGCGGTGCCGGCGGGCAGGCTCAGCGTGAAGGTCGAGCCCTTGCCGGGGCGGCTCGCCACCTTCAATTCGCCCCCCATCGATGCCGCCAGCTGCCGCGCGATCACGAGGCCGAGGCCGGTGCCTTCGACTCGCCTCTGCTCCGCGCCCAGGCGGTTGAAGGGCTGGAAGAGGCGCGCCTGCTGCTGCTCGGAGAGGCCCTCGCCTTCGTCGGTGACGGCGACGAACATGTGCTCGTCGCCGCGCGAGAGCGTGACCTTCACCGTGCCGGCGGGCCGGTTGTACTTGATGGCGTTGGACAGCAGGTTGAGCAGCACCTGTTCCACCGCGCGTGCATCGGCCAGTGCCCAGTGGGCGCGGCGCGGGGGCGCCGCGAGGCGCACGCCGGCGCTGTCGGCCACCGGCTGGATGAGCGTGAAGCAGGTCTGCAGCGTGGCGGCCAGGTTGACCGGCGTTCGCTCGAGCGAGAAGTCTTCCTGCTCGATGCGCGCGAGATTGAGCATGTCGTTGATGAGTTCGAGCAGGTGCCGGCCGGCGCGCATCACACTGTCGAGCCGGCGGGCCTGGTCGGGTTCGAGGGGGTGCACACGGTCGATGGCCATCAGCTGGGCGAAACCCAGGATGCCGTTGAGCGGTGTGCGCAATTCGTGGCTCACGCGCGAGAGGAATTCGCTCTTGGCGCGGCTGGCGCGCTCGGCGGCTTCCTTGTCGTGGCGCAGCTGTTCGTGGGCGGCCTGCTGCGTCACGTCGCGGCAGGTGCCGACCATGCCGATCGGTCGCTGCGCCTCGCCGAGCGTGCAGCGGGCGAAGATCTCGAGCATCGCCTCGCTGCCGTCGGGCCGTTGCTGGCGGTAGCGCGCTTCCAGCATGCCGCCGGTCGCGAGCGCATGCTCCAGCCGCGCCTGCACCGCGTAGCGGTCGCTCGGGTGGATGGCGGCCAGCCAGTCGTTGAGCCGGTAGTCGGCCTGCGGGAACCTGAGGCCGTGGTTGGCGCAGGCGCGTGCGTCGAAGCTCATGCGGCCACTGTCGAGGTCGAACTCGGCGATGCCGATGCCGGCCGCCTCGGCCGCCAGGCCCCACCGCTCCTCGCTGCTGCGCAGGGCGAGCTCGGTCTCCTTGCGCGCGGTCACGTCGGAACAGAAGCCGTGCCACAGCGTGCCGCCCTCGGCATGGCGCTCGGGCACCGCCCGCACCTCGATCCATCGCACCGTGCCGCCTCGGATGATGCGGAACTCGCGGTGCCAGGGCCGCAGCGCACGCGATGCGGCGAGCAGGCTCGGCACGAACTCGAGCGCATCGTCCGGGTGCAGCATGCGGCACACCACGTCGAAGTCTCCGCCGTCGCCGTTGCGGGGCGGCTCGGCGCCGAAGAGCTCGCGCGTGGCGTCGCTCGCGTAGGTGTAGAAGGGCGTGCCGTCGCGCTGCATCCACAGCTGGAAGATCACGCCCGGCACCTGGGACGACAGCTTGCGCAGCAGCTCGCCTTGCGCGTGTGTGCGCCGCTCGGCCGCGATGTGCGCCGACACGTCGCGTGCCGTGCCGCGGTAGCCGGCGAACTCGCCGTTCGCGTCGAACACCGGCACCGCACTGCGCGACACCTGCAGCACGCCGCGCGGCGTGGGCTTGTCGGTGATGACGCGCGTGATGGGCTGGCGCCGCTGAAGCAGCGTGTGCAGGCGGCGGTCGCTCCCGAGCGGGTGGCCCAGGCCATCGAGCAAGGGCGTGTCCTCGAGCAGCTGGCCGCGCACCGATGCCGGGGAGAGGCCGGTCACGGCCTCGAAGGTCGACGACACCCAGGTGTAGCGCAGCGAGGCATCGGTTTCCCACATCCAGTCGCCCGAGGCCCGGGCGAAGTCGAGGAGGCGCAGCCGCTCGTCGTCGGCCGGGGGGGTGTTGCGCGGTGCGGCGAGCAGCGCGCTCGCGGCACGGGCCAGTTGCACCAGGCTTGCGCGCTGCGCATCGCTCAAGGTGCGGGGGCGCGAATCGATCACGCACAGCGCGCCCAGCACCTCGCCATCGAGCACCAGCGGCGCGCCCGCATAACCGCGGATGTGCGGCACGCCGGTGACGAAGGGGTTGTGTGCAAACCGGACATCGTGCGCCGCGTCGTGCACCTCGAACACGCCCTCGCTCACCAGCGTGTGGTTGCAGAAGGAGATGGCGCGCGGAATCTCGCGCACCGGCAGGTCGTCCCAGCCGTGCACGGCCTTGATCCATTCGCGTTGTGCGTCGAGCAGGGTGATCGCGGCGATCGGCGTGCCGCAGAGCTCGGCGGCGCACTGCGCGAGAGCGTTGAAGCTTTCTTCGGGCGCAGTGTCGAGGATGCCCGTCGCGTGGAGCCTGGCCAGCCGGTGTGATTCGTCAGCGGGCAGGGGCGCAGGCGGCATGGGGGTGTCGTCGTGGCGCTTTGCGCGACAGGGGGTGGGGCGGGGCTGCGGCAATGTAGTGCAAGCGTCTGCCGCTTGCCAAGGGTGGAACTCCCGCATGCAAGCCCGATGCCGCATTGCTGCGGTGCACCGTGTCGTGTGTCGACGTCGTGAGAAAAGTCGCGCCCACGCGCGCTCAGATCAGCGCAACAGCGGCTTCAGGTAGTGCCCGGTGTGGCTCGCCGGGTTGGCCGCCACGTCTTCCGGCGTGCCGGCCGCGACCACCGTGCCGCCTCCGGCACCGCCCTCGGGGCCCATGTCGATCAACCAGTCAGCTGTCTTGATCACGTCCAGGTTGTGCTCGATCACCACGATGGTGTTGCCCGCGTCGCGCAGCTGGTGCAGCACCTTGAGCAGCAGGTCGATGTCGGCGAAGTGCAGGCCGGTGGTGGGTTCGTCGAGGATGTAGAGCGTGCGGCCGGTGTCGCGCTTGCTGAGCTCGAGCGCGAGCTTCACGCGCTGCGCTTCGCCACCCGAGAGCGTGGTCGCGCTCTGGCCGAGGCGGATGTAGCCCAGGCCCACGTCGAGCAGCGTCTGCAGCTTGCGTGCGATGTTCGGCACGGCGTTGAAGTACGCGTGCGCGTCTTCGACGGTGAGGTTGAGCACCTCGGTGATGTTCTTGCCCTTGTAGAGGACTTCGAGCGTCTCGCGGTTGTAGCGCGCGCCCTGGCACACGTCGCACGGCACGTAGACGTCGGGCAGGAAGTGCATCTCCACCTTCAGCACGCCGTCGCCCTGGCAGGCCTCGCAGCGGCCGCCGGCCACGTTGAAGCTGAAGCGCCCCGGACCATAGCCACGCTCGCGGGCGGTGGGCACTTCGGCAAAGAGCTCGCGGATGGGCGTGAAGAGCCCGGTGTAGGTGGCCGGGTTGCTGCGCGGTGTTCGCCCGATCGGGCTCTGGTCGACGCTGATTACCTTGTCGAAGAGGTCCAGCCCTTCGATGGCGTCATGCGGCTCCGGCTCGGCGTGGCTGTTGTACAGGTTGCGCGCCACAGCGGCGTACAAGGTGTCGTTGACGAGCGTCGACTTGCCCGAGCCCGACACGCCCGTCACGCAGGTCAGCAGGCCGACCGGGATCTCGGCGGTGACGCCCTTCAGGTTGTTGCCGCGCGCGTTGACGATGCGCAGCACCTGGGGTTCCGCCATGTCCTCGATGCGGCGGCGTTTCTTCGGCACCGGAATCTTCAGCACGCCGGCGAGGTAGCGGCCGGTGAGCGACTCGGCGCTCGCGGCCACGTCGGCCGGCGTGCCCTGCGCAATGACCTGGCCGCCGTGCACGCCGGCGCCGGGGCCCATGTCGACCACGTAGTCGGCGGCGCGGATCGCGTCTTCGTCATGCTCGACGACGAGCACCGAGTTGCCGATGTCGCGCAGGTGGCGCAGGGTGCCGATGAGGCGGTCGTTGTCGCGCTGGTGCAGGCCGATGCTCGGTTCGTCGAGCACGTACATCACGCCGGTCAGGCCCGAGCCGATCTGCGAGGCGAGGCGGATGCGCTGCGCTTCGCCGCCCGAGAGCGTGTCGGCGCTGCGGTCCAGGCTCAGGTAGTTGAGGCCGACGTCGTTGAGGAACTTGAGGCGCGAGCGGATCTCGCGGATCACCTTGTCGGCGATCTCGGCTTTCGCGCCCTTCAGCTTCAGCTGCTCGAAGTAGGCGAGGCATTCGCGCAGCGTCTGGTGCTCGATGCGGTAGATCGGCTCCCCCTGGGCATCGCCTTCACCTTGCAGGAACACATGGCGCGCCTCGGTGCGCAGGCGCGTGCCTTCGCAGGCGGGGCAGGGCTTGGCCGCCTGGTAGCGCGCGAGGTCCTCGCGCACCGCGGCGGAGTCGGTCTCCTTGTAGCGCCGCTCCAGCGTCGGGATGATCCCTTCGAAGGGGTGCTTGCGCTTGACGCTGCGCGTCTTGCCCTTGGGGCCGTCGGCCTCGTAGGTGAAGCTGATCTCTTCCTCGCCCGAGCCGTACAGCAGCACCTCGCGTGCCTTCTTCGGCAGCTCTTCGAAGGGCGTGTCGATGTCGAACTTGTAGTGCTTGGCCACGCTCTCAAGCAGCGAGAAGGTGTAGCCGTTGCGGCGGTCCCAGCCTTTCACCGCGCCGCTGGCGAGGCTGAGCGACGGGAAGGCGACCACACGTTCCGCGTCGAACGCCGTCACCTGGCCCAGGCCGTCGCAGCTCGGGCAGGCGCCCACCGGCGAATTGAACGAGAAGAGGCGCGGCTCCAGTTCGCTCAGGCTGTAGCTGCAGACGGGGCAGGCGAAGCGGTTGGAGAAGAGGTGCTCCTTGCCGCTGTCCATCTCGAGCGCGATCGCGCGGCCTTCGGCGTTGCGCAGCGCGGCTTCGAAGCTTTCGGCCAGGCGCTGTTGCAGGCCGTCCTGCACCTTCACGCGGTCGACCACGATGTCGATGTCGTGCTTCTCGGCCTTCTTGAGCTTGGGCACGTCGGTCGCGTCGTAGGTCGTGCCGTCGATGCGGAAGCGCACGTAGCCCTGGGCCTGCCAGTCGGCAAACGCGTCGGCGAACTCGCCCTTGCGGTCGCGCACCACCGGGGCCAGCACCATCAGCTTGGTGCCCTCGGGCAACGCAAGTGCGGTGTCGACCATCTGGCTCACGCTCTGCGCCTGCAGCGGCAGGTTGTGGTTGGGGCAGAAGGGCGTGCCGGCGCGTGCGTAGAGCAGGCGCAGGTAGTCGTGGATCTCGGTGACGGTGCCGACCGTCGAGCGCGGGTTGTGGCTCGTCGCCTTCTGCTCGATGCTGATCGCCGGCGACAGGCCTTCGATCACGTCGACGTCGGGCTTGTCCATCAGCTGCAGGAACTGCCGCGCATACGCGGAGAGGCTCTCGACGTAGCGCCGCTGGCCTTCGGCATAAAGCGTGTCGAACGCGAGGCTCGACTTGCCCGAGCCCGACAGCCCGGTGATCACCACCAGCTGGTTGCGCGGGATGTCGAGGTCGATGTTCTTGAGGTTGTGGGTGCGGGCGCCACGCACCCGCAGCATCGGGGCCTCGATCGAGGCTTCAGGCGAAGTGGGGGGGCGGCGGGCGGGCATCGGGCGGCGGGGAAACGGAAGATGATAGCGAGGCACGATGCCCTCGCCGCTGACACCTGTCGCCATGGGACCGAGGCCGTCGGCCAAAAAAAAGGGGCGCACCCGCGAGGGCCGCCCCTTCGGGCCGGCGACGCGCCGGCCTTCTAGCGTCGTGGTATGTCAGATGTTCGGGCAGTAGGTGATAGGTCCGCTGAGGGTCTGGGTCGGGGCACCCGGAGGCGTGGCAACCCAGATGTTGGGCGCACTGGTGGCGTTGACCGAGATGTTGCAGTCGGAATCGACCGCGATGTCGAACGCATGCCAGTAGTCGTTGAAGCCCTCACCTGCGGGCGGCGTGAAGATGCGCGTATGGCCTCCTGCCGTGATTTCGATCCGCACCGGGGAGCCTGTCATGGCAGGCGTGTAGGTGCGAGAGTAGTTGGCGACGTAGTAGCGGTAGATCCCCCCGCGCACGACCTGGCGCACGCTGACGATCTCAGGCCCGTTCGAGTCGGTGTCGTCGTGGTCGAGGGCCGCGTACGGCAGGCTTGGCAGCGAGCCCAGGTTGAGGTACGAAACGTGCGTGCCGTGGGGTGTGATCAGGTGCGAGTCCACATCCAGCGGGTGGGTCCCCCAGGTCAGCCGGATGCTGATGGCGTCGGCGAGAACCAGGCACCCTGCGCTAATGGTTTGGGGCAACTTTTCCGTCTCGATTTCCAGGTAGTTCGAGATGCGTCGGCCCCAGCGAGCGGACAGGATGGACTCGGCATCGGCTCGCATGGCAATGGAGAAGTTGCCGTTGCTGTCGGTGAGGGTGCTGGTCATGCCGGAGTAGTTCACGCCTTCGGATTCGACGCGAGCACGGCTCACACGCTCGCCCAGGGTGTTCACCACGCAACCGGTTACCTGCACGGTGTCCGGCAGGGTGCCGGCCACCCAGGTGCCGCTCCGTGTGACAGTGCCGGCGTAGTACTGGTTCGGCCCGACACCGGTCAGGGTGGCCGTGCCCTCGTTGACCCAGAAGCCGGTCGTTGGCTCGAACCGGAACAACCCGGCGACCGGAGGACGGTTCGCCGAGCGTGTCGAAACGGGAATGCGCAGGGTGGCGTTCTGACCGGGGGCGATGTCATACGAGCCGCCGGTCCCGTCGGTGATCACCACCGACATTGCGCCATGCACCTGGAGCCAAGTGTTGGCCGACACGCGATAGTCGCCGGTCAGCAGGGTGGGGTCCTGGGCCACGTTGATCGGCGTGACTTGCACGCTAACCGCCGTGGACGGAGCCGCTCCGCCGCTGGTGACGATCGCGTTGGCAGGGAAGTTCACCTGGGCGGTGGCGCTCGATATGACGGTGCCTCCGACGGCAGCGTCGACGCTCTGCGTGGTGGCGACCGGCGTGAGCTGCACGGGCACGACGGTGTCGATGTTGTTGACCGATGCGGTGTAGCGCACGTTGGGGATGTAGCCGGGCGCCGAGAGCGTGACCGCGAGGCGATCGGTCTGCGTCACGTTCAGGAACGAGAACGCACCATCCGTTCCGGTGCTCTGCGTGTTGCCTCCCACTGTCACGGTGGCGCCGACCACGGGCTGGCCGCTGGCGGACGACAGGGTTCGGCTGCTCACGCTGCCCGGGTCCTGCGGGGGAGGCGGCGGCGGGGGCGGCGGGGGCGGGGGCGGGGGCGGGGGAGGTGGTTGGACGTACGGCGTGCCGCCACCGCCTCCGCCGTCGCCTCCCCCGCCGCCGCAGGCGGCCAGCACGGCCGAGAAGGCCACGGCGACGAGGAGCGCGCGACTGACGGCGTGGCCCGTCGCGGCGTGGGGAGTACGGTTGTGATTCAAGAGGCCTCCGGTGGCGATGCGTTCGAACACGGCCATGACCTGCAGCGCGATGCTGCGGGGTCACGGAACACGATGTCTTGGCGCACCCCCCGGCTGCGACGGCCACGGCGGGGCGAACATGGATCGCCAGGGTGGGTGCCTTGCACCTCACTCGGCATAGGTCCGGAAGTTGTTCCCCCCTTGCTTCCTTTCGGAAGCATTCGCTGATGCCCTCTTATTTGAGCGGGTGCACGGCGACAGGCGGCAATATAACCAAGACCCTGCCGATCGGCCGCGGGCGACGGAGAGAAAGTCACCCTCGACCGAGGGGCGAGGGGGGATTCCCCCCAGCGTTTGCGGGGGGCGTACAACACGAGGCCTCTCCACGGCCTTGTCGCGTGTTTGCCGCTTCGTTGTCGTTTTGCGCAATGAATCTGTTCGCGCCGGCAATGGCCGCGTGCGGGCGAAGGCGGTGCAATGGCGGCTCCTCTTTACCCTGGAGCCGCCATGACAGGCACCCCCGAGACGCATGGAGACAACACGCACGCAGACGACCCGCTTGACGACTTCGACCGCCGCCCCATCACGCTCGACGGTGCGACGAAGGTGGTGCATGTGAGCGGCTGTGGGCCGTCGGTGATCGTGATGACCGAGATGCCCGGCATCAGCCCGCACGTGGCGCGCTTCGCGCGCTGGGTGCGCGACGCCGGCTTCACCGTCTACATGCCCTCGCTCTTTGGCCGCGATGGCGCGGTCCCGCTGGCCGAGGAGGGCAAGGCGGTGTTCCAGCGGGCCTGCGTCAGTGCCGAGTTCCGTGCGCTGGCGGCCAACGTGTCGAGCCCCGTGACGCAGTGGCTGAGGTCCCTGGCGCGCCTTGCGCATCAGGAATGTGGTGGCCCGGGTGTGGGCGCGATCGGCATGTGCTTCACCGGCAACTTCGCGCTCACGATGATGCTGGAGCCGGCGGTGCTTGCGCCGGTGCTGTGCCAGCCTTCGCTCCCCTTGAACGACCCCGCCGGGCTGGAGATCTCGCCCGACGACCTGCGCGCTGTGAACGAGCGCCTGGTGCGCGACGACCTGACGGTGATGGCCTATCGCTTCGCCGGCGACAAGGTGTGCACGGCGCAGCGGTTCGCCGCCTACGAGCAGGCGCTCGGCCAGCGCTTCGTCGCGCGTGTGCTGCCCGACAGCGCGGCCCACCCGGAGCCGCCGCCCTTCTTCAAGCGCTACGTGCCGACGCCGCACAGCGTGGTCACGGCACACCTGATCGACGAAGCGGGGCAGCCGACGATCGCGGCACGCGACGAGATCCTCGCGTTCTTCGCGTCGCGCCTCGCGGCATGACGCGGCTCAGGGCGCAGCGCTGTCGAGGGCGCTGCGCAACGCAGCGAGCGCGTCGGCCTGCAGTTCGACCTGCCAGGCGCTCTGGCCGCGGTCCCACAGCACGCCCTGCTCGGTGAGCTGGAAGCGGTGCTGCACCTGGCCATCGCGCAACAGCACCAGCTCGCGGCCGAGCGGTGCGGCCTCGTCGCGTGCCTGGCGCGCTTGCCAGCGGTTGCCGGCGGTGGCGTCGAGTTGCGCAAGCCAGGCGGTGAGCGCCTCGGTGAGCGGCTGGGCCGTGCCGCCGCGCTGCCACGCCCAGCGCGCAGGTTCCGCGGCGACGGCGGCGCGCACGCTGGCCACGCGCGTGTAGGCCTCCGACTCGCGCTGCAGCCGTGATTCATTGAGCTGCAGCCTGGCCGCGGCGCGGCGTTCCTGGGCCTCGGCCGGAGCCGGGCCGCTGAGCTCGCGCTTTTGTTCTTCGGAGCGGGCCTTGGCCAACGCCTCGGCTTTCTCGGCGAATGCGGGCGGAGGCGCTGCGGCGGTCGCAGGGGCGGGGGCTGGCGGAGGCACGGGCGCTGGCGCCGCGGTGTCCTGCTGGGGCGAAGCGGGCGCCGCATCGCTGCGCGCAGGAGCAGCCGTGCCCGGTGTCGCCGTGCGCGGCGCTTCGGCGGCCTTCTTGCGCGCGGGCTCGGGCTTGGGCGCGGCGGTCGTGGTGTCGGCCGGCGGGCGAGCCGGGACGACGGCCGGGGCGGCAGGTGCCTGCGGTGCCGCGGCACCTTCCGCCTGCGGCGCGGCCGCGGGCACGGGGCTGCGCGGCATGGCGTCCTCCATCGGTTCGTCCCACCACATCAGGCCGACCAGCACGGCGGCCATCACGCCCGCGAAGCCGGTGGCGACGGCGGGGCGGGCGAGCCAGTCCCACACGCGCTGTGGCCAACCGGGGGCGGACGTAGCCGTGGCGGGCTGCGGGTCGCGGGCCTTGGCACGCGCTTCCTTCAGGATCAGCTCGCTGAGCGCGGGCGGCGCCTGCAGCTGTGCGTCGGGCGCATGGCGCAGCGCTTCGCGCAGATGCGGGTCGCGTGGTGTGTCGTGCATGTCGTCGTGCCCGCTCATCGCGCTTCCCCTTGCTGCAATGGCGCGAGGTAGGCGCCCATGCAGACCCGCAGCTTGCTCATCGCGTAACGCAAGCGCGTCTTCGCCGTTTCGAAGCCGACCTCGAGCGCGCGGGCGACCTCGGCCAGCGGGAGTTCGTCGTCGTGGTGCAGCAGGAAGGCACTGCGCTGAGCCAGCGGCAGTTCATCGAGGCAACGCAAGAGCCGCTCGCCGGCGCGGCGCCAGAACGCCAGCTCCTCGCTGTGCGGTGCCGGGCTCCTGGCCTGTGGCCACTGCGACCAGGCGGCATCGCCCTCGGGCTCCCAGGGGGTGTCGTCGTCGGTCGTCACCGACACCTCGCGGCCGCTGCGTCGCCAGATGTCGATCACCCGGTGGTGCGCCAGCGTGAAGAGCCAGGTGCGGAAGGTGGCGCCTTGCGGCGCCCACTGCATGCGCGCGTTGACCACCTTGAGCCAGGTGTCCTGGAACACCTCGTCGGCCTGCGCCGCGAGCGCGGGGCCGAGCAGGCGCCGCACGAAACGGTACAGCCCGGCCTGGTGGCGTGCGTACAGGCGCTCGAAGGCCGCGGCGTCGCCGCGCGCATAGGCGTTCATCAGCTCGTCGTCGGTCGGTTCGAGCGCACTCATCGGCGTGGGAGTCTGCCTCATCTGACGGTGATACGGGCGAGGGGTGCCGGTGGGGTGGTGCGTGGCGCCAAAACTTTTTTCACCCCATCGGACGGGCTGGTGCGTGTCAGCCGAGGTGACCTCTTCACCTTTCAAGGAGACTTCGATGCGCACGACCCCTTTTCCCCGCCGCGCACTGTGGCCGGCGGCGCTGATGAGCCTGTTGCTGATGGCCTGCGGCGCCACCTCGGCCGAGCGCGAGGCCTGGCCGCCGGTCTGGCAGGACACCCCCGTGTGGCAGCCCGACGATGCGCCGCCGACGTTCAGCCCGCCCTCGGCCACCCATTGCCGGCGCCTGCCGGTGATGCGCGAGGTGCCGGGTGGCGGTGGCGTGCAACAAGGCCGGGATGCGCGGCGGCATGAACGCGACGCGTATGCCTCGCGCGCCGACGGCGCACTCGCCAAGCGGCGTGAGTCGGCGGATGCCTCGATGGCGGAAGAGAAGGCCGCCGCCCCGGCCGCACCGGCCGTGTCGTCGCGCAACGCCGATGCCAGCGCAGGACCGTCGGCCCCCGCCTTCGCGCCCCCACCGTGGCCACAACCGCAGTCCCGGCCCCCGCTGCCGCGCCCCCACCCCCCGGTGGTGACCGCCGGCATGGTCGACGACAACGCCGACTTCGGCGAGTACCTCGCCTACCGCCAGCGCCATGCGGGCCTGCCGGTGCGCGACCGCGACATCAGCGAGCGCTACCTGCTTGAAGTCGTCGACACCAATGGCCAGCCGGTGCACGACGCCGAGGTCGCCGTGCAGCGCCCCGGCGTGGCGCAGCCGGTGATGTGGGCTCGCACCGACACCGCCGGCCGCGTGTGGCTGCACCCGCGCGCGTTCATGCCGTACAGCGGTGGTGACGAGCGCACGCTTGGCGTCGCCGTGCGCAAGGGCCCGATGCAAAGTCGCGCGCTGCTGATGCGAGGTCAGTCGAACGCGGTGCAGGTGCGCCTGGGTGCGGTGGCCGCACAGCCGGTGCGCCTCGACCTCGTCTTCCTCATCGACGCCACCGGCTCGATGGGCGACGAGATCGCCAAGCTCAAGGCCTCGATGCGTGCGATGGCGCAGCAGATCGCGCAGCTGCCCGGGCAGCCCGACATCTGCTGGGGCCTGGTGAGCTACCGCGACCGTGGCGACGCGTACCTCACGCGCACGCACGACTTCACCGACGACCTCGGCACCTTCCAGCAGCAACTCGCGAGCGTGCAGGCGCATGGTGGCGGCGACACGCCCGAGGCGCTGAACGAGGCGCTGCACGAAGCCGTGCACCGCATGAGCTGGCGCCAGCAGGCGGCGCGCATGGTGGTGCTGGTGGCCGATGCGCCGCCGCATCTCGACTACGGCGGCCCGCAGTACGACCGCGACATGCAGGCCGCGCTCGCCAAGGGCATCAAGCTCTTCGCGGTGGGCGCGAGCGGGCTCGACCCGGTCGGCGAATACATCTACCGCCAGATGGCGCAGTACACCGCGGGCCGTTTCGTCTTCCTCACCTACCGCGATGCGCACAACCCGGGCAGCGGCCCCGGCACGCAGACGCCTCACGACGTGAAGCAGTACTCGGTGCAGACGCTCGACCGCCTGGTCGTGCGCCTGGTGAGCGAGGAGCTCGCGCGGCTGAAGCGCAGCTGATCAGTTCAGGAAGGGCTGCAGCACCTGCATCTGCGGCTTGTCGACCCCGTTCACCGGCTGCAGGCTGAACGGGTCGTTGCTGGCCCAGGCGCCGGCGAGCCAGTAGCTCCAGCCCACCCACACGTCGCTGTTCGCCTGCATGAAGGCCAGCATGCCGTTGAGGGCCAGCTTGCAGGTGTCGGTGTTGGCGGCGGCGAATTCGCCGAGCAGGCCGCGCTTGCCATTGGCACGCAGCCAGTCGGTGAACACCTGCAGGCGTTGCGCACCGATGGTCGCGCTCACGCAGTGGGTGGTGGTGCCCGAGCTGTCGGTGTCGAGGTACTGGTGCACCTCGAAGACCAGGTTGTTGCGGCTGTCGGTGATCTGCAGCATGGCCTGCGCGTTGGGCGTGCCGTAGAAGTTGGACGTCCAGCTGTAGGCGCCCGACCAGGCGTTGCCCGGCACGGCGATGGTGTTGGTGGCCCCGGCGGCGCGGATGCGGCGGATGGCATCGTTCGCCGCGCCCACCCAGTTCTCCGTGGTCATGCCGTAGGGCTCGTTCATCAGGCCGAAGATCACCTTGGGGTTGTTCTTGAACGTGCCGGCCAGGCGGTACCAGAAGTCGCCGAAGGCGTTGTGCGGCACGCCGGTCGAGCCGATCACCTGCTGGCGGTAGCGGCCGTAGTTGTGCGGGTCGATCAGCACCGTGATGCCCTTGGCGGTCGTGCTGTTGACGAAGCTCACGAGGCGCTGCAGCTCGGTCTGGTTGAGCGGCTGGTACAGCGTGGGCTGCACGCGTTCCCACAGGAAGGGCAGGCGGATCAGGTTCATGCCCTTGGACTGAAAGTAGTCCACGGCCGCGGTGCTTGGGTAGAAGTATTCGTAGCCATAGCGGCCCGGCACCTGGGTGCTGTTGTATTCCGCACCCGAGAGGTTGACGCCGCGCCAGCGCAGGCCCGGTGTGGTGAGCTCGGCCGTTTCGGTGGGCGCGGACGCCGAGGCAGCGGGGGCTGCGGTGGTGTCGGAGGGAGTGGCCTCTTGTCCACCTCCGCCGCCGCCGCAGGCGCCGAGCGTGAGGGAGGCGCACAGCGCCAGGGTGGACAGAAGGGACGAGGGGATGAAGGCGCCGGAGCGGGCGCCGGTGTGGGGTACTGCTTGAGACATGGAGAAATTGTCGGAAGCCGCGGCCTCGGCTGTAGTGAGGCCTGGTAAGGCTTTGTGCGTGACGCAGTTGGCACGCCGATGTGCACACCGCGCAGTGGCGCGGGGTCGTCATGCACGCGCTGTTGCGCGCGGTGACAGCTTGGCCTTTTGGCCCGCGGCTCAGAACTCGAGCATCAGGTGCAGCACGTGCGAGCCGATCTTCTTTTCGACGCGCGGGATGTAGGCGATGCGCGGCGTCACGCCGTACCAGGTGCCGAGCGACACCGACGGCACCAGCAGCGGCTGGACCTTGTCGAAGTAGCCGCTCACGCCAGCGGTGGTGATGTCGAAGATGCCGTACTTCCAGGTGTAGCCGATGTAGATGCTGTCGCGCCGCACCGAGTTGCGATAGAACCCGGCGGTCCAGCCATCGGGGTGGCGGTAGTACATGCCGGGGTTGGTGTTGTTGTAGGTCTTGTCGGGCTCGTGATAGCTCACGAGGTGCAGACCGAAGGTGTGCTGCGCCTGGGCCTGCGCTTGCGCACAGGGCGCCACGGCCAGGGCGGTGAACAGCAATGCAAGGCGGGCAGGGCAGAACATGGACAGTCTCGCAGGGGTGGTGTATCTCCCCTGTTTTTTCGAACCCCGGCCGCCCGGCCTGTAGCGCCTGTTGCAACGCTCCCCCTTCAGAGGGGCATAAATCACGGCACTAGTTGGCGCGATCCTCCTTAGTTACGAGGGTGTCAAAAGAGACCCGATCCGTATACTTCCGCACACTTCGCAAGCAGTAGAAAGCATCAGGTTTCAGGGATGGCCCGCAGACGCGACAAGAGTGAACAGACCCTCGCGGCGATCGTCGCGGCGGGCATGGACATCGCAGTCCACAAGGGCCTCCAGAGCGTGACGCTCAACGCGATCGCCCAGAAGCTCGACATCAGCAAGAGCGGTGTCTTCGTGCGGGTGGGCTCGCTCGAGGCGCTGCAGATCCTGATCCTCGACGAGTACGAGCGCATCTTCGCGCTCACCGTCTTCATGCCCACCTTGTCCGAGCCGGCGGGCCTGCCGCGGCTCAATGCGATCGTGCACCGCTGGGTGCACCACGGCAACGAGCTCACCGCGCTCATCGCCTCGCACTACGCCGTCAACACCTTCGATGACGACCCCGATGCGCACCCCGATGCGCTGCGCACGCGCCTCGTCAACGGCATGATGGCCTGGCGCCAGACGCTCGAGCGCACCGTGCAGCAGGCCATCGAGCGCGGCCACCTGCGCGCCGACTCCGACCCGGAGCAGATGGTGTTCGAGGTCTTCTCGTTGCTCTCGGGCTTCCTGTACGACGCCCACGTGAAGCGCGACCCCAAGTGCTTCGAGCGCGTGATGGCCGCCTACGGGCGCTTGCTCTCGACCTACCGCGCCTTCGACCTCAACACCAAGGGCTGAGCGCCCTTCGCGGGCGGCCTCAGTCGGCCTCGATGACGAGGATCGGCACCAGCCAGATCAGGTGGCGCGGCAGGGTGATCAACCACAGGCCGCTGAGCCGCACGCCGTTTGCGTTGAGGCTCACGATCCCTTGCGTGCCGATCGTGGCCGACCAATCGCCCAGCCAGCCGCTGTAGCCCATCGTCAGCGTGCCCTGGCTCGTGCTTCCGGTGACGACACCGTTGGTGGTGGTGACCGTTTGGGTGAGGTCGACGTTGGTGAGGGTGAGGCGCGTCGTGCGGCCGTTGTGCGTGCTCGTGATGCTGGCCGACGGCGTTTGCCAGCGGTCGGTCGTCACCTGGGTCGCCCCGCTGGTCTGCACCGTGTGGCTGAGCGTCGAGCGGCCTTCGAGCCGGAGCGTGCGGTCCTGCTGGACCACGGTGAGGTTCGACTCGGTGCCCACCGACAGGTTGTCGCCGTTCGCGCTGATGACGGTCAACGTGAGTGCGCCATTCACCACCGACGTGTCGGTCGAGCTGCGGCAGCTGGCGAACTGGATCGTGTAGGTCTCGCCGGCGTCGGCCACGCCGTTGGTGAGGCTGCCGGTCGTGCCGGCGGTGGCGATGAAGCTCACCGAGCCGCCGCCTGCGCAGCTGCTGGTCCCGCTCGCGCCGCTGATGGTGAACACCAGGCGTGAGGCCGACAGCACGGTGGCCTGGGCGCGGGCGCTTTCATCGATCACCGTGACACCGCTAGTCGACTGCACCGTCTCGTGGGTGGCGCTGCTTGCGCCCGAAGACCCGTCATCGCCCCCACCGCCGCAGGCGGACAGAAATGCGCAGAACAGGGCGGCCGCGAACCCGCGATTCGGGCGTGTGGTGATGGTCATGGTCAGGCTCCTGGTGGCCAGGGCCTCAGTGTGCCGCGCGTGCCGGCCGCCCGCCATCAGGGAGATGTCTCAGGCGGTGTCGAGCACCCGCAGGATCTCGCGCCCATAGGCTTCGAGCTTCTTCGCACCCACGCCGCTGATCTGCGACAGGTCGTCGAGCGACGAGGGCTGCGAGCGCGCCATCTCGGCGAGCGTGGCGTCGTGGAAGATGACGTAGGCGGGCAGGCCGTGCTCCTTGGCCACCTCGGCGCGCCAGGCCTTGAGCGCCGAGAAGCGCTCGGTGCCGGGTGCGTCGAGCGGCACTGGCGGCGGCTTGTCCTTGGTGGCGCGCGTGGCCTTCGCGCCCTTGCCTCGCTTCGGCGTGTCGCTCGGCTGGCGCAGCAGCAGCGTCACCTCGCCGCGCAGCACGGCGCGTGCGCTTGGCGTGAGCTCGAGCGTGTTGTATTCGCCCTCGGTTCGCAGGTGGCCGAGCGCGATCAGCTGGCGCAGCACGGCGCGCCATTGCGCTTCGCTCACATCGGCGCCGATGCCGAAGGTGGAAAGCTCCTGGTGCCGGTGCTGCTGCACCTTGTCGGTCAGCTTGCCGCGCAGCACGTCCATCAGGTGCACGGCACCGAAGCGCTGGCCGCCTTGCTGGTGGAAGCGGTAGATGCACGAGAGCGCCTTGCGCGCGGCTTCGGTGGCGTCCCAGGTGGCCGGGGGGAGCAGGCAGTTGTCGCAGTTGCCGCACGGTGAGCTGTCTTCGCCGAAGTAGTGCAAGAGGCGCACGCGGCGGCAGTCGTGCGCTTCGGCCAGCGCCAGCAGCGCGTCGAGCTTGCCGATCTGGTTGCGCTTGAACTCCTCGCCGGCCGGGCTGTCGTCGATCATGCGGCGCTGGTTCACCACGTCGGCGAGGCCGTAGGTCATCCACGCATCGGCCGGCAGCCCGTCGCGGCCGGCGCGGCCGGTCTCCTGGTAGTAGCTCTCGATGTTCTTCGGCAGGTCGAGGTGGGCGACGAAACGTACGTCGGGCTTGTCGATGCCCATGCCGAAGGCGATGGTCGCGACCATCACCACGCCCTCCTCGCGCAGGAACTTGTCCTGGTGGCGGCTGCGCACGTCGGCGTCGAGCCCGGCGTGGTAGGGCAGTGCGTGGATGCCTTCGGCCTTCAGCCAGTCGGCGGTCTCCTCGACCTTCTTGCGCGACTGGCAGTAGACGACCCCGGCCTCGCCCTCGTGTTCGTCTTGAATGAAGCGCAGCAGCTGGGCGCGTGCGTTGTCCTTCTCGACGATCTGGTAGCGGATGTTGGGCCGGTCGAAGCTGCTGATGAAGACACGCGCGTCGTTCAGTGCGAGGCGCTCGATGATGTCGGCGCGTGTCAGGTCGTCGGCGGTCGCGGTGAGCGCGATGCGCGGCACCTCGGTGTAGCGCTCGTGCAGCAGGCTCAGCTGCAGGTAGTCTTCGCGGAAGTCGTGGCCCCACTGGCTCACGCAATGCGCTTCGTCGATCGCGAAGAGGCTCAGGAGCCCGCGCTCGTACAAGGAATCGAGCTGCGCCTGGAAGCGCGGCGTGGTCACGCGCTCGGGCGCGGCGTAGAGCAGCACCAGGCGGCCGCTCATCATCTCGCGTTCGATCTTCTGCGTGTCTTCGAGCGTGAGCGTGGAGTTGAGAAACGCGGCGTGCACGCCGGCCTCTTCGAGCGCCCCCACCTGGTCGTGCATCAGCGCGATCAGGGGACTCACGACGATGGTCACGCCGCGTCCCGCACGGTGCCGCGCGATCGCCGGTACCTGGTAGCACAGGCTCTTGCCGCCGCCGGTGGGCATGAGCACCAGCGCGTCGCCATCGGCGACCACCTGCTCGATGATGGCGTGCTGCTGGCCGCGGAAGGCGGGGTAGCCGAACACCTCTTGCAGGATGCGCAGAGGCTGGGTCGGGGGAGCGGAGGAGGGGGCGTTCGGCGACATGGCGGGAGAGAGCCGTCATGGTACGCGAGGGTCCGATCGGCGCCGCGTCTTTCCCCCATCGGAAGGGAACGGGGCGCCCGCAGGCAAACGCATAATCCGCCCAAGACGATAAAACGCGGGTGAGCACGGGCGCAGGCGCCTGGTCCAACCCGCTCATCAGAGGGAGGAGACCATGCCACATCGGCATCTGTACGTGCTCGTCGCGCTGGCCCTGCTCGGGGCCGGGTGTGCGATGGAGGTCAAGCGGCATCCCGTCGAACTGCTGGCCGCCACGCCAGAGCGTGGCCAGCGCTTCGCGACTTCGCAGGCCGTCGAGCTGGTGCTCGAGAGCGGCTATCCGCGCAGCATCGCCGCGGGCACCGAGTTCATCGTGGTCGGCCGCGTGGCCCAAGGCCTCGTGCTCAAGCCCACCCAGACCGTGCTGACGGTCGAGGGCGCTCACATGCACGAAGCCTATGCCGTGCTCCACGCCGGCCAGCTCGTCGGCTTCTACCCGCCCGTCGAACACGCTTTTGCCCCGCTGCCGCTGGCAGTTTCTCTCCCACTCCTTGAAAGGAAATCACCGTGACGCGAATCCTGCGCAGCGATCGGCTTCGGCATCGCCGTCGGGCGCGTGTATCCCGAGCTGGTGGACCCGGCCCAGGGCGCGAAGGAAGTGGCCGACACGAGCTACATCGGCACGGCCCTCAAGTGACCCCGGGCCGGAACTTGGGATGGCCCTGCGCGCGCGCCGCGTGCTAACTTAGCCGCCGGCGATACGCCGCCGCATCACCGGCCGCGCAGTCATGCTGCGCGGCCGGTTTTCATTTGAGGAAGCCTCTCCAGCATGACGTCACGCATGAAGCTCAACGCGTCTTCGCTCCTGCGCCAGGTCACCGTCGCGTTTGTCGCCGCAGGGTGTGGCGCAGCGGCCCTTGCGCAAGCCGCCGCCCTGCCCGTCGCCCCGGTTCGCACCGTCACCGACACGTACCACGGCGTGCGCATCGACGACCCCTACCGCTACTTCGAGAACAAGAACGACCCGGCCGTCGCGCGCTGGATGAAGGCGCACAGCGAGCATGCGCACGCGGTGCTCGCGCGCATCCCGGGCCGGCAGGCGCTGCTGGAGAAGATCCAGCGCTACGACGCGGCCACCTCGGAGCGGGTGGCGCAGATCACCCGCGTGCCGGGCGAGCTCTATTTCATCGAGCGCCGCGGTGCCGCCGACAACCAGTACAAGCTCGCGCTGCGCCGTGGCCTGACGGGCGTCGACCGGCTGCTGGTGGACCCGGAGGCGGTGGAAAAGAAGACCGGCCAGCCGCATGCGATCAACTGGTACATGCCGTCGGCCGACGGGGCGCGGCTCGCCTACGGGCTGTCGGCGCAGGGCTCCGAGGCCGCGGTGCTGCACCTGCTCGACACCCGCACCGGCCGGCCGATCGGGCGGCCGATCACACGCGCCGAGTTCGGCGGTGTCGACTGGTCGCCGGATGGCACGCACGTGGTCGTCAACCGCCTGCGTGCGCCGCGTGCGAAGGACAAGGCCACCGACAAGTACCAGCACAGCCAGGTCTGGCTGCTGCGCGCGGGGCGGCCCATCGCCGAGGCGAAGCCGGTGTTCGGCACGGCCACGCGCGGCGTCGACATCAAGCCCGCCGAGATCCCCATCGTCAGCTTCACGCACGACGGCAGATGGGCGCTAGGCATGGTGATCAACGGCACGCAGCGCGAGCTCGGGCTCTATGTCGCGCCGCAGGCCGGCGTGCTGGCCGGCAAGCCGGTGTGGAAGCGGGTGTTGAAGCCGTCTAATGCGGTGACGGGGGTGGCCTACTTCGACGACACGCTGTACATGGTGTCGCACCTGGGCGCGCCACGCTCGAAGGTGCTCGCGATGCGCCTCGACGAGCCCGACGTGCAGAAGGCCGAGCCCGTGATGCCGGCCTCCGAGCGGGTGGTGGTCAACGTGGCGGCCGCGTCAGACGCGCTCTACATCGAAGCGCGCGACGGCAACATCAAGCGCCTCTACAAGCGCCCGCATGGCACCACCGGCGCACCGGTGGAAGTGAAGCTGCCGCTCGAAGGCTCGTTCGAGCTGGTGAATTCCGAAGGCGGTGCCAGCGCCGCCAACCCCCGCCTGCCCGGCGTGCTGATCGACCTGCAGAGCTGGAATGCGGCGCGCCAGGTCTACGAGGTGGCGGCCGATGGCAGCGTGCGCAACACCGGCCTGCAGCCGGCCGGGCCCTACGACCAGCCGCCGGGAATCGTCGCCACCGAGGTGAAGGTGAAGAGCCACGATGGCGCGCTGGTGCCGATGTCCATCATCCACCGCGCCGACGTGAAGCTCGACGGCAGCAACCCCACCATCCTCTACGGCTACGCGAGCTACGGCTCGACCGAGGAGCCCTTCTACAGCCTGAGCCGCCTGGCGTGGCTCGACCAGGGCGGCGTGTACGCCATCGCCAACCCGCGTGGCAGCAGCGTCTACGGCGAGGAGTGGTACCGCGCCGGCTTCCAGGCGACCAAGCCCAACACCTGGAAGGACTTCATCGCCTGCGCCGAGTACCTCGTCGCGCAGAAATACACCTCGCCCTCGAAGCTGGGCATCCTCGGCGGCAGCGCGGGCGGCATCCTGGTGGGCATGGCCATGGTCGAGCGGCCCGACCTGTTTGCGGCCGTGATCCCGGCCGTCGGTGCGCTCGACATGCTGCGCATGGAAACCACGGCCAACGGCGTGCCCAACATCCCGGAGTTCGGTAGCGTCAAGACCGAGGCCGGCTTCAAGTCGCTGCTGGCGATGAGCCCCTATGCCCACATCAAGCCTGGCACCGCCTACCCTGCCGTGCTGCTGACACACGGCGTGAACGATCCGCGGGTGGAAGTGTGGACCAGCACCAAGACCGCGGCCCGCCTGATGGCCGCCACCACCAGCGGCAAGCCGGTGCTGCTGCGCCTGGAATACGACGCCGGCCACGGCATCGGCAGCACCAAGAAGCAGCAGCTCGAGGAACGGGCCGACATGCTGTCGTTCTTCCTCTGGCAGATGGGGGTGGCCGGGTTCCAGCCCTGAGGAGGAACCCTGACGAGGGAGCCCGGCCGAGGGAATGCCCCCAGCGGCGTCGCGCCTCATAATTCAGGCATTCCCGATCTACCTCTTTCTGGAGCGCCCATGGCCTCAATCAACAAAGTCATCCTCATCGGCAACCTGGGCCGCGACCCCGAAGTGCGCTACACGGCCAACGGCGCCGCCATCTGCAACATCACCATTGCGACCACGCGCAACTGGAAAGACAAGAACAGCGGCGACAAGGTCGAAGAGACCGAGTGGCACCGTGTCGTCTTCTACGACCGCCTGGCCGAGATCGCCGGCGAATACCTGAAGAAGGGCCGCCCGGTCTACGTCGAAGGGCGCCTGAAGACCCGCAAGTGGACCGACAAGGACGGCGTCGAGAAGTACACGACCGAAGTCATTGCCGAGAACATGCAGCTGCTCGGCGGCCGTGAAGGCGGCGGCGGTGGTGGTGGTGGCGACGAAGTCGGCGGTGGCTACAGCCGCGGCGCGCAAGGTGGTGGTGGCGGTGGCGAGCGCAGCGCCCCGGCGGCGCGTCCGGCGGCGAGCAAGCCCGCCGCGAAGTCGTCGACCGGCTTCGACGACATGGATGACGACATCCCGTTCTGAGCCCCGCGCGCTCCTTCTCCTGAACCACGCCGTGCCTTGCGCACGGCGTTGTCATTTCGAAGCTCGGAAAAGGGTCTTGTAGCAGTCATCTCGAGGTGAGACATTTGCTGCATGACCCTGTGGCTGATCCTCACCGCGACGCTGCCCACCACGCCGAGCGGCCTGCGCGTGCGCGTGTGGCGCGCGCTCAAGGCCACGGGTGCCGGCACGCTGCGCGAGGGGGTGTACGTGCTCCCCGAGCACGCCCCCACTGCCCGCGCCCTGTGCGAACTTGCAGCCACCATCCGTGAGGCCGGTGCCGAGGCGCACCTGCTGCACGTGCCCGCGCACGACGAGGCGCAGGAGCTGGCGTTTCGCGCCCTCTTCGACCGGCGTGAGGCCTGTGCCGAGCTGCTGCAATCGATCAGGCAGACGCGCGCCGCGCTGAAGAAGGCGAGCGAAGCCCAGCTGCGCAAGACCCTGCGCACGCTGGAGCAGCAGGGCCAGGCGATCCAGGCCAGCGACTTCTTCCCCGGCCCCGCCAGTGAGAAGGCGGCCGAGGCGCTGGCCGCGCTTCGGGTCGACATCGAGCGCCACCTCTCGCCCGGGGAGCCTTGCGCGGCCGATCTCGCCATCGAGCCGCGCGACATCGCCGACCACCAGGGTCGCACCTGGGCCACCCGCAAGCGCCCCTGGGTCGACCGCCTGGCCACTGCGTGGCTGGTGCAGCGATTCATCGACCGCTCGCCCCGTTTCATCTGGCTGGCCGATCCGGCGAAATGCCCGAAAGCGGCGCTCGGCTACGACTTCGACGGTGCCACCTTCACCCACGTGGGCGACCGCGTCACCTTCGAGGTGGTGGCCGAAAGTTTTGCGCTGCTGGGCGACCCCGCCCTGCGCCGCCTGGCCGCGCTCGTGCACTGCATCGACGTCGGCGGTGCGCCGGTCGATGAGGCGCCCGGCGTCGAGGCCGTGGTGCGTGGCCTGCAGGCGCTGCATGCGCGTGACGATGCCCTTCTCGCGGCCGCCGTGCCGCTGTTCGACGCTCTCTACGCTGCCCTGCAGCTGACCCGCGATGACCATTGATCCCACGATCGCCGCCCCGCCGGCGCCCCCGCAGCCCATCTCCCGCGCCGAGGCCTTCCGTTTCTGGCTCAAGCTCGGTTTCATCAGCTTCGGTGGCCCGGCGGGGCAGATCGCCGTGATGCACGAAGAGCTGGTCGAGCGCCGCCGCTGGATCTCCGAAGGCCGCTTCCTGCACGCGCTCAACTACTGCATGCTGCTGCCCGGCCCCGAGGCGCAGCAGCTCGCCACCTACATCGGCTGGCTGCTGCACCGCACCTGGGGTGGCATCGTGGCGGGTGGTCTCTTCGTGCTGCCCTCGCTCTTCATCCTGGTCGCGCTGTCGTGGGTGTACATGGCCTTCGGCCACGTGCCGGTGATCGCCGGGCTTTTCTACGGCATCAAGCCCGCGGTGACCGCGCTGGTGGTGCACGCCGCCTGGCGCGTGGGTTCGCGCACGCTGAAGAACGGCTGGCTGTGGGGCATCGCGGTGGCGGCGTTCGTGGCGATCTTTGCGCTGCAGCTGCCGTTCCCGTTGATCGTGCTGGCGGCCGGGGTGATCGGCTACCTTGGCGGCCGTGTCGTGCCGGGCAAGTTCAGCGCCGGCGGCGGCCACGGCAAGGCGGTGGCGGGCCACGGGCCGGCCGTCATCGACGACGACACACCCACGCCGGAGCACGCCCGCTTCAGCTGGTCGCGCTTTCGCGCCGTGCTCGTCGTCTTCCTCGGCCTGTGGGCGCTGGCCATCGGCGGCCTCACCGCGGCCTATGGGTGGGACGCCGTGCTCACGCAGATGGCCTGGTTCTTCACCAAGGCGGCGCTGCTCACCTTCGGCGGTGCGTATGCGGTGCTGCCCTACGTCTACCAGGGCGCGGTCGACCACCACCAGTGGCTCACCGGCCCGCAGATGATCGACGGCCTCGCGCTCGGCGAGACCACGCCGGGCCCGCTGATCATGGTGGTGTCGTTCGTCGGCTTCGTGGGCGGCTGGACCAAGGCCATCTTCGGCCCCGATGCGCTCGTGCTCGCCGGTGCGGTGGCCGCCACGGTCGTCACCTTCTTCACCTTCCTGCCCTCGTTCTTCTTCATCCTGCTGGGCGCGCCCTTCATCGAGACGACGCACGGCAAGCTGCAGTTCACCGCGCCGCTCACCGGCATCACCGCCGCCGTGGTGGGCGTGATCGTCAACCTGGCGGTGTTCTTCGCGTACCACGTGCTGTGGCCCAAAGGACTCGGCGGTCCCTTCGAGTGGGCTCCGGCCGTGATCGGCCTGGTGGCGGGCGTGGCGCTGTTCCGCTTCAAGGTGGGCGTCATCCCGGTGATCGCCGCCAGCGCAGTGGCCGGGCTCGCCTTCCAGATGCTGCTGCGCTAGCGATACTCACAGCCTGCACACTGCTTGCGCACCGCTTGCCCACAGGGTGTGCAGCACTTGTCCACAGCGTTGACCCCAGCGTCTGTCCCTTTCGATCGTGATGGAACGCAGAGGGGCACAATTTGCGCATCTCACACAGGAGGCATCCATGACCCCGCAACGTTCCCACGACGACGACGCCAAGCCCGTCGTCAGCATCGACAAGACCGACCGCCTCGAAGACCAGCTCGCGTTCAAGTCGCGCTACGTGCTCGTCTTCGGCGGCATCGACGACAAGAGCGCCTACGCCACCTGCCGCCGCCTGCTGGCGCTGTCGGAGGAGTCGGACGCCCCGATCACCATGCTGATCTCCTCGCCCGGCGGCCACGTCGAATCGGGCGACGCCATTCACGACATGATCCGCTTCGTGCGCGCCCCGGTCACGGTGGTCGGCACCGGCTGGGTGGCCAGTGCCGGTGCGCACATCTTCCTGGCCGCGCCGAAAGAGCGCCGCCTGTGCCTGCCCAACACGCGCTTCATGATCCACCAGCCGGCCGGCGGCGCCGGCGGCCAGGCGACCGACATCGCCATCCAGGCAAAGGAGATCATCCGCACCCGCGAGCGCATCGCCCGCGTGATCTCCAAGCAGACGGGCAAGCCGTACGACACCGTCAAGGTCGACATGGAGCGCGACTTCTGGCTGAGCGCCCAGGAAGCGATCGACTACGGCATCGTCTCGCGCATCGTCGAGACGCAGAACGACCTGGGTTGATCGAGGTCAGGCCGGGGCAAGACATAAAAGCCCTGGCCTTCCACAGCGGCGCAGGGCACGCTACGCTGCAGGCGTCCCGTCTTCCGATGCAAGGAGCGACCCGATGCCGCACTACGTCGATGGCTTCCTCTTGGCCGTCCCGAAGGACAAGATCGAGGCCTACCGCCAGCTTGCACAAGACGCGGCCGTCGTCTGGAAGGAGCACGGCGCGGTCGCCTACTTCGAAGGCCTGGCCGACGACGTGCAGGCCGGCCGGCTCACCTCCTTCCCGCAGGCGGTGCAGCTGAAGGACGACGAAGTCGTCATCTTTTCCTGGATCGTCTACAACTCCCGCGAGCAGCGCGACGAGGTCAACGCCAAGGTGATGGCCGACCCGCGCATTGCCAACCTCGACCCGAAGAGCATGCCCTTCGACAGCGAACGCATGATCTGGGGCGGCTTCAGCAGCCTCGTCGAGGCGTAACCAGTGGTTGCCGCTGTAGGACGGAACCTACAGCCGCGAAAGACTTTGCCCGGTTGTGGTCATGCCCGGCCGGTTTCGAGAATGGGTGTCCATCGACCCCGGCACACAGGAGCAAACGCCATGTCCCAAAGCGCACGCATCACCGGCCCCGTGGTCTACCGCGAGGGTGACGGTCCCAACATCACGATCCCCGAAGGCCCGATCGAATTCCAGGAGTCGGAATTCGACGTCACCCTGAGCTGGTCCGAGGGCGACACCCGCGGGGTGACGGCCATTCCGCTGAGCGACTTCCATCGCTACCTCGCAGCCCGCGCGATCCAGGTGGAAGGGCAGCCCAGCTGAGCTTGCTTCTTCAGCGGGTTCTTCAGCGGGTCAGCACCCGCCTGGTCAGGAACGACAGCGCATCGACGGCCAGCACCAGCGCCATCATGGCCAGCAGCACGGTGCAGCTCTCGTGCATCTGAAAGAGGCTCAAGTGGTAGCTGAGCATCTGGCCCAGCCCGCCTGCGCCCACCACGCCCAGCACGGCGGCGGCACGGATGTTGTTCTCCCAGCGGTAGAGCGCATACGAGAGCAGCTGCGGCAGCACCTGCGGCAGCGTGGCCCAGAGGAACACCTGCGCGCCTGACACGCCGCGCACGCGCAGCGCGAGCGCCGGCTCGGGCGCGGTGTTCTCGATCGCCTCGGCGAAGAGCCGCCCCAGCACGCCGGTCGTGTGCAGCGCAAGCGCCAGCGTGCCCGGCAAGGGCCCGAGCCCGGCGGCCACGAGCAGCAGTGAGGCCCACACCAGCTCGGGCACCGAGCGCAGCACGTTCAGCACGAGGCGTGCGGCGCCGCGCGCGGCCCGGTGGTGGCGCGCGCTCGCCGGCAGCGCGATCACGAGCCCGGCCGCCACGGCGAGCAGCGTGCCGAGGAGCGACATGGCGAGCGTCTCGCCGGCGGCCTGCAGCGTCTTGCGCAGGAAACCGGTCGAGCTCTCCGGCGGGAAGAAGCTCGCACCGAACGCCCCCATCTTCTGCAGCGCCCCCAGCGAGAGGAATTCGGCCCAGCGCAGGTCCAGCGTCGCGAAGCTCGCGAGCACGAGCGCGGCGATGCCCAACACGACCAGGAGCGCACGTCGACGGCTCGTCATGCGATCTCCCTGCGCAGCCATGCGCTGAGCCGGTCGCTCAACGCCACGAGCGCGACGAACACCAGCAGGATCGCGCCCACCTCCGCACCGGCGAACATCTTGGTCGCCGTGTCGAGTTGCTGCCCCAGACCCCCGGCGCCGACGAAACCCAGCACCACCGACGAGCGGATCGCGCACTCCCAGCGGTACAGCGTGTAGCTCGTGAGCTCGGGCGCGCACTGCGGCAGCGCGCCGAAGAAGAGCGCCTGCAGCCGGCCGCTGCCGTTGCGCAGCAGCGTGAGCGTGGGCGTGGCATCGCTGCTGTCGAGGATCTCGGCGTAGACCTTGCCGAGCATGCCGCCGTAGGCGATGGCGATCGCCAGCACGCCGGCGGTGGGCCCGAGGCCGACGACGCGCACGAAGACCAGCGCCCACACCAGCTCGGGGATGGAGCGCAGCAGCACCAGCAGCCAGCGCGCCGCCTGCCGCAGGGCTTGTGGCCCCCAGGCCATGCGCGTGCCGAGGGCGCTGACCGACAGCCGCGTGCTCGCCAGCAAGGCGAGCGGCACGGCGATGAGCCAGGCGAGCGTGAGCCCGGCCGTCGCAATGGCCACGGTGCGCCAGGTCTCGCGCGCCAGCATCGCGAGGAACTCCGCGTCATGGCGCGGCGGTGCGAAGTCGCGCACGAAGTTCCAGGTCGACGCGAGGCTGCGGGCGTCGGCGAGCACCAGGGGGTTGAACTCGGTCCACACCACCAGCGGCCACAGCAGCACCGCGCCCACGAGCAGCGCCGACCAGCGGCGCAGCCAGGCCGGGTCGCGCAGGGGCAGGGCGGCGTTCAACGGCACATCGCCTCGGGCAGGCCAGGCGCACGGGGCGGTGCAGGGTGTGAGCCCTCGTCGGTGTCGCGCCCGGCATAGAGCGCTTGCAGCGCGTCGTCGCTCAGGCCGCTTGCGGGTCCGTCGTAGACACACTCGCCATCGCGCAACGCCACGATGCGCGGAAATCGCTCACGCGCCACCGCCACCTGGTGCAGGCTGCACACCAGCGTGCGCTGCTCGCGGCGCGCGCGCTCGGTCAGCGTGGTGATGACCTGCTGCGCGCGGGTCGGGTCGAGCGCCGACAACGGCTCGTCGATCAGCCACAGCTCGGCTTGCGAAACGAGCGCACGCGCGAGGCCCACACGCTGGCGTTCGCCGCCGGAGAGCCAGTCGACGCGCTCCCAGAGTTTGTCGGCCAGGTCCAGCGTGGTCAGCGCCTCGTGCGCCACCGAAGCCTCGCGCGGGTGCCACAGCGTGCGCAGGCTGGCCCACAGGCCCATCGTCGGCAGGCGGCCGGCGAGCACCGAGGCCACCACCCGCTGGCGCGGCGGCAGCGGCGGCACCTGGGGCGCGAGGAAGAGCCGGGCCCGCAGCCGCTGGCGCTGAGCGGTGCTCAAGCGCCACGGTGCCACGTCGAAGAGCTTCAATTCGCCCGACAAGGGCTGCAGCGCGCAGGCGAGCGCCATCAAGAGCGTGGTCTTGCCGGCGCCCGAGGCACCGATCACCGCTACCTGCTCGCCCGGCGCGATGCGCAGGCTCACGCCTTTGAGCGCGGCACCGCGCGCGCCTTCGGCGGCCGCGACCGACAGCTGCTGCAGCTCGACCACTTACTTCAGCAGCCCGGCGTTTTCGGCCGCCGCGCGGATGCCGGTGTAGTTCTCGGCCTTGGTCGGCACGAAGCGCGTCGCGCGTTGCAGCGCGAGGATCTCCTTGCCCTGCGGCGTGTTGGGGTCGAGTGCGAGGAAGGCCTGCTTGATCTTTTCGCGCAGCTCGGCCGGCATGTCGGCATGCACCGTCCAGTTGTAGTCGTAGTACGTCGGCGTGGTGTAGAAGACCTTCACCTGCGCGGTGTCGACCTTTTTCTCGGCGACGAATTTCTCCCACACCGAGATGTTGAGCGCGCCGGCGTCGACCTTGCCGCTGGCCACCGCGGCAATCGTCGCGTCGTGTGCGCCGGAGAAGCTCACGCGCTTCAGGTCCACGTCGGGGTTGATCTTCGAGGCCAGCAGGAAGCTGCGCGGCATCAGGTGGCCGGAGGTGCTGGAGGCCGAGCCGAAGCTCAGGGTCTTGCCCTTCAGGTCGTCGAGCTTGGCGATGCCGCTTTTCGCGTCGGTGATGAAGACCGAACGGAAGCGCTCGTCCTCCTCACGCTGCACCAGCGGCACCGCTTTGCCACCCGAGCGCACATGCGCCTGCACGAAGGTGAAGCCGCCGAACCAGGCGAGGTCGATCTTACGGTGGACCAGGGTCTCGACCGCCGCCGGGTAGTCGGTGACCGGCGTCCACTCGACCTTCATGCCGAGCTTCGATTCCAGGTACGCGCCCAGCGGCGCGAACTTGCGTGCGAGCTCGGTGGGCGACTCGTCGGGGATCGCCGTCACGCGCAGCACCGTCTGGGCGTGTGCCCACGGGGCGGCAGTGAGGAGGGCGAGGCAGAGCAGGTGTCGGCGAAGGATGTTCATGTCGTGCGTCAGAGTGAAGTGATCTGTCGGGCCAGGGCGGTGATGCCGTCGGGCGTGAGGTCGTCGGTCTCGACGCGCCGCGCCTGCGTGAGCCGCTGCAGGTGGCGGCCCTGCGAGCGGGCGTATTGCGGGTCGTAGTGCTCGGCCATCAGCGCGGCAAAGAGCGGCGGCAGCTCACGCGCCAGCGCCCAGGCTTGCCACTGTTCGAGCGTCTCGTTGGGCAGCAGGCCTTTCAGGCCGCCGAGCTTGTCGGCCAGGCCCTTCGGGTCGTCGCCAAGCCAGGCGTAGTCGCGCAGCAGGTAGGCGAGCCGCGCCTCGGGCGTGGCCACGATCTCCACGACCGGGCTTTCGCGCAGGCGCAGCAGCAGCGCATCGGGCACGGTGATGCGGCCGATGCGCCGGCTCTCGGCCTCGACCCACACGCGGCGGGTCGGGTCGAGCGGCTCCAGCGCACTCATCAGCTGGGTCTCGAATCCTTTCTGCGACGGCTGCTCGCGGCCGGGCACCGCGCCCAGCACCGAGCCGCGGTGCGCGGCCAGCGCTTCGAGGTCGAGCACCTGTTCACCCTGCTCACGCAGGGCTTGCAGCACGCGCGTCTTGGCACTGCCGGTCGGGCCGCACAGCACGTGCAGCTGCAGCGCCGGACACAGTGCATTGAGCCGCTCCATCACGTGGTGGCGAAAGGCCTTGTAGCCACCCTTCAACTGCTGCGCGTCCCAGCCCACCAGGCGCAACCAGTTGACGAAGCTGCCGCTGCGCATGCCGCCGCGCCAGCAGTAGATGAGCGGGCGCCAGTCGCGCGGCTTGTCGGCAAAACTTTCGTCGAGGTGGCGGGCGATGTTGCGCGCCACCATCGCACCGCCGATCTTGCGCGCCTCGAAGGCCGAGACCTGCACGTAGGTCGTGCCGGTGATGCGGCGCTCTTCGTCGTCGAGCACCGGGCAGTTGATGGCGCCGGGGATGTGGTCGAGCGCGTATTCCGACGGCGAGCGGGCGTCGATGATGACGCTGAACTCCTTCAGATTTTCAACGGTGTAGAGCTTGTGACTCATCGCTGTTTTTGTTCGACACTCGCGGGCATGGACCCGATCAAACTCACTTCGTTTTCCCACGGTGGCGGCTGCGGCTGCAAGATCGCGCCGGGCGTGCTGGCCGAGATCCTCTCGCGTGCCCCGCTGGGCCTGATCCCGCCGGAGCTGATGGTGGGCACCGAGACCGCCGACGATGCCGCGGTGTACCGCCTCAACGACCAGCAGGCGCTCGTGGCCACCACCGACTTCTTCACGCCGATTGTCGATGACCCGCGCGACTTCGGGCGCATCGCCGCCACCAACGCGATTTCCGACATCTACGCGATGGGCGGCACGCCCATCATGGCGCTGGCGCTGGTGGGCATGCCGCTCGACAAGCTGCCGCTCGAGGTGATCGGCGCCATCCTCGAAGGCGGGGCGAGTGTCTGCCGTGAGGCCGGCATTCCGATCGCGGGAGGCCACTCGATCGACGTGCTCGAGCCGATCTACGGCCTGGTGGCCCTGGGCCTCGTGCACCCGCAGCGCGTGCGCCGCAACGCCGATGCGCAGGCGGGCGACCTGCTGGTGCTGGGCAAGCCGCTGGGCGTGGGCATCCTCTCGGCCGCGCTGAAGAAAGGCCGGCTCGATGCGAAAGGGTATGCCGAGATGGTCCGCCACACGACGCAGCTCAACCGCGTGGGCAGCGTGCTGGCCGAGATCGACGGTGTGCATGCGATGACCGACGTGACCGGCTTCGGCCTGCTGGGCCATCTGCTGGAGGTGTGCCGCGGCTCCAGGCTCGCCGCCGAGGTGGAGATGGCCAAGGTGCCGCTGATCGGCACGGCCACGGCGTTTGCCCGCGAGGGCGTGGCCACGGGCGCTTCGGCGCGCAACTGGTCGGGCTACGGTGCTGCGGTGTCGCTCGATGCGGCCCTCTTGCCCTGGCAACAAGCCCTGCTCACCGACCCGCAGACGAGCGGTGGCCTGCTCGTGTCATGCGCGCCCGAGGCAGCCGACACGGTGCTGGCGCGTTTCACGGCCGCAGGTTTCGACGATGCCGCCGTGATCGGGCGCCTCACGGACGGCGAGCCACGCGTGCGGGTGGCCTGAACGTTCAGCCCGCGGGCGCGACCCGCACCATGCGCGCGATCAGCTTCTCGAGCGCGAGGTCGAGGTCATCGCAGCGGCCGGTATGCACCGGCGAGGTCTGGATCACCGTGCTGCGCGGCGCCACCAGCCAGTCGAAACGCTCGCGCGCCGACAGGTGGCGCAGTGCACCCGCTGCCTCGCCACCGGCGCAGATGTCGGGAATGGCGCGCAGCGTGGCGCGCACGGGCACGAGGTCGAGGTCCGGCGCGAGCGCCAGCACGCGGGCTTCGTCGAGCTCGATGCGCGCCTTCAGGAAGCTGGCGCGCTTGCACGACACGATCGCGCCCACGTTGACGAACTCGCCCCGCTCCACGCGCGGCACCACGCGCACGATGGCGTAGTCATACGTGTGCAGCGTGGGCACGGGCGGCCTCCTCCAGGAAGGCGCGCGGTGCCTGCAGCCGGCGCTTGAAATAGTCGACATAGGCCCGGCGCTGGGCGTCGGGGCCCGAGAAGAACGGGTCGGGCAGCAGCCACGACTCGGGCACGAGCGCCACGATCTCGCTGATGCGCTCGGGCGTGAGCATCGCGACCATGGCGGCATCGACCTCCTGCAATCGGTTGGCGAAGGGCAGCAGCACGTGGTCCCGGATCGGCACGAAGGGCTTCATCGCGCGCTGCAGGAAGTCGTCCCAGCTGTGGTGGAAGTAGAGCGCCGCGCCATGGTCGATGAGCCACAGGCCCCGGTGCCACAGCAGCAGGTTGGCATTGCGCGGCGTGCGGTCGATGTTGGTCACGAAGGCATCGAACCACACGATGCGCGAGGCCAGCTCGCCGTCGGGCCGCTCGGCCAGCGGGTCGAAGGTCATCGAGCCGGGCAGGTAATCGAGCGCGAGGTTGAGGCCGCCGCTCGCGCGGAGCAGGTCCTGGATCTCGGGGTCGGGCTCGGTGCGGGCGAGTTCGGCGTCGAGTTCCATCAGCACGATCTCTGGCACCGGCAGGCCGAGCGTGCGGGCCATCTCGCCCGCGACGAGCTCGGCGATCAGCGCCTTCGGCCCCTGGCCGGCGCCACGGAACTTGAGCACGTAGAGCCCATCGTCGTCGGCCTCCACGATGGCCGGCAGCGAGCCACCTTCGCGCAGCGGCGTGAGGTAGCGGGTGGCGTGGACGGTGCGCAGGGCGGCCATGCGCGGCATTGTCCCCTGAAGGGCCGGGGCTTCGCAGCCGGCGGCGACTCGTGGCAACCTTGCGGCATGCCCGACGCTTTTGAACTCGATTCCCTTTTCGTGAAGGTCTCCGAACTGCTGGTCGCGACCGCCGACACGGCCGATGCCGACATCGACCGTGCCGTGCCCGAGGTGCTGCACTCGCTGCGCGAGAAGCTGGGCATGGACGTGGTTTTTGTCTCCGAGTTCGTCGACGGCGAACGGGTGATGCGCTTCGTCGACAAGGCCGAGGTCGCACCGCCCGTGCAGGTGGGCGATAGCGGCGAGCTGGAGTCGAGCTACTGCCTGCGCGTCGTCGACGGCCGCCTGCCGGAACTCGTGCACGACGCGGCCCGGCTGCCCGACCTGCCGGCCACGCCCTTCCGCGTGGGCGCGCACCTGAGCACGCCCATCGTGCTGCCCGACGGCCAGACCTACGGCACGCTGTGCTGCTTCAGCACCGCGCCCAACGAGCACCTGCGTCGCAAGGATGTCGACACGCTGCGCATGTGCGCACAGCTCGTCGCACGCAAGATCGACAGTGCCGACCGCCGCCGTGTGCCCGAGTGGACGCTGGCCCCGGTGGAGCCGCCGACGCGCCGCTAACGGCCGCTAAGGGCCGAGCGCCAGCAGCGCTTCTTCGCGCCAGTACTCGACCGCGGCGTACCAGCCCTCCCACACGCAGCCATTGCAGCCGCGCCCGCAGCAGGTGGTGGGCTCGGGCGGCGGCACGCGCAGCGACAGGCCCGCGGCCTGTGCACGCTGCTGCAGTTCGCCGAACATGGCCTGCGCCTCGGCCACGCTGGTGATGGGGGTCGACATGAAGGCGGCGAGGATAGCCGCCCCGTGACAAGATCGCAGCCCCGGAGGTGATCACCATGGCATGGTTCGACGGTTTCGAGGCGACCCGGTACGAGGTCAACGGCCAGCAGATCTTCGCCCGCACCGGCGGCCAGGCCGGCGCGCCGCCGCTGCTGCTCTTGCATGGCTTCCCGCAGACGCATGTCATCTGGCACCGCGTGGCGATTCGCTTGCGCGAGCGCTTCTTCCTCGTGATGCCCGACCTGCGCGGCTATGGCGATTCCTCCAAACCGCCGGGCGACCCTCAGCACGCCACCTACAGCAAGCGGGTGATGGCCGCCGACATGGTGGCGCTGATGCGCACGCTCGGCCACCCGCGCTTCGGTCTCGTCGGCCATGACCGCGGCGGCCGCGTCGCGCACCGCCTCGCGCTCGACCACCCCGACGCGGTCACCAAGCTCAGCGTGCTCGACATCGCGCCCACGCTCGACATGTACGAGGCGACCGACATGCGCTTCGCCGCCGCCTACTACCACTGGTTCCACCTGATCCAGCCCGCGCCGCTGCCCGAACGCATGATCGGCGGCGACCCGCTCTTCTACCTGCGCTGGAAGCTCGGCGGCTGGGGCAGCGCTGGCATGGCCTACCTGGAGCCCGAGGCGATCGCCGAATACGAACGCTGCTTCGTCGTGCCCGAGAGCATCCACGCCATCTGCGAGGACTACCGTGCCTCCGCGGGCATCGACCTCGAACACGACCGCGCCTCGCGCGCCGCCGGCGAACGCATCGCCTGCGATACGCAGGTGCTGTGGGGCACGCGCGGCGTGGTGCATCGCATGTTCAAGCCGCTGGAGCTGTGGCAGGCCCAGTGCAGCGGCCGCGTGAGCGGCGAGGCGCTGCCCAGCGGCCACTTCGTGCCGGAAGAAGCGCCGGCCGAGACGGCCCAGGCGCTGCTCGCGTTTTTCTAGATCAGGACCGAAGGATCCCGTCGGGCCCGAAGATGCCGAGCTTCACCGCCGTCGTGCCCACGTAGGGCGCGGCGTTGGAGAAGTTCACCGCGACTTCGCCGACCTCGAAATTGCGCAGGCCCGCGAGCGCGCTGCGCAGCTTCTCGCGCGTGACGTCGCGGCCCGCGCGGCGCAGCGCCTCGGCGATCACCTGCGCGTTGATCCAGCTCTCCAGGCCGAGGCCGGTGGTGGTGAGGCCGGCCGCGTCCATCGATGCGTGGAAGTTGCGCACGACCGCGAACTTCATCACCTGCGCACTCGGGAACACCGAGGCCATGGCCAGCCCCGTCAGGTGCTTGCCCAGGCGCTTGGTGTCGGTGAAGGTGACCGACAGGCCGATCACCGGCAGGCCCGCGGCCTTGTCGCGCAGCGAGAGGATGAGGTCGGTGGTGCCGGTGCCGGTGGTGCCGAGGAACACGGCGCCGCACTTGCTGTCGACGATCTGCTGCGCCACTTCGGCGTGGTTCTTGCCGTCGACGGCGAGTGCGATCGAGGCCACGGCCTTCAGCTTCTGCTCGGCCAGCACGCGCTGCGCATTGCCCAGCACTTCCTTGCCGAAGGGGTTGTCGAGGTAGACGACCGCGATGTCCTGCAGGCCCATCTGCACCAGCTGCTGCACCATGCGCGTGACTTCGTCGGTGTAGCTCGGGCGGATGTGGAAGGTGTTCTTGAACTCGGGCTTGCGTAGCGAGGCGGCACCGGTGATGGGGCCCAGCACCGGGATGCCGGCCTTCTCGGTCATGGGCAGGATGGCGCCGTTGTTGGGCGTGCCGATCAGCGACATGAACGCGAGCGCGCTGCCGTCGTCGATCATCTTCTTGATGTTCTCGACCGTGCGCGGAGCCTGGTAGCCGTCGTCCTGGGTGACGATCTTGAGCTCGCGGCCGTGCACACCGCCCGCCTTGTTGATCTGGGCGAAGGCGGCCTGGATGGCCTTGATGTGGTCCTGCCCGGCGTTGCCGAGCGGGCCGCTGAGGGCCGTCGAGTTGCCGATGGTGATCGTCTTGGCGGTCACGCCATCTTCAGCGGCCCAGGTGGGCAGGACCCAGCTGGCGGTGCCTAACGCGGCAGCGCCCTGGGTGGCCCGGCGGAGGAAAAGGCGGCGGTTCAGGGTCATGGAAGCTGTCTCCTGTATGTCGTTGTGGATCGATGTTCACAGACGTGCCAAAACCGACGGTATCCGTTCAAACGTGATCAGTTCAAACGCGGAGTGTGAGGTCGGGGCCCATCACGCCGAGCTTCACCGGCAGCGTGCCCACATAGGGCGCGGCGCTGCTGAAGTTGATGACGAGTTCGCCGAGCTCGAAGCCGCGGATGCTGGCGAGCGAGGCACGCAGCTTGTCGCGGTGGAGGTCGCGGCCGGCGCGCCGCACGCCTTCGATCAGCACGCGGGCGTTGATCCAGCTCTCGACGGCGGAGCCGGTGGGCGCGTCGAAGCCCATCGCGTCCATGTCGGCCTGGTGCTCGCGGATCAGCGCGAACTTCTTGCTCTTGAAGCTCGGGAAGACCGAGGCCATCGCGAGGCCCAGCGCGCGGTCCTTGCCGAGGCGCGGCAGGTCGGAGTAGGTGACCGACAGGCCCACGATCGGGATGGAGCCCATGCTGCCGCGCAGGGCGATCACGAAGTCGGTCACGCCCGAGCCGGTGGTGGCGAGGAACACGGCGCCGGCGCGCGAGTCCTCGACACGCTGGGCCACCTCGGCGGCGTTCTTGCCGTCGAAGGCGAGCGCGAATTCACCGCTGGCGGTGAGCCTGGCGGCGGCGAGCGCGGCCTTGCCCTGCGCCAGCACTTCCTTGCCGAAGGGATTGTCGAGGTAGACGAAGGCGATGTTCGACAGGCCCATCTTCACCAGCTGCTCGACCATGCGCGTCACTTCCTCGCCATAGCTCGGGCGGATGTGGAAGACGTTGCGCAGCTGCGGGTTGCGCAGGGCGCCCGAGCCGGTGATCGGGCCCACCAGCGGCAGGCCGGCCTTCTCGATGATGGGCAGCAGCGCCGCGGTGTTGGGCGTGCCCACCTGCGAGACGAGCGCCATCACCGAGTTGTCGGCCACCATCTGCTTCACGTTCTCGGCCGACCGGGCGGCGGCGTAGCCGTCGTCCATGGTGATCAGGCGCAGCTCGCGGCCATGGAGGCCGCCGGCGCGGTTGACCGCGGCGAACGCGGCCTGGATGCCCATCACGTGGTCCTTGCCCGAGGCGCCCAGCGGGCCGGTCAGCGGCAGCGAGCTGCCGAAGGTGACGTGCCGGGACGAGATGGCTTCCGCAGCGGCTTGTGAACTGGGCAACCAGCTGGCGATGCCGAGCGCGGCGGCGGTCTGGGCGGAGCGGCTGAGGAACAGGCGGCGATTCATCGTCATGGGGTACTTCTAGGTATGGGAGGTTTTTACTTGTCGGCAGGCTAGTGACCGGCCCCACCCTTGTCGAGACGCCTAGGTGACACGGCCGGAATTCAGCGCCGGAGTGCGACGCCGTTCACGCTTGTTTGGCGCGACTTGCTACGCACGCCCGTGCACAAACAACGCTTCAGCGTGCCGAAGCGGGCGAGGATGAGGTGGGAGGGCTCGCCTTCAGCGCGCTGGCGTGGCCTGGAACGTGAGCTTCACCACGTCGGCCTGCATCAGGCTCAGTTGCCGGCCTTCGATGCGGTAGCTGTCGATGGAGGCCAGGGCCTGCAGGAGGCGCGCTTCCTGTTCCATCACCTCGGGCGCGCAGGCCATGCGGGTGGTGGCGAGCGGCTTGAGCGCGATCGAGGTGCCGCGCTGCGTGTAGCGGCCCCGCAGCGTGTTGCAGCCGGCAAAGCCGGTGAGGTGCTGGGAGGTGCTGCGCAAGGTGAGCTGCACCGGGCCGCGTGCGCCCGCCGCGGCGACCGGCGCGCCGTCGAGGGTCTGCAGCGCCCAGCGGGTGTCGCGCAGGGCGACGTTGCCGAACGCCGTGGCGCCAGCGGCCGAGGCCGAGGCCGGTGCGGCCCAGGGGGCGGACGTGACGCTGGCCAGCAGGCCGCACAACAGCAGCGCCAGGCGCGAAGAAGACGAAGGGGGCATGCAGGCTCGCAGAGCAGAAGACCGCGGGAGCATACGAAGCGAGAAGGGCGGTGTCCATGTCGCATTTCGCACCCATGAACGGGAAGCCGCGCGTCTACCATCGCGCGAGACCGACGCCCACGTCGACGAGGGAACCCGATGCACGCCTGGCTGGACAAGCTCAACCAGTACTTCCCGGTCCGCTATGCCGCGTGGCTGCTGTGCGCGGTGGGGCTGCTGCTGAGCGCCTTCACCTGGGTCGCGTTTGGCACCGGCGGGGGCCTGGTGCTGCTGTGTGCGCTGCTGCTGGGCCTGGGCCTGCACGACGTGACGCAGACGCGCCACTCGGTGTTGCGCAACTACCCGGTGATCGGGCACCTGCGCTTCCTGCTCGAGTTCATCCGGCCCGAAATGCGGCAGTACTTCATCGAGAGCGACAACGAGGCCGCGCCGTTTTCCCGCCAGCAGCGCTCGCTCGTCTACCAGCGCTCCAAGGGCGAGCCCGACAAGCGACCCTTCGGCACGCAGATGGACGTGGGCGCCACCGGCTACGAATGGATCAACCACTCGCTCGTGCCCACCGTACTCGCCACGCACGACTTTCGCGTGACCATCGGCGCCACGCGTGCGCAGCCCTATTCGGCCAGCGTCTTCAACATTTCGGCGATGAGCTTCGGCGCGTTGTCCGCGAACGCCATCCTCGCGCTCAACGCGGGCGCGAAGCGCGGCAACTTCGCGCACGACACCGGCGAGGGCTCGATCAGCGTGCACCACCAGCAGCACGGGGGCGATCTCATCTGGGAGATCGGCTCTGGCTACTTCGGCTGCCGCGATGCGCAGGGCCGCTTCGACCCCGAGCGCTTCGCCGGGAATGCGACCTTGCCGCAGGTGAAGATGATCGAGCTCAAGCTCAGCCAGGGCGCCAAGCCCGGCCACGGCGGCATGCTGCCGGGCCCGAAGGTCACGCTGGAGATCGCGGCAGCGCGCGGCGTGCCGCCGTGGGTCGACTGCATCTCGCCCGCCAAGCACAGCGCCTTCGACACGCCGATCGGCATGATGAGGTTCATCGACCAGTTGCGTGAGCTGTCTGGCGGCAAGCCGACCGGCTTCAAGCTGTGCATCGGCCACCCGTGGGAATGGTTCGGCCTCGCCAAGGCCATGCTCGAGACCGGCATCACGCCCGACTTCATCGTGATCGACGGCGCCGAAGGCGGCACCGGTGCCGCGCCGCTCGAGTTCACCGACCACGTGGGCGCGCCGCTGCAGGAAGGCCTGCTCCTCGTGCACAACACGCTCGTCGGCCTGAACCTGCGCGACAAGATTAAGCTCGGTTGCGCCGGCAAGGTCATCAGCGCCTTCGACATCGCGCGCATGATGGCGCTGGGAGCCGACTGGTGCAATTCGGCACGCGGCTTCATGTTCTCGCTGGGTTGCATACAAGCACAGGCCTGCCACACCGGCCAGTGCCCGACCGGCGTGAGCACGCAGGACCCGCAGCGACAGCGGGCGCTCGTGGTGCCGACCAAGGCCGAGCGTGTGTACCAGTACCACCGGAGCACGCTGCATGCGCTGAAGGAGCTGGTGCAGGCCGCCGGTCTCGATCACCCTGCGGGCATCACGGCTTCGCACATCGTGCGCCGCTGCAGCGACCACCAGGTGAAGCTGCTCGCGAACCTGCTCTCCTTCGTGCAGCCGGGTGCGCTCCTGCACGGCGAGATGCCGCACAACGTGTTCAAGCTGTACTGGCCGATGGCCAGTGCGCACAGCTTCCAGGCCACACCTTCCTGAGGCGCGCGAGCGCGCTTTTCGCCTCGTAGCGCTTGGCTACAAAGCCCCCCCCGATCACGGGGATGAACGCGGGTTTGAGGGGATGCACCATGAGGTGGCAGTCCCAACAATGCCCGCCATTCACTGCCCGCCAGCGCACCACTTCATGCCGTCCGTCGTCCTGCTCCAGCGCGATCACGAAGCCAGCCCGAGGCTGCGTGCGCTGATCGATGCGACCGAGACG